>PNAP01000078.1 GCA_003169735.1 Chloroflexota bacterium | reverse complement strand
CGCGGCGCTCCTTCTCGGTCAGGCAGGCCGCGATGGCACGGTTCCGGGCGAGCCCACGCCACACGGTGCTCCCGACGAGTGTAGGGCGGCCCTTCGGCATGCGCCCTGGCGCGGCCGGCGACAAGCGGATCCAGCGCTCGGGTACCATCTCGTGCACCCGGGACGGCCGCCGGTCAGATGACGCAGAGGTGCCCGTTGACGCCGCCGCCGGCCCCGCGTGATGCCCGCCCCGATCTCGACCCGGTCACCGAATCGCCCGTCTCGAGCATGGCACAGGGGGCGCGGTCCGTCGATCAGCAGGACGCGGCCGAGCCGAGCCTTCGCCGTAACCGCGACTTCCGCACCGTCCTCGTCGGCCAGGGCATCTCCGCGGTGGGCGACGCCATCAGCGTGACGACCATGCCGCTGCTCGTCCTCGCGCTGACCGGCTCGGGGTTGCAGATGGGCATCGTCGGCGTCCTCCAGCGCCTTCCGGACCTGCTGTTCGGCCTGCCAGCCGGTGCCTATGCCGATCGCTGGGACCGGCGGCGGATGATGCTCTGGGCCGACGCCGGTCGGGCGGTCCTGACCGCGCTCGTCCCGCTCGCGGCGCTCCTGTCACTGCCGGTGATGGGCACCGTCCTGCTCGTCTCCTTCCCCATCAACGTGTGCCGCGTGCTGTTCATGGCCGGTTGGACGGCGGCCGTCCCCAATCTGGTCGATCGCCGACAACTGGGGCGAGCGATGGGTGCCTTCGAGGCGGTCAGCGGCGGCAGCTTCATCATCGGGCCGGCCATCGCGGGCATCCTCGTCGGCATCATCGGCGCCGGCCCGACGCTGGCCATCGACGCCGCGTCATTCGCCGTCTCGGCGTTCAGCCTGGCCCTCATCCACCGGCCGCTGCGGCGTACCGACCGACAGCCATCGACCGCCCTCCGCCACGAGATGGCCGAGGGCGTCAGGTTCATCGTCCATCACCGGGTGCTGCGCGACACGATCGCGTTCTGGAGTGCCGTCAGTCTCGTCTCCGCGCCGGTCATCCCGGCCGTCACGTACTACGTGACCATCGACCGTGGGCTCGGTCCGGCCGCGTTCGGATTGGTCGTCTCGGCCTACAGTGTCGGGACGCTCGTGGGCGCGCTGCTCGGTGGCCGTCGCATGTCAGGAAGGCTTGCGCCGAGGCTGCTGCTCGGCAATCTCCTGGTCGCGTTCTCCACCGCCGCTGTGGCGCTCACCGGATCATTGCCGTTGATGGTCGTGTTCGCCCTCGTCAGTGGCGCGTTCCAGTCGGTCGCGCTGGTCGCCTATATCACGGTGCGCGCGGCCAGTACGCCCGACGAACTGCTCGGCCGAGTGGGTAGCACGGCACGAACCATCTCGCTCGGTTTCCAGCCGGTCGGCCTGTTGCTCGGCGGCGTCCTGCTCGACGCGCTGCACGGTGGACCGACGCTGCTGATCATCGCGGCCCTGACCGGCGCGTTGAGCCTGCTGTTCGCCCTGTCGCCCGCGATACGAGAAGCGCAGGCCATACCTGCTTCGCATCATCCGAGCGGTCGCTGACCAACCACGATCCGAATGGGTCCGGGCGCCGGCGTGGCGGGCGTCCCAACCGGCCTCGCGCTGCGTGGGCGCCGGGTGATCGCCCAAGTCGGTGAGCGGTTCTTCGATGACCTCGATCGTCAGCCCAGGCCCCTAGGCCAGCTGCTTCCAAGTCGTGCAGCCTTTGCAGGACCAGAGGCGCTTGTTCTTGTCGACGAACAGGTCGTCCAGCTGGCCCGAGGCAGGATGGGTGGCGGCCGACGACGGGGACAGGCGGAGCTGCGCGGCCTTACCCGTGAAAAGGCCGCCGCGACCGGTGGGGCTGGCGCCCGTTGCTTTTTCGGCCCGCGATCGGTGGGTCGGCACCTGGCCGGCACACTCGATGTGCGCTGCTGTGCGGTCGAGTGGCCTCCGTCGTCGTACCAACGGGCCGCCGTTCGGGTCATACCCCCCACGGATGCTCGGCCCTACGGTCTCGTTGTCCAAGGATGCCGGACCGAACGGCCCGTCGCGACAAGGGACACAGGGTTCGCTCGGAGCCGATCCGGGGGGCCGGAGGTTACTGATGCGTCGCTTCGGGATGATCTCGATCCTCAGCCTGTCGCTGCTCGCCGTGTTGAGCACCGGTGTGCTGGCCGCCAGCCCGGCCACGTCCTTCAGTGTGAAGGCCAACCATGCAGCCCAGGGTGGCCAGCTCATGGTGCAGGCCAAGGCACGGCACTCGGTCAAGGGCGACTTCAGTGCCACGGCCGTCGTCCACTTCGCGTCCGGTGACGTGAGCGTCGTCCTCACTCGCACGGGCCACTCGTCGCGGGTCAGCGTCAAGGTCCCGGTCAGCCTGACGGAGCAGCCGGGCAGCGTGTCGGTGGATGTCTCCATCACCTCCAACGGGGCCACCCAGACGCTCACCACCCACGGCGTCGTGAACGCCGCCAGCGACGACACGGGCGGCTGACAAGCGGCCGAAACACGAGGTGATGCCACCGCGCGTGGCATCCGCCACCGATAGAGACGTCGGTGCCCTCCACCGGCGTCTCTTGCTGTCCGGACGGCTCCGGTGTCCCCGATCCAGTGGTTCTCAGGAGCGTCATCCAGGCAGATAGCCGGCGGACTTCCGTCAGCCCTCCCTCGACGACCGGCCAAAGGTTGCGCGACCAGCCTGCCCGAGGGAGCCGCGAGGAACACGGTGCCTAGCGCCCGCCAAAGCTCATTCGGCGTCCACGCGGAGCCAGACGTGCTGCGTGGCTAGCACGAGATCCGCGTATCGCTGGTCCCAGGCTTCCACGATCGTGCCGCTGCCCAGAGAGCACGCCGACCTGACTGCCATCGCGATGCGGGTGCGTCGCGGCACTTTGTACGCCTGGGACCCGAGCGAGCGCGTGAAGGCCGGCCATCGGAGCCGGGACTGGGCGGCCGTCGCCGCGACGGAGGGCGACGTGGTGCGCGAGATGGCCAGGTGCTTTCGGGAGATGAACGCGGGGCGTGTGCCGAAGAAGAGGACGACGGTGTCGGCCCTCCTCGAGGTCGGAGCGGTACGACGGCAGCTCCTCGCGATCAGGACGCGGTTCCGAGCGCGCGGGTCCGCACGCGCCCTTTTTTTAGGAATCGGCGCGTCGCGCGCGACGGCCTCAGTCCAACCGTAAGGGGCGGCCGAAGGATCCGCCACCAAGATGCGCGCGTCCTAGCGCGGACGCCGTTGCTATCCGCGCGCGCGGGCTGCAGCTCGGTCGGCGGCCGCTTGGCGGTAGGCCGCCAGCAGCCCCGGCTCCGTGCCGATGGCGAGGTCGGTCAGCGCCCGGCCGTAGCGCTGGCGGATGGGCGACATGAGCTTGATCTCCGTTGAACGGTCGACGGGCCGGCAGGACGTCAACCTAGGGCATCGACTCGTTCGGGGCTCATAGCGCATAGGTACTCGCGTCGCCTTACCTCGTTTGGGCCCCGGCCCGGCCCGGCCGCGGGCAGCCTGACACCCACTGGCGGCCCGAAAACCGTATGCGGTCGGATGCGGCGACGCTCGGTCGAGACCGATGCTGTGCACTTTGCTGTCCTACCACGCCGCGGTACCGAAGTGCCAACGACAGGGGCGTGCCGTGATGCGATGTTGTGGCCATGAACGACCGCAACAACACGCCACGAGTTTCGATCGTGTCTCGCCGCTCGATCGCCGTCGCCGTGTCGGCGGCATGCATCTTCGTCGCATCGCTTGCAGGCGCCTCGGTCCAAGCGTCGGCGTACACGCCCCAGACCGACCCTTATTCCATGTACAACACGACGACCATCATGGGCGCCCGAGCCTGGTGGAGCGCCGGCTACACCGGACAAGGCGTGGATGTCGCGCTGATCGATTCCGGCGTCGCGCCGGTCCAGGGTCTCGATGCTTCAGGCAAAGTGCTCTACGGCCCCGACCTTTCATTCGAGTCCCAGTCATCGGCGTACCGCAACCTGGACACCTACGGTCACGGCACCTTCATGGCCGGCCTGATCGCAGGCAGTGACGGCGGCGCGGGCGCGAACCCACCTGCCGACTCGTATCAGGGCGTCGCGCCCGGGGCACGCATCGTCAGCCTCAAGGTCGCCACCGCCGATGGCGGGACGGATGTGTCGCAGGTCATCGCGGCCATCGACTGGGTCGTCCAGCACCGCCATGACCCGGGCATGAACATCCGCGTCCTGAGCCTCTCATACGGGACCAACTCCGCGCAGGCCTATGGCGTCGATCCGTTGGCGTTCGCTGCGGAGCGGGCGTGGAAGGCTGGGATCGTGGTGGTCGCGTCGGCTGGGAACACGGGCTACCAGAAGTCGAAGGGCGCGCCCGGCCTGGCCGATCCCGCGTATGACCCCTACATCATCGGCGTGGGCGGCTATGACACCCGGGGCACGGCGGCGTCCTCGGATGACGTCATCGGCGCTTACTCGGCAAGCTCGGCGGTCTGTGCCGGTCGCTGCAAGAACCCCGATTTCGTTGCGGTCGGATCGCACCTTCAGGGACTGCGGGTGCCCGGCTCATTCATCGACCAGACCCACCCGGAGGGCCTCCTCGGCGATCGTTACTTCCGCGGCAGTGGCACGTCACAAGCGGCGGCGGTCACGGCCGGAGCCGTAGCCCTGATCCTGCAGAAGTACCCCACGCTGACTCCCGACCAGGTCAAGCGGTTCATCGCCGACAACGGCCGGAAGGTGCCCGGGTACGATTCGCGGGCGCAAGGCGGCGGCGAGATCAACCTCGTCAAGCTCGCGGCAAGGTCGCCTCAGGCCCACATCCAGAAGTTCACCGACGCCACCGGCACCGGCTCGCTCGAGGCTGCCCGGGGTTCCGATCACCTGACCATGAATGGCATGGCACTGACCGGATCGCAGGACATCTTCGGGCACGCCTTCGATGCCGCCGCGATGGCGACTGCCGAGTCCGGCGGTCAAAGCTGGACAGACGGTGTCTGGAACGGCAACACCTGGACCGGTGGACCATGGACGGGTCCATCCTGGACCGGTGCCGCGTGGAGCGACAGCGTATGGAGCTCGAATACCTGGGACGGTCGCTCCTGGAGCGGTATTGCGTGGACCGGAACTTCGTGGAGCGGTCGATCGTGGACCGGTCGTTCGTGGTCCGGCGGCTCCTGGCAGTAGTGGCGTAGGAGACGCGCGACCCGGAGCTTACGGACCCAGCCGACCTCTCCGAACGCCGCCTGCACGAACCACCGATCGTGGAACTCCATCATCGCGACCGCGGTGATGACGATCGGCGAACGCTAGGCCGCTGTCTTCACCCGAGCCGTCGCTTGGCCTCGTCGAACTGCTCGCTGGTGAGCTCGCCACGGGCGAAGCGCTCGCGCAGGATCTCCTCTGCACTCGAGCGTGACGCCGCTCCGGCTCCCGGGCGGTGCACGATCAACCAGACCGAGCCAAGCACCGCGACGGCAAGGATGCCCATCGCGACCACCATCCACCATCCACCCACACCGGCGGCATCGTAGCCATACATCATGTTCGCGGACCTCCACGGGCCACTGTGCGGTCCGTGTCGGCGGTCGGGCGCGAGCCGCTGCGCCCGTTCCCGAGAGCCGTTCGGCCTGGGTCTCGCAGGGAGGGCGTGGCAGGCACCGTTCTAAGCGCACGATCCGGTGATGGTGACGCTGACGGTGCGCCGGGCCGTGGCATGGCTGGCCCGTGCCAGGGCGAGTTCCCCGTCGACGTCGGAGCGCGACGCGAGGACGCGCGCCGCTACTTGATCCTGAAAGTCCACCGATCACCGGCGAGACAGCCGGCCGCGTCGCACGCCTTGACCTGCCAGACGTAGGTGGTCGACCGCGAGAGCGCGCTTGTCTTGACCTGCGAGGCTGGAAAGACGGTCTTGCTGAAGACGATCGTGCCGCTCGCGGTGCCGCGTCGGACGATCACTTTGAACTTCGTGGCACAGTCCGGCCCTGCCCAGTCGAGCAGCGGCTGAGTCGTGTTCAGGATCGCCCCTGACGCGGGTCCGACGAGAGTAGGTTTGGTCGTCGGGACGCCCGTGCACGGCACGAACTCGACAGCGCCGACGTCCACGACGCTGCCCTGAGGCCGCGACACGCCTCGCTGGTCGGCCGTGGGCGCGCCGGTGTTGGTGCCGTCGTCGATGGCGATGCTGCCGCGGAGCAAGCGCTGGGTCAAGGTGTAGCCGCCGTTCGTCTCGAGCGGACCGAGCGCAACGGTCGCGTTGTCGCGCGCACCTCCGAACCCGCAGCTGCCATCGGTCGAGACATTGCCGGCGGATGACGCTGGAGCCGCCGCGCCGAAGCCGCAGTTGTGTGGCGTGTTGTCGACGAACAGGACGTTCGTGAGGTTGAGCACCGTTGGGTAAGGCGGCGTCGAGCTCACGTGCTCGTTGAAGATGCCGCCGTCGTCGCTGAAAGCCGCGTTCCCGGCGATGGTGACGTTGGTCAGATCGGCCGTCGCGTTGAAGTTGTCGATGGCTCCGGCATACGCCGTAGCACCCGTATCGTTCGTGTTCGCGTCACCGTTGCCACTCAATGTGACGTTCGTGAGCGTCATGGTCGCGAACGCGTTCGAGATCGCCCCGCCGTAGTAGGCCTTGTTGCCGCTCATGGTGACGCTCGTCAGGGTCAGCGTGCCGTAGTTGTAGATCCCCCCGCCGTCGCCAAGCTGGTTCGGGCTGCCGCCGATGTTCCCGGTCAGCGTGGTGTTCGACAGATCCGCCGTAGCCGTGTTGAAGACGCCGCCGCCCTTGAGCGTCGCCTGATCGTCGTGGATGGTCGTTGCGGCTGCGACGGTAAGGTGGGTTCCACTATCGGTCGCCTTGATGGCGCCGCCTTCTGCTGCCGCCGTGTTCTGGTAGATGTCGCTCGAATAGACGTACACCTGCGCGTTCTGCGCCAGGTAGATGGCGCCGCCGCCGTCGCCAGCCGTGTTGCTCGTGCCGTGAGTCCCGGTCGAATGGTTGTCGTGAAGCGTGCTGCCCGAGACCGTGATGTTCGCACTGGACCCTGTCGCGAAGATCGCACCGCCGCTGACCGCCGTGTTGTTGGCGAGCGTGCTGCCGGTGATGTCCATCTGACCACGGCTGAAGATCGCGCCGCCGGACGCGCTTGAGGTCGAGCTCGTGATCGTCGAATAGTCGAGCGCCAGGAAACCTTCGTTGTCGATGGCCCCGCCGTTGCCGGTGTCGTTGCCCTTGGTCAGCGTGATGTGGGCAAGGTCGAGGCTCGCCCCGCTGTTGACGATGAACAGCTGACGAGCGCCGTTGCCGCTCAACTTGATGAGGCCGCCACCATCGAGCGTGGTCGGAGCCGAGATGGTCTTGGTGCTGCTGAGCACGATCGTGGCCGTGCCGCAGCTGAACGTGATCGTCCCACCACCGATGAGGGCACTGGAAAGCTGGTTGTCGTTCGAGCAGTCCGAGATGACCTTGGTGGTCGCCAGCGCGATCGGCATGTCGACCATCAGGGCGAGCAGCGTCAACGGCAGCATCAGACCCGCCACACGCAGCGACCTACGGATCATCACAAGATGTCTCCTGCCGGGCTGTTCGGTTGTCCGCGACCGCGGCCCGTGGCTCACGGCACGCGCATCTTACAGTGCACCGTCAGGCCGACCGCCGTCCCCAGGGACACTCTTTCGTTGCCTCGTGTTCCTGCAGCAGCGTCGGCGGCCCCCGGCTACCCGTTCGCCCGGGCCGAAGAATCCGCCACCAAAGTGGGCCCTAACCGCCCGCTCGGGATCGCAGCACCCTTCTTGCGTGCCCGGCTGGCCGCAGTTTCGCAACGGTCCACGTCATACCGGCACCAACCCATCCGAAGACATCCTGTCCCCGACCGATGTCGGAAGCCTCGGCGTGAAGTGGAGGGCCATCCTGGGCGATAACGGATCTTCACCGGCCGTCGCTGACAGGGTGGTCTACGTCGGGTCCGACGACGACAAGCTGTATGCCTTCAAGGTCGGCTGCGGGGTTGACGGCTCGACCGGCTCGCCGCTGTGGACGGCCACGACGGGCGGTGAGTAGCGATGCGCCGAGCCTCACGGCAACGGCAGCGATAGGTGGCACAGGCATCGCCACGGACGCGGGCGCGGCGCACGCGCACTCGAGCCGCGATCCGCTTTCCTCACCGTCGACTTGTACCCGAACTCGCCCGGCGCCGGGAGATGGTTTCCTGGGCTGGGATCCCTGCAGCGATTCGGCCTCAGCGAGATCTGGACGGCGGGTAAGAAGGGCCATCCAAGCAATCACTTTCCGTTGCGGTGGCGCGCTCCGTCGGCTACTTCGCGGCGGCCTTGGGGCGAGCGCTGCGCCCATGAGCAAGCGTCGCGGCCGGCCCACGTATCAGTGACGCTGCAATCGCCTTCTTGGGCGGAGCCGTGACCGTCGGGCTGGCGGGCGTAGGGATCTGTCGGCTTGGACGTAAGTCCCGAGTCGGGCTCTCGTTGAGCAGACCGAAGGCGGTAGTGTCCAGCGGCCGGGCGAGCAGGTACCCCTGGCCGAACGTACAACCCAGCGCCTGGACCTTCTCAAGCTGTGCCGGGCTTTCGATGCCTTCGGCGATCGTCTGCATGTGCAACTGGGTCGCCAAGTCCACGATCGCCGATAGGACCGTGGATTCATTGCCTGCCTCGTCGAGCACCATGACGAAAGAGCGGTCGATCTTGATCACGTCGATGGGGAAGCGCTGGATGTAGTTGAGCGACGAGTAGCCCGTGCCGAAGTCATCAAGAGCTGTCCGAACCCCCATCGCTCGCAGTTCGTTCAAGACTCGCTCAGCGCCGGTGGCATCGGCGAGGGCGGTCTCAGTGATCTCGAGGGTGAGACGATCGGGTCGCAGGCCAGAGACCGACAGGGCCCGAGCGACCGAATCGACGAATCCCGGCTCATCGATCTGTCTCGTGGAGATGTTGACGGCCATCGAGAACGGTCGGTCGCCGCGTTCGCGCTGCCAAGCGGCAGCCTGCTGGCATGCCTGTTCCAGGATCCAGCGACCGAGTGGGACGATGAGTCCGGTCGATTCCGCCAACGGGATGAAGTCGGACGGCGGGAGCTGGCCGCGGGTCGGATGCTCCCAGCGCGCCAACGCCTCAGCCCCCTCGAGCTGGCCGGTCGCGAGATCGACGATCGGCTGGTAGGCGACGCTGAACTGATGTTCTTCGACGGCCTGCTCGAGATCCGCCCTGAGCGTGAGGCGCCGAAGGACGTCAGCATGCATCGACGATCGATAGACCTCGGCGCGACCCTTGCCGCCGCTTTTGGCCAAGTACATCGCGATATCCGCATTACGCATCAGTTCGAGGGCGTCGCGCGTGTCGGTGCTCATCAATGCGATACCGATGCTGGCACCCACGAGCAGGGTGTGGCCGTTGATGGAGATCGGCTCAGCCAGGGTCGCTCGGATGCGATCGGCGACCACTATCGCGGTCTCCTCGCGCCGCACGCCCCTCAGGAGGATCGCGAACTCGTCACCGCCGAGTCGCGCCGCGAGGTCATCGGGCCGCATGACGTTGTCGATGCGAGCCCCGACCGCCACGAGCAACGCATCCCCGATCGGGTGGCCGAGCGTGTCGTTGACGTTCTTGAAGTCGTCGAGGTCGCAGAACAGGACCGCGATCGAGCGCCATCCCGCCGCAAGGAGCCCATCGAGCTGCTGGGCGAACTTGACCCTGTTGCCGAGTCCGGTCAACGGATCGTGGAGCGTTCGAAAGGCGAGCGTCTGCTCGACGACGGACCGGGCCAGTAACGTGCGACGCAGCTCGGAGACCATCCTGGACAGTCGATACATGACCAAGGCCGTGATGGCGATCGTGCCACCGACGTCGATGTCGATGTCGATCGGAGCCGTACCTACGAACTGCTGGTAGGCGATGACCCCAGCAGGAACGAGCGCGGCGATTCCGAGGAACAACATTCGACGCCGGCTGGCGACGCCCGGATCGGTGGCGGCCGGGATGATGAACCTGCTCATCGACGGATGAGCGGCAGCGGCGGCCCAGCCAGCCACCGCGATCCACCAACCGAGATCGATGATCGTCCCCGGTCGATAGCCACCGGAGGCGTTCATCGCCGCCAGGCCAAGGTCGCTGACGGTGTTGAACACCATCGCGATGACGATCAGCCACAGGGCCGGAAGCTTCTGGCCAGCGGTGAAGAGGAGGCCCACCACCAAACCGAGGATCAATACGTCAAGCAGCGGGTAGGCCAGGGACACCAACAGTGCAACCCCGGGCGTGCCGCCCGCATCGACGATCGGGTCGATGATCATCGCCCAGGAGACCAAGCCGATCGCGACGGTCACGATGAGGGCATCGATGGTCGCATCGATGGGTCGACTCGAGATGGCCGAGGCCAACAGCCGGACCACCGCCACGATGATCACGAGGTATCCGCTGATATAGAACACGTCGGCGATCGACGGATACGGCAGGGCACCGTCGAATGCCGGCACGCCGAGCGAGATGGCCGTGCCAGCCGCAACCAGACCTAGACCGATTCCCATGATGGTCCAAGCGCCGGCGTTGGGCGGTCGATACACCACCACCGCGCCGAAGACGGCTAGCGACGCGAATGCCTGTCCGAGTGTGAAGAGGACGGCCTGAGGGCGCGGCTCCCCGGCGAACAGGAAGTAGGCAAGCGCCAACACGGTGGCGACGCCAAGCACGACTTTCCAACCGCGATCACCCGCGGCCGCCTTGGCGCCAACCGGCAGGCGTGGCATCTCGAGAAGCGTTCTTGGCATTGAACCGACGATGGGCATGCTCGGGACCCTTCGGGTGGCATTACGAGATGACCACGGTATAACCGGCACCTAACGACCAAGATGGGTAGGTGGTCCGGTGGGCGTCTCGCGGGCTCGGCGAAGGGACGGCCGCGATCCGCGCTCAGCCGGGCCGACGACGAGTGTCGATCGCTCCGGGCACGTGCCCACTCGCGTTATTCGTATCGGGGGCCCCCCGACCAATGGCCGCCGCCTGGCAAGCTCGCCTTCAACCTGAACGGTGGCAGCACGCCCGAGCAGCTACCCGCGATGCCCGTCGGTGATGCTGGGCCGCATCACGTACGGCGTCGCCCCGAGCGCCAGCGCATGCCGGCCTCAGTCCTGCCGTAAGGGGCGGCCGAAGGATCCGCCACCAAGATCAGGCGACGGGCCGAGGGGGGCCGGAGGGTGCCTGATACTTGGCCCGTGCCAGCCCCCACCATCGCTGCTCGTCATCGCTCCCGACTCGCTGGCGCGATGCTGGTCAGCGTGGGCATCCTGTCGGTCGAGCTGTTCGCCGGCATCGTCGGCAACTCGTTGGCGCTCATGGCCGACGCCGGGCACGTCTTCGCCGACGTGTCAGGCATGGCGCTGTCGCTCGGCGCCATCTGGCTGGCTGATCGGCCGACCAGCGGCGGGCGCAGCTTCGGCCTCTACCGCCTGGAGGTCATCGCCGCCGTCGTCAACGCCCTGCTCCTGCTGGGCGTGGCGTCCTTCATCCTGTGGGAGGGCGTATCGCGGCTGGTGGCGCCGCCCGCCGTCGATCCGGATCTGGTGATCGTCGTGGCGGCCGTGGCGCTCGGAGCCAACCTCGTCTCGCTCTCCCTGCTGCGGCCGGGCCACACCCATAGCCTGACGATGCGTGGCGCCTACCTCGAGGTCGTCGGCGACCTGTTGGGCGCTGCCGCCGTCCTTGTGGCCGGCGTCGTGATCGCGGTGACCGGCCTGCGAGCCGCCGATGCGGTCGCATCCCTGCTCATCGGCGTGCTCATCCTGCCGCGCACCTGGCGCCTCCTGCGTGATGGCGTGGACGTCCTCCTCGAGGCGACGCCGAAGGGGGTCGATCTGGCCGAAGTGCGACGCCACATCCTCGAAGCTCCGGGCGTCGAAGCCGTCCACGACCTGCATGCCTGGACGATCACTAGCGGCATGAACGTCGTCTCGGCCCACGTCGTCGTCGGACCCGACGCGAACCCGGGTGCCATCCTCGATCACCTCGGCCTCTGCTTGTCCGGTGACTTCGACGTGGACCATTCCACGTTCCAGCTGGAGACCGCCGAACACGTCCTATGGGAGGGCCGCGGCGCACAGGTCCAGCATTGACGCAGGCGGCGTCGAGGGGTCGGGTCGACGAGGTTCCACCGCTATCGTGAGCGCGTGACCGCCGCCTTCGCCCTGCTCGCATTCGCGGCCGGCGTGCTGCTCGTCATCGCCGCGACGGAGTGGCTCCTTCATGGTCTGGTCGGTATCGCTGCGGCCGCGCGTGTGGCGCCGTTCGTCGCCAGCGTGATCCTGTCAGGGATGGAGGTCGAGAACATCGCGGTCGGTCTCGCCGCCGGGCAGCGCGGCTCCTCGGATGTCGCGCTCGGGACCGCATTCGGCGGCGCGATCTTCCTCCTCACGATGGCGCTCGGGGTCGGTGCCCTCATCGCGCCGCTGCGGGTCGACCTGCCTCGGAGCATCGTTCTCCTCATTCCCGCGTCGGCGCTGCTGGCCGGCCTGCCCGTCCTCTTCGGCGAGACCCCACGCTGGACGGGGCTGGTGCTGCTAGGCGCGTTCGGGCTGGCCATCGTCCACATCGTGCGCACGTCACGCGGCCACGACTTCGTCGACGATGCGCCGTTGCGTGCGGCGAACGAGCGGCCTCGGCCACTCTGGAGAGCGATCGCGCTGACCTTCGCCGGCATCGCCGTGGTGGCGGCTGGCGGGGAACTGGTCGCGGTCGGCGCCGATGGCTTGATCACCGCCTTCGGTCTGACGGCCGGGCTGGTCGGCATGATCGTCACGCCAGCCGCCATCGAGGCCGAAGAGATCATCCGCCAAGCGCTGCCCGCTCGGCGTGGCTATGCCGACGTCTCGGCCGGCAACGCCGTCGGGACCGTGCTCTACTTCCTGCTCTTCAACCTCGGGTTGGTGGCCCTCCTCACCCCGGTCCTCGTTCCGGATCAGGTCCGCTGGCTCGATTGGCCGGCGCTGCTGATCGCCTCCGCCGTGGCCGCATCGATGCTGCTGCGCGGTCGCGTCGGGCGTGCCGAAGGCATCATCCTCACTGCGTCAGGGGTGGTCTACGCAGTGATCCACGTCTTCGTCGGTTGAGAAGCCCACGAGGTGCACGCGGCCCGGTTCATCACGGCGGCGATGGGTTCGGCGCGGATGAGCTGCCGCGCGTGGCGTGGACGGCTCTCTAAGCGCGATGGTCGTGTCGATGGTGCGCAAGCAGGTGCTCGACGATCTCGTCGCCGCGGTCGGTCTCGGCCATCGGATCCACCGAGACGGTACGCCGGTGGGCACACCATCTACCGATAGTGCAGGGCTTCTTCCGCGCGATTCCGACTTGAAGTTGGGCAAGTAGCCCGATCCACGCTTGGCGCCGGTCGAGGAAGTAGCCTCCGAGTTGGTGCAAGTTGGGTGGAAGTTGGGTCCGAAGTAGGTCGGAAGTCGTTCCGCGCTCGCGCACCCGAGCTATTGGCCCTCGTCGCGCTCGCTCTCGCGAACATCGCCCGCGGCCATCAGCCGGGCCGCGATGGCCTGGGCGAAGAGCACGTCGTGGAGGCTGTCGGCGGCGAGGACGCGGACCTCGTCGATGATGCCTTCAGCCACGATCGAGGCGGCCGTTTCGAAGGCCGGGGCGCTGACCACGCTGGGCGAGGGCGGGCCGACGGGACGGCGGCTCTCAACCCCAAGGCTCCTATCCTTGGCCGACAAAGCGCCCGTACCGGCCACGGCATGGATAGCCATGCTGGCCCTTGTGTGCCCTCAACACCGTTGATGACGTCGAGCGGCGGAAGGTACGACCGCAGATCCGACACTGGACGATATAGACGATGCCGGCAGGTCGGCGGCGCGGCGCGGAGAATGTGCTGCTGCCGCGGCGTACGGGCGGCGCAGACAGGTTCCCCGATGCGGCGAACTCGATGCGGAAGACGGGCCTGAAGGAGCGATTGGTCACGCGAACGCTGGTGATCTGACCGATGCTGTATGAGCGGTGCTCACGGGAATCGACCCTGACGGCGTGGAGCAACAGGTTGCCGCTTCGGGCGCGCCGGAGGGAGTAGGGTTCGATGACTCGAGTCGTGCCGTGATAGCCGAGTTCGACACAGAGCCGATTTGATGCGGCGAAGCGAATGGCCTCGAACGGAACGCCAATGTTCCAGGTCCAAGCGGTCGTCGGCGGAGTCCACGACGAGTCGACGTCCTCGTCGCCCGCGATCTCGGGCAACTCCGCCGGAGACGCGGCGCCGTCAAGCCAGGCGAACAGACCTGGCAGCTCTGCCCAGAACGGCTCGAATGGCGGCAGCGTTTGCAGCTGATGGCCAAGCATGCTCGCCCACTCGGAGACGAGCTGCTCGCGCGACGGCGCCGCCTCGAGGAGCGCCATGGTCGGCACCGGGACGCCTTTCGTCCGGCACTTCTCCTCCAACGTTTGGCGGACGAGCGTTCCATGCGGGCGCAGGTCCGGGCGCCAGAAGAGATTGACGATGTCGTACAGATCGCGGGGACGGCCACGCTCACCCATCGCACGCAACTTCTCGGCGAACACCTCCTCGAAGGAGTAGCAGCGAACGGTCTGAGCGCCGGGGAGCGTGTCCGGGTACGGGTGGCTGATGGTCCGGAGCACGGGCGGTCGGACGACGACTTCCGTAAGGCTCAAGTCGATCTTGACGCTGGCAGCTTCCGGAGAGTCTCGCGGTCCGCGGTAGTAGACGCGCCCTTCCATCGACGTACCGTCTGGGCGAAGCCTGATTAAGGGTTCCCGGATGGCGAAGTCGACCCCGGACTCCTCCGTCGCCCTAGCGAGCACGCGTTTCAGGGCTTCGACCACTGTGGGTTCCGTGACCTCAATGCCGGGGAGGACCGTGAAATCGAGATCCTCGGAGAAGCGATAGGTCTCGACGTAGCACTTCTTGAGACACGTACCGCCCTTGAAGACCCAACGGTCACCGAGCTCCGGGTCGGCACCAATGGCCCAAAGGACCCAGCCGAGCACGTAATCCTTTTCGACTACGTCCTCGCGTAGCCCCCACTCGCGCACCCGCTCGACGATCGCCGGTCGGGTGATCATCTCGACACGTCAGCGTTGATGCGCAGCCGCCATCGCGAAACGATCGGACCGTGGGTTCCCTGACTCGGGTCCAAGAGGGTGACGCCGGCGCTCATGCGCGTCCGACACGCCGACGCCAGGTCGGGCGCAGTCAGCCCGAGCGTTTCGATCAGGTAGCCGAGCCGCTTGAAAACGGTTCGATTGCCCAGGCGCTCGGAATACTCCAGCAGCAGGTCGTCGTCGCGGTGACTACCCGATAGATAGGAGTCGACGATGTCGGCAACGTGGCGGATTCCGCCACCGACCGATGGATCATCGAGAAGGTCGACGAGTGTCCTCGTTGGGTCTGACACGCGAACACGAACGGATCGGCGCCACGCGGTACGGATCCCGAAGAGTCGTCCCGGGCGAACTAATTTGACTTTGACGGGCGTTCCACCGACTTCGAGATCGCGCGAAAGGCGGGTGGGACTGAAGACGAACAGCTCCCGAAAAACCTGGTCGGTAAGTCCCCAGTGCTCGCACGCAGTCCACCCGCCGATGTATCCGTCGGGGAAGAGCTTGGCGACGGTTAGCCAAGGATCTTCGGTCCACTCGCCAGATCGTGCGGCATCGAGCGGGACCGGTAGATAGAGGCCCGGCCCGGAGCGCGCGAGCCATCCGCGAGCGGCAAGCATGCGCATTCGCCGGCCCGCCGCGACGTGCTCCATCCCCCACAGTGACGTTGCGTCGGCCACGTCGAAGGGACCGGGTCCGGCTCGGTGAAGCTGCTCCAAGAGGACTCGGTTCTGCTGGGAGATCCCTCGGGTCTCGGGGGTCGCGGCCATCTTGGCGCAAGTATACTGCATGTAGGATTACGCCCACCGGACGGACGCTTTCTGGCATAGGTTGTATGGGGGCGATGAACTGGCCCCATTGGGAGCGAGTTCCTCGAGGTCGATCGGCCGCATCCCTGGCGCACATTGATCGTCAAGTGGGCCGCTATGTACGCATAGTGCAGGTCCGCGGGCGGCCTAGATCGCCCAACGATCAAGGAATCGGTTGTCAGCCGCCGAGCATCCGGCCGCGAAGATGGTCAGGGCGTGTCACGACGAGAAGTACCCGGGTAAGCAGATCGGTCGCGGTAGGCGACAATCGAGCGAAACCCGCGGAGCGAAACAACCGTGCAGGCCATCGTCCGAGACATCTACGTGCCACCCGACGTGCTCCGACTCACGGACATCGACACGCCCGTCGTCCGCGACGATGGGGTGCTGGTGCGCGTCCGCGCGTCCTCGCTGAACCAGGGCGATCTCGACTACCTGTACGGTCGGCCGTCCCTCACACGCATGGGCACCGGCCTGCGCACGCCAAGGCGCCACGGCCTTGGATTCGATGCGGCCGGGCAGGTCGAGGCGGTGGGCAAGAGCGTGACGGCATTCCGGCCCGGTGATGCGGTCTTCGGAGACCTGACCCAGCACGGCTACAGCGCCTTCGCCGAGTACGCCTGCGCACCGGAGCGGGCCTGGGCACGGATGCCCGCGAGCCTGACCTTCGAGCAGGCCGCCACCCTGCCCCAGGCGGCGATCCTGGCCCTGCAGGCGCTGAAGGGCGGGAAGGGCCTCGTGCCCGGAGCGAGAGTGCTGGTCAACGGCGCGTCGGGCAGCGTCGGCCCCTTCGCGGTCCAGATCGCCAAGGCGTTCGGTGCCCACGTGACCGGCGTCTGCCGCACCGACAAGATGGACATGGTGGCCGGGCTCGGGGCGGACGAGGTCATCGACTACACCAAGGGCGACGCCACCCAGAGCGGCCAGCGATTCGACTGGATCGTCGATGTGGCGGGCAACCGGTCGCTGCTCGAGTGGCGGCGGGCGTTGCAGCCACGTGGCGTCTACGTCATGGTCGGCGGCTCGACGGGTCGCCTCCTCAGCTGCCTCGTGCCCGGGCCATTCGTCTCCCTCGCCGCGCGACAACGGATGGGATTCCTGTGGTGGAAGCCCTTCAGGAAGGACGACGTGGCCATCCTCGCCGGGCTCATCGATGCCGGCAAGGTCTCCCCGGTGATCGACCGGAGCTACCCGTTGCGCGAGGTGCCGGACGCGCTCCGGTACCTGGAAGCCGGAAACGCCCGAGGCAAGGTCGTCATCACCGTCTGACGTATCGAAGGGCCGATCTGGACCGCGGTCAGGCCGAAGGCGCCGCCGATGTTGGCCTCGAACCAGACCCGCCACAGCGCGGTATACGGCCCATGGTGGCGCGCGATCCCCGTTGGCGTCCGTTGATACCCTGCGGCGGGCGTACGTCTCATCGTGGCAGATGTCGCGTCAGGGACGACGATGGCGTCGCCCCTGACGTGCCCCGGCTTGGCGACGACGAGTCGATGCGCGACGGTCTTGGGTGCCTCGCTCGGGCGATCGATCGTCGTGGGGAACGTGGCCGCCAGTCGTGCCGTCTCGGCGGCATCGATACCGAGCGCGCGGCTCTCCGGTTTCTAATCTTCGGGAAGAGCGGCGATCTCGCGGGCACACGCTGGCCACGGCTACAGCCTCTCGAACCGGATCGATGCCGCACCCGCTAGATCGCTGAGGATGTCGAGGGTCATCGCGCGCACCGGATCGACCATCCCCGAGACGACTGCCGCACCCTTGCTCCGAGCCTCGACGCGCAGGGCATCGAGGTTGAGTCCAGCCGATGCCGGGCGGGCTGACCTTCGGCGCCCAGTGCCCGGCGACATCGCCGGACCACCCAGCGCGGCCAGACGCTCGGTGCGCTCGCGCAGCTTCGAGAGGTCCACGTCGGTGTCCGAGAACAGCGCCGCCCGGCCATCGAGGTAGGTGGCCTCGACGAGTCTCCGCGAGGCGTCGAAGCGGTACAGCTCGCGCAGCAGACCGGCGAGCCCGTCACGCCACGCCGTCGAACGGACGGTGATGACGCTCCGGGCATCGCGCGACGCGCCGGCCGGTGCCGACTCGGCGGTGATGGCCCGCAGCTCCCAGAAGAGAGCCGTGTAGCGCAGGCGGCCGATGCGGATGGCCGTCTCAGCGTCCACGTTGAGCTGGCTGACCAGCATGATGCGCAAGACGGCGTCGCCCAGCGCCCGGTCGACGGCCGGCTCGACGATCTCGCCCTTCTGGCCGCGCATCGACCCTCGGACGCCCATCTCGACCAGCAACGGGATGCTGGCGAGCGGCGCGACCGAGAGCGGCTGCCCGGCCAGCCAGTCGGCATAACTCGAGAGGGTCGGGAAGGCGTGCGCCTCGCCCAGCCACAACAGGACGGCCTCGAGTGGTCCGAGCGAGCCCTCGAGCCTGGCCAGGCGGGTGGCCGTGCTCATGCCGCCGCCTGGTCGGGGAAGATGCTGCCCGGTGGCCGCGAGGAAGGATCGGCGCGGAGCGCCTCGAGCGCCGCCACACGGTCGGCGAGCTCGCCGACCTCGAGCAGCTTGGCAAGGGCCAGACCAGCGCTGATGAGCAGCCGACCCTGGGCGATGGAGATCTCGAGCGACAGCCCGTTGAAGACGACGATCTCGAAGATGCGCCGGATGCCCTCGACCGAGTCCAGCGGCCCGACGTCGTAGGCACCCGTCAGCGTCCGCTCCTTGCGCCGCCGGTAACCGCCCGTGCGACGGGCCTCGGCGACCTCCTCCTCCTTCTCCGGCGCATGCCAGAAGCAGAAGGGCAGATCGCGCATCGGACTGGCGTTGCAGGGGTGGCCGTCCTTGCGTCGGGTGGTACACGTCGGACCTAGCATCACCTACCTCTGCTAGGTGCGACCAGTTGGTAGGTCACGACGATGGGGCCATCGTGGGGTGTCACCAGATGCCCTCCTGGCTGACCCGCTGTAGTGCGGCCCAGGCGACGGCCTTGCCCGTGTCGCGCTGTTCCGTGGTCAGGCCGAGACCCTTGAAGATGGCCTCGAAGATGCTCATCAACGCGTCGCCCTGGATCTCATTCCACTTGGCCAGATCGGCCACCGACAGCCGTTGGATGAGGGCCAGGCGGATGCGCTCGGCGCACGGATCGCGCCGCCGGGAGCGGATGATGAAGGCAGCGAGGTCGGCGTCGGGACGTGGTTCGAGCCACGACGGGTCCGGCGCGACCGAGTCGAGCGGCTCAGCCATCGATCCGTACCGCGGTCTGGCCGCTGAAGCGCTCCCAGCGGGTCAGGATGACGTCGACGTAGCGCGGGTCGAGCTCGATGGCGTAGCAGGTGCGAGAGAGACGTTCGGCGGCGATGAGCGTCGTACCGCTCCCCAGGAACGGGTCGTAGACCGCCTCGCCGGGCTTCAGGTGATTGCGGATGGGGATCTCGGAGAGGAGCGCCGGCTTCTGGGCCGGATGGTCGAACTTGGCTTCCTTCGATCCGCCCATGATCATCTTCGGCGACGGCACCCGCCAGATCGTCTGCTGGTCGCGCTCGCCAAGGAAGGGCACCTTGGCGCCCGTGCGCCGGATGGCCCAGCAGGGCTCGTGGCCCCAGTGGTACCAAGAGCGACCCATCGCGAAGAGTCCCTTGTCCCATATGACTTGCGCCACGATCTCGAAGCCGATCCGCTCGAGACCAGCGGCGACCTCTCCTGCATGGACGCCGGCGTGCCAGACGTAGCCGACCTCGAGCGAGGGGACCAGCTCGAACGCCTGGGACCAGTCGACGCGAGTGTCGCCACTCATCGTCGTGTTCTTGTGGCCAGCGGTCCGGAGGTACGGCTTCTCGGCCGGTCCCATCTGGTTGTAGACGCCGTCCCGCCAGGTCGGGTCGAGCGATACGCCATAGGGCGGGTCGGTCGAGAGCAGCTTCGGCTTGGCGCCATCGAGCAGCCGGCCGACCGCGACCGGGTCGGTGGCGTCGCCGCAGACCAGGCGATGTTCTCCAAGCTTCCAGAGGTCACCGACCTTGGAACGAGGTTGCCGCGTCGCTTCCTCGAGGGCGGCATCAAGGTCGAATTCCTCGGCGCGATCGAGCTTCTCCCTGGCGTCGAGCGAGCGCAGCAGCTCCTTCAACTCGTCGTCTCCGAATCCGCTGAGCGACAGGTCGAGTTCGGTGTTCAGCTGGAGGTCGGCCAGGAGACGAGCCAGCAACTGGTCGTCGAATTCGCCCGAGATCCGGTTCAACGCCAGGTTGAGCAGCCTGGCCTGCTCGACCGAGATGTCCAAGAGGATGGTCGGCACGCTCTTGAGACCGAGCCGTCTCGCCGCGACCAATCGTTGATGGCCGCCGACGACGGTCCTGTCCTCCCGCCGGGCGAGGACCGGTTGGACGAAGCCGAAGCTGCGGATGGATCGGGTGAGCGAGTCGAGTTCTTCCTCGGCGATCTTCCGAGGGTTTGCAGGATCCGGTCGGAGATCGTCGATGGCGACCTGCTCGACCTGGTAGCCGGTGGTGGTCTCGATCATGGACACCGACCAGTGCGGACTTGGCCTTGGGCTCGATGGCCCAACCGTCGAGGGGACATGGACGACCTCCTGTCTGTCGCTTGCATGAATGCCGAGCGTAGCTGCGGTGATGGGCGATGTCATGCGTGAAGCGAACGGATGTTCGACACGCGAACGGATGTCCGTCGGTCGGCTTCGGCCTCCGCCTCGAGCTCGGCCCGGAGCCGCCAGACGGCCTGCGCGGCGTTCCGCGCGCCGACCGCCCGGATGACTCGCGAGACGCGCTGGCGCGAGGTCGACGGGCTGATGCCGAGGCGGTGGGCAGCGGCCTTGTGGGAGCCCGTCTCGAGGTAGGCGAAGAGGGTCACGAGTTCGCTGCGCGGGATGGCGTGGTTCATCGCCCGACGGCCGATCTTCGGCCTTGCATCGTCCGTCGAGTCGAGTGAGTCATGTGTCCGGTCGGGCACCAGATGGGTGTCCGCGTACGGAAAGGAACGTGCCGATGGCCAAGACGATGGGCGAGATGGCGCGCCGGAGCTTCTACCAGCGCTTCATCGCCGAGCGCACGCGGGACATCGACCCACGCCACGTCGAAGCGTGGATGCGGGTCGAGCACCCGACGCTCGACGAGTTGTCGCCCGAAGCGTTCATCACCGCCATGCACACCGCGCTGGCGAGTGCCATCGACGCCGGACCCGAGGCCAGCGAGGCGCTCGCCGTCTCGTTCGGTCTCTGAAGCAGGAGGGATATCCACACCATGTCCACCAAGAACGCCACCACCGGACTGCGCCGGTGCATCGGCTCCGCCAAATTCGGCATCGAGGCGCATGAGGCGCCACCGGCCGACTTCCCGGTCCAGCCGAGCCAGAAGGATGGTCTGGGGAGGATGTGCAAGCCGCATTGGAACGCGTACACCAACGCGCTGCGGAAGGCGGCGCTGGCTCGCAAGGCGGAGGAACCGGAACCCGATCCGACCGAGCCGACGACCAAGCCCGCCAAGGCACCCAAGCCACTGCCGGCGCCGGCACCCGAGAAGGTCGCCAAGGTCCGCGCCGCCAAGGCAAAGCTGGCCGCCACCGAGACGCTCGGCGGCAGCGCATACACCGACGCCATCGGCTCCGACGAGGTGCAGGCGGCGCTCGAGGTCATCGCCGGCGCCGACGCAGGGGTCGTGGTGGTCGACGACGACGAGGTGTCCGCCGTCGCGTAGAGCGCGCCACCAGCGCGGGCACACGGGCCCTGGGCGCGAGTCCGGGGCCTTGCTCGTGGTGGTGATGATGCTCATGGCCGGGCCACCGCCGGTCTCCCGTGAGCCGTCGTGCCCAGCGCGATGGTGGCGTTGCTCCGGCCGCGGCCGACCTTTTCTGACCTAGGTGCGGAATGCTCCAATGCCGAGCTGGGCCGGATGACCGTGCTCATGCGGCGTACCAGGCGAGAACATCCTCGTCCTCAAAAAACAGCGGGAGGGTGCTCAAGGCCCCTTGGGGGCACTCTTGTCATGAGTCGCGACATGGGTGACACCTGAGTCGGGACATCGGCGACACCGATGGACCGGCCGCAACTCACTCCGTCGCTCGAGACCACCATCTTGCCGTCGTGTCGGGCGGAGGGTCGAGATCGTCAAGCAACATGCCGTAACGCGGGAGCCTCCGCTGGAGCAGGAACTCCTCCTCCAAGGAGCGGCGCCGGCAGGGTTCGAGCCGCCAGCAACCGAACGACGTCGACGTCGGGCACGGGATGCCCAAAGTGATACCCCTGGCCGTACTCACAGCCGAAGGCGGTGAGGGCAGCGGCCTGTGCGGCCGTCTCGATGCCTTCGGCGACAGAGTCGAGTGACAGCGAGCGCCCAAGTTCGACGATGCCGTGCACCAGCGCCGCTCCAGTGGCTCGATCGAGGTCGGTGATGAAGGATCGGTCGATCTTCACCTTGTCGACGGGCAAGCGGCGGAGATAGCTCAGCGACGAGTAGCCGGTCCCGAAGTCGTCGATCGCGATCTGGATACCGAGCGCCTTGAGGGCCTTCAGTCGTTCGATCAAGAGCTCCGGGTGTGACATGGTGATGCTCTCCGTGATCTCCAGGACAAGGCGAGACGGCGCGAGGCCCGTGCGCCCGAGGATCGCCGCGACCTGCCCGGCGAACTCGCAATCATCAAGCTGGCGCCCAGATACGTTCACGGCCACGAACGGCGCCTTCGACGAGGGTCGCTTGGGCCAGCTGCTGGCGGCGAGGCACGCCTGCTCGAGCACCCAGCTGCCGATCGGAACGATCAGGCCGGTCTCCTCGGCATGGGCGATGAAGGAGCCCGGCGGGACGAGTCCATGATCCGGGCGGCGCCAGCGGATGAGGGCCTCGGCGCCGACGCTTCGCCTCGTCGAGAGCCTGACGATCGGCTGGAAGTGGAGTTCGAACTCGTCGCGCTCGAGTGCATGGCGGAGGGCAGCCCCGAGATCGAGTCGCGCGCGGGCCGGGGCCTGCATCCCGGCCTCGAACGTCGCGAAACTCGCCTTGCCGTTGGTCTTCGCGAGATACATCGCGAGGTTCGCGTTGCGCAGCAGATCGTCGGCTGCCTCGTGGCTCGAGGTGCTGAGGGCGATGCCGATGCTCACGCCGAGGGCGATCTCGACGCCCTTGCTGACGTACGGCTGCCCGAGTGCCTGGAGGATACGACCGCACGTGGCCGTGGTCGCGTCGAGCGAAGTGGGGCCCTCGAGGAGCACCGCGAACTCGTCCCCACCGACCCTGGCCAGCAGGTCTCCTGTTCGAAGCGATCCGCGGACACGGCGGGTTATCTCGAGCAAGGCCTGGTCGCCGGCGTGGTGGCCCAGGCTGTCGTTGATCGTCTTGAGGTCGTCGGCATCGAGGTAGAGGACGCCGATCTCATAACCGTGTTCGCGGGCGCGCTCGAGGGCCTGGGCAATGTCGCCCATGAAGAGGGAGCGCCTCGCGAGGCCGGTGAGCGGATCGTGGTACGCCTGTTGGGCGAGCTTGACCTCGAGGCGTTTGCGGGCGTCGACGTCGCGAATGGTGATGACCTCGCCTCTGACGTCGGGATCATCGAGCAGGTTGAGGACCGACGCCTCGACGATCAACGGCGTCCCGTCCCAACGTGCCAGCCGCAGCTCGTAGGTCACCGTCCCGCCAGGACGTCCGGCCACGCTGGCAAAGAGGCTCTCGGCAATCGGTCGATCCTCCGGGTACACGCGATCGAGCACGTGGACACCATGGAGCTGGGCGGCGGAGAAGCCGAGGATCCGCGCCGCCGAAGGGGTGGCGTAGCCGATCGAGAGGTCGCGGTCGACCACGACGATGATGTCCGAGGCGTTCTGCACGAGCGATTGGAAGCGCGCTTCGTCCTTGCGTGTCACTCGCTCGGCGAGGAGTCTCATGTTCTCCCTGACGGTCGACATCTGGCGCGCCATGACCAATGCAGTCAGTCCGCTGGCACCGAGGACCAGGCCGGCCACGGTCGGCTTCCACGACTGGCTGACGGCCGCCAGGAGGATCCCGTAGCCGAGGGCCACCGAGAAATATGGCAGGAGCGGGATCCATCTCGGAGGTGCCGCGTCCGGCTTGGCCGCGCTTCCAACGGCCGGGCGTGGCGCGACGGCGAGGTAGGCACTGGCTCCGAGCACTGCCCACGACAACATGTAGATGGCATCCACCGATCGGCCGGGTTCGAACGTGCCATCGAGTGTCTGGATGCCAAACAAGATGTCTGCCGTGAACGAGGTGAGCAGCCCCGCCAGGAGTAATCCCAGCGCGCCTCGCGGCAGCTCGCGTGGGGCGCGCAGAGCGATGA
>PNAP01000067.1 GCA_003169735.1 Chloroflexota bacterium | reverse complement strand
GATCGTCGGTTCGTCCCGCCAGCGCCCGATCCGGCGCTGGTCATCGGGCTTCGGCGCACGATCGTCCATTGGCGACCGGACATCGTCCATGCGAGCGGCTGGATCGCCTACGCCAGCGCCATGGCGTCGGTAGGGCGAAGCGCCTCGCTGGTCATCTCGGTGCGCGACTATGGGTATGCCTGCGCCACCCGGACGCTGCTCCAGGACGACGTGCGGCCTTGCAGCGGGCCGGCGCCCGCTAAGTGCATGCGATGCGCGGCCCACCACTACGGGGCGCTCAAGGGGGCTGCGGCGGTGGCGGGCGTCGCCGCCGGGCGTCCGCTCCTGTCACGGACGGTGCGCGGCGTGCACAGCGTCAGCCGCTTCGTCGAAGCCGCTCTCAAACGCGATCTTGCCCGCGGGCCGGCATGGGACGACGTCCGGTTCGAACGCATCCCCGATGTCGTCGAATCGCCCGACGGGGCGCCGCTGACGGTCGCCGCCACCGGTCTCGTGGCACGTCTCCCGCGCCAGCCGTTCATCCTGTTCGTCGGGGCGCTGCAACCGCACAAGGGAGTGACGGTGCTGGTCGAGGCCTACGCTCGATTGGCGAGCCCGCCACCGCTGGTGCTGATCGGTACCCGCTGGCCTGACACGCCGGCGCTGCCCGCATCGGTGACGGTCCTCTCCAACGTGCCGCATCCGGTGGTCATGGCGGCATGGGGGCGGTCGCTCTTCGGGGTCGTGCCGTCGGTCTGGGAGGATCCGCTTCCCGGCGTCGTCCGAGAAGCGATGGTCAGCGGCCGGGCGGTCGTCGCCTCCGACGTCGGCGGCATCCCGGACATGGTCACCGATGGCTCGAACGGGCTGCTGGTGCCGCCCGGCGACCCTGGCGCGCTGGCGGCGGCGATGCGGCGGCTCATCGACGATCCGGCGCTGGCGGAGCGTCTCGGCGAGGCAGGCCGGGGCTCGGTCGCCGATCTCGGTGCGGATGCCATCGGCGCCCGGTTCGAGGCGTTCTACCGCGGCATCCTCGGCAACGACGCCGGCGACGCCCCGAGCTTCGTCCGTGGGGTCGCACGTGGCGGCTGAGGGGTCCCCGCGTCGTGTCCACGTCGTGGGAGGCCCGGGCAGCGGCAAATCGACGCTGGCGCGGCGGATCGGAGCGCGTCTCGGCGTGGCGGTCCATCACCTCGATGACGTCTACCGGGTCGGAGGAGGGACCGGCGCCCTGCGCTCGGAGCTGGAGCGGCAGGCGGCCGTGGCGTCCATCCTGGCGGAGTCCGGATGGGTCACTGAAGGCGTGCACCTCGGTTGGACCGAGCCGTTCTTCGAATCGGCCGACCTTCTCGTCTGGCTCGACACGGTCGGCTGGCAGGGAGCGTCGCGGCGGATGACCCGTCGGTTCGCGGCTCGGCCGGGGGAGGGCGTCGAATCAACCGATGCGCCGGCCACCAGAACGCTCCGGCGGCGCGGCGTGGATGGGGCGCAGCATGCCCGCGATCTCGTCGGGGCCGTCCTTGGATCGCGGATTTACTACCGCCGCGCGACCGGGACGGCCAACCTGCCCGAAACGCGCGCTGCGACCGCCGAGCGCATCGCCCGCCATCCTGGCCGGGTCGTGCATTGCCGCACCGACGCCGATATCGAAGCCCTCCTCGCCGTCCTCTCGACAAGGCGCGACCCTTGAGCCTGATGGCTCCTGTGCGCAGCGCCATCGGGCACGTGCGCGACCCGCTGTACCTCAACGCCTACGCGCTGATGGCGAGCAATCTCATGACCTCGGCGCTGGGGGTCGTCTACTGGGCGCTGGCCGCTCGCTTCTACGCGGTCGAGACCGTGGGCGTGGCGTCGGCCACCATCTCGCTCATCGCCTTCCTGTCCGGGCTGTCGCAGCTCAACCTGCGCGCTGCGCTCCTGCGCCTCGTGCCGGAGGCGGGCGCAGCGGCACCGCGGCTGGTCGCCACCGCGTACGTCGTGACCATCGTGGTCGGCGGCGCGCTGGGGCTGATCGCGTTCGAAGCGATGAGCGCTTTCCGACTCGAGCCCGTCGCGTCGCTCGATGTCGGCGGGCTCTCCGTCCTGAGCGTCGTGCTGCTGACGGCCGCGACCATCGTCTGGAACGTCTTCAACATCCAGGACGGGTTGCTGACCGGTCTCCGACGGACGATCTGGGTGCCGCTCGAGAATGCCGCCTACGGCATCGCCAAGCTGGTCGTGTTGATCGGCATCGCGGGCACCGGCACGGCCGCCGCGATCCTCACTTCGTGGTACGTGCCGGTGGTCGCCGTGGTCGCTGTAGTCACGGCCGTGGTCGCGTGGCGCTGGCTGCCCGAACACGCGCGTGCGGTCCTGGACCGGCAGCATGCCGCCACGACGCTGATCGGCCAACGCCGTCGGCTGTTGCGCTACGTCGCCTCGGATTACATCGCGTCGCTCTTCGCGCTGGCCACGAGCACGCTCCTGCCGGTCCTCATCGCCAACTCGCTCGGTGCCGCGCACCAGGACGAGGTCGCATACTTCTACCTGGCCTGGATCGTCGCAGCCTCGCTCGACCTGCTGCCCATCAACCTGTTCGCGTCACTGACGGTCGAGGCAGCCTCCGGGCGAGCCGACCTGGCCACGGAGACCCGCCGAGCGCTGCTCCACTCGGCACGCATCCTGGTGCCCGTGATGCTAGGCATCGCGGTCTTCGCGCCGCTGCTCTTGCAGGTCTTCGGCGCGACCTACGCGGCTCGTGGCACCGACCTGCTGCGACTCCTGGCCCTCGGCGTCATCCCGTACATGGTCGTCACCATCTGCCTCGCCGCGGCGCGCGTCCAGGGCCGCTCACGCGATCTCGTCGCCATCCAGGCCGCGTTGGCCGTGCTCGCCCTCGGTGGCAGCGCCCTACTCGTCGGCCCGTATGGCATCACGGGCGTCGGCGTGGCGATGCTCGGCGCGCGCACCATCATGGCCATCATCCTCGGCTGGACGCGCCTCTGGCCGCTCCTCCGCGGCCGCGCCGCACGTTAAGGCGAGGCTGGGCGGCCGGATGTGATGCTCATAGCATCACAGCGGTGACGCTATGATGCGTGAATGCGCACGACCGTGACCCTGGACGACGACGTGGTAGCGAGCTTGGAGCGGATCCAGCAAGAGCGCCGCGTCTCATTCAAGGAGGCCATCAACTCGACGCTCCGCGTGGGACTGGCGGGCGAGCGTGAAGCTCGGCCGTATCGACTGCCGACTTATCGGATGGGTGTGCGTCCGGGCATCGACCTGGACCGAGCACTGCAGCTTGATGCGGCGCTCGAAGACGAGGAAACGCTGCGGCAACTCGAACTTCGCAAATGATCCTGCCCGATGTCAACGTCCTCCTGTATGCCGTCGATGAGGCGTCAGAGTCCCATCCCCGTGCGCGCGACTGGCTGGAACGATCCCTGTCCGGTACACAGACCGTGGCGTTCGCCTGGTCCGTGCTGACGGCGTTCATCCGCCTCAGCACCCGACCGGCCGTCTTCGCCCAGCCGCTGACGGTCGCGCAGGCGGTCGACCTGGTCGAAGGTTGGTTGGCTCAGCCACCTGTCGTCGTCGTCCACCCGACCGACCGCCACCTTGCGATACTGCGGGACCTCCTGGAGGCAGCGGGAACGGCTGGGAACCTCGTCCCCGACGCGCACCTCGCGGCATTGGCCATCGAGCACGGCGCGACGGTCGCATCGAGTGACCGCGACTTCGCACGCTTCGCTGGCGTCAGGTCGTCGGATCCGATCGCTGGCGGCACGCCGCCCCGTTACTCGGCCGAGTAGACCCCGAAGATGGCGTTGAGGCCGAACGCCTCGACATCGATCTGGGCGAGGCACTCGCGCTTGGCGAGGTCGTACAGCGCGACGTGCGTGCCAAGCGAGTGGCGGAAGCCGTTCTTGAGCCACGCGACGTTCTCGCGGAACTTGGTCGGTCGCATGCGGCTGAAGCCGACCCACAGCCGATCGCCATCGAGGAACAGGCCGCGGCACCAGCCGAGCAGCAGGTCGGGCTTGTGCATCTCGCGCAGGTCGATGACCTCGGTGAGCTTGAGCGTCCTGGCATCGACGACCGCGATGCGGGCGTCGACCGTCGTGAACATCACGCGATCGCCGAAGACGATGCCATCGTGGAGCCGCTCGAGGCCGATCTCCATGCGCCGCGTCGGGTCGGTCAGCGACACCGCGTCCTGCTGCTGGAAGCGCGTCGCCCACGGCTCTTCACCGAGATAGAAGACGTGGTTCGGGTGCGCCAGGTGGGGCTTCGTGGTGGCGATCAGCCGGTAATCGACGTCCCGCGAAAATCGCTCGCCGAAGGGGCTCTTGGAGGGCTCGAAGACGTTCCACTCGTGCACGATCTGGCCGGCGGTGGTGACCTCGATGACCATGTCCAGCCCGGTCACCGCCACCAGCAGGTTGCCATCGGGAGTCGGGCGAACGTGGTGGACATCGTTGAAGCACGGCAGTGACAGGTAGGTCTCGAGCGTGAAGTCAGGCAGCCGATAGACCATCACCTCGGTCTGGGTGCACAGGTAGAGTCGATCGCCGACGCGCGTTCCGGACTTGAAGATGATGGCCGGGTCGACGGCTGGCGCGGAGCCCTCCGGCGACTCGTACTCCACCATCGTGCGTGACTTCCCGGTCGCCGTGTCCATCCGGAGCGCGACGCCCTTCTGGTATTCGTACCAGTCACCGAAATGGGCGCGCACCGGGCGGAGCTTGCGCTGCTGGCCGCCGACGACGTACAGGTCGCGGACAGCCGACGCAGGGGCGGCATCGACTTGCGGGCCGGCCAGCGCGGGCTCGCCGGGAACGTGGGCCACGGGTGTCTCCAGAGCGGTCAAAGGACGGTCACCTTGTCGTTATCTAGATCATCATGAGCGGAGCGTTCGCGACGCGCCCCAGGACTCACACGATGCATGGCCGGCGCATGCTCGGTCCCTGGGACGTACGTAACGCCTGGTACCCGGTACTCGACGTGGCTCGGCCGCTCGTGGCACTGTGCGGGAGTGCCGTGGCGTCTGGGACGGGACTTCCGTTCGGTTGCCGCCCGTACTCGGCTCGGTAGACTTTGCCACGCGAGCCGATACCCGGCTGCCTGACCACCTCCCGAGGCCGCCTGCCATGTTCCCCGAGTCGAAGACTTCCGCGCCTTGATCAGTGACCGTCTCGTCCTGGTCGGGATCGCCTGGACCACGCTGCTCATCGTGCTGCTGGTGCTGCGCGAGCTCATGCGGGCAAGCGACCGCCCAGGCTGGCGCGATGCGACGCGGCCGCTCGACATCCTGATCGTGGTGATGCTCGTTGCGGCAGGCGTGGCGGCGGCGCTCCGCTTCACCTCGCTCATCGGCCCGGAGACCGGGGTCGCCGCAAGCGCACCGCCAAGTTCGAGCCCGACTGCACAGGCTTCGGGCACGCCCAGCCCGACATCGACCGTTTCGGCGAGCCCATCGGGACTGGGATCGCCTGTCCCGTCGCCATCGATGACCCCGAGTTCGACACCGGTCCAAACCCCTCTGCCGACGCCAACGAGCGCATCGACGCCCACGCCAACGCCGACCCCCGTGCCGACGCTGTCGCCGACCCCCGTGCCCACCCCAGTGCCGACGCCATCACCCTCGGCGACGCCCGCCGCGGACCGCGTCAGTGCCGGTCCTTCCATCCGCCTCTATCACGTGACGGGCGGCCAGGTGACCGGGTACACCGACCAGAGCCTCGCTCAGCGGTTCACGGCCGACTCGAGCGCCCCGAAGACCTACGCCTTCCCGTCCTTCTCCGACCCGACCGGCACCATCCGGCTCGTCGAGGTCCTGACAGGCCCGCAGACGGGCGACTATCTCAGCCCCGACGATCCGGGCGTGGACTACCAGCCGGGCCGATAGCCGGCGACGAGCTCGCGTCTCGGCGGGCAGCCATCACGTCGTCGTAGACGCGGAGGACACCGTCGACGAGCGAGTCCCACGTGGGGATGGTCCAACCAGGGGCACGCTCCGTCGTCGTCAGCCGCTGGCTGCGGCCACGAGCGATAGCGCCACTGATGGCAGCGGCCAGGACTTCGCTCGAGGCGTCGAGGTCGACCAGCGCGATCCGACCGGGCGGCGCGTAACCGGCGGCCTCGCGCAGCGCCGGAATGTCCGCCGCGACCACCGGGCAGCCGGCGGCAGCGGCTTCGAGCACGACCAGCCCGAACGATTCGTGGCGCGACAGCGAGATGGAAACGGCGGCCGACGCGTACCACGCCACGAGTTCGTCGTCCGACACACGGCCGCGCATGACCACCCGGTCGCCCAGGCCGAGCCGTGTGGCAGCGCTCTCGATCGAAGCCCGCGCTGGACCTTCGCCGACGACGACCAGCCTGTGAGTGGCGGGAAGGTGCGGCAGCGCCTCGACGATGCGCTCGACCGATTTGTACGCCTCGAGTCGGCCGACCGTCAGGAGGCTGACGAGACCCGATCGGCCGTCGGGATCGACCTTCGGGTCTGGGCTCGGGGACGCGTCCGCATCGGTCGCGGTCGGCGCGGGAGCGAGCCCGGGCAGGTCGATGCCCTCGGGCACCAGCGTCGTGCGCAGGACGTCGCCGAAATCGTGCCGCAGGAGCGCGCATTCGGCGGCCGAGTTGCACACGATGCGATCGGCGAAGCGGACCGCACGGCGCGCCACGGGGCGGTAGGGCACGTGGAGGAGCCGTCGGAGCGGCGTGTGGCCGGTGCCGTGATAGTGCGCCGTGATGACCAGCGGAACCCCCCGCTGGCGAGCCGCATATGCCGCCGCCACCGGCACCAGCGTGTGCAGGTTGTGGGCGTGCATCAGCTCGAACGAGTCGGCATGGTGGAGCAGCCAGCGCGACAAGCGGGGAGAGGCGAAATAGATCGCATCGCCGCGGACGGTCGGGAAGCGCCGGACGGTCACACCATCGCGAACGTCGACGGATGGGCTGCGCGAGCCCGGATCGGTGGTGATGACCTCCACCGCGAGGCCACGCGCGACGAGGCCCGTCGCGAGGCGCTCCACGTACCGCTCGACGCCGCCGACGGCGGGCGCATAGAGCGGGGTCACCAGACCGATGCGGCGCTGGCTGCCTGTGGTCATGAGGCGAACCCTACCGCGCTTTGTGGTCGCGGGGCTCGGCCTCACTGCGCGGCAGCCGGCGGACTCCCCGGGGACAGCGAGCTCGGATGGGAGCACCTGCACCCGCTGCGCCGTCCGACGAGGTGCTGAATGTGTACCACCAAAGTACCGGTCGAGTCCATGACCTTCGGCGCATCCGTGTTTCCGGGGTGCACCGCCTAGCCTTTGGGCGCGGCTAGCCCAAAGGCGTGTGTGTGCGCGAGATCAGCGCTCGAAGCGGCCGAGGTCGGGCGCGGCGCCGTCATAGCCGTTAGTCACGCCCGCGACGGTGATGCCGGCGTCCACGGCCGGGGAGCTGGCCTTGAGCGTGAAGTCGCCGGCAGCCACGTTCGCGAACAGCGGGTTGGCATCGAGGCTGCTGGCCTCGTAGCCGGTCCACGAGGTAAAGGTGGCGAGGCTCTTGGTCGATCCACCGCCCTTGATGGTGGCGATGTAGCCGCTGTCGTCGGTGACGAGGTTGTGGTCGATGACGACGGAGGTCGGCATGGTGGTCTGCTCGATGCCGTAGACCTTGCCCGACGCCATGTCGATGATGTTGTTCTCGATCGTCAGGCCGTTGATGTTGCTGCTGTACGTGGCCGAGTCGCTGCCGAGGCTGAAGGCGAAGTCATCGAGCTGATAGAGGGTGTTATTGGCGACGAGCATGTCGGTCGCGCACCGCAGGAACAGGCCCTCGCTGGTGCCCTGCGTGGTGGCGCCCCAGGCAACGTTGCGGGCAAAGGTGTTGTCGGCGCACGGCAGGCCACCGGTGCCGTCGGTGCCTGTCTCGATGACGTTCTGATTGTCCCAGGCGACGTTGTCCGTGATGGTGACGTTGCTGGCGCCGTAGATCTCGAAGGCGCTGCCATCGAAGCCGTAGTCGTAGCTGACAGCACGGTTGTCCCAGACCCGGTTGCCCGAAACGAGCACGTGCCCGGTCGACTTGACGAAGCCGATGCCCGTCGCGCCGGAGTCGTCGTTGCCGCCGACGGTGTTGCGGATCATGCGGTCCTGGTCGTGGACCTGGTTGTCGAGGATCTGGACGCCTTCGCCGGCATAGGAGACCTGGATGCCCTGGGCGTTGCCGTAGATATCGTTGCCCTGCACGGTCACGTTGGTCGACTGATAGAGGTTGATGCCCCAGCTCTGGTTGTCGTGGATGACGTCGTTGCTGATGACGATGTCGTACGAGGCGTTCTCGGTCCGGATGCCGGAGCCGATGAAGACGCCGCCCTGCGAGTTGCGGATCTCGAGGCCGTCGATGCGCACGTCGTGGACGGCGCTCAGCTTGACCACGTCCGGGCGGTTGCCGATGGTGCCGTCGATGGCCGGCATCGCGTCACCGGGATAGGCGGTGAAGAGGATGGGCGCAGCCGACGTGCCAGACCGGGTCATCGTGAAGCCCGCATACGTGCCGGCTCGGATGTAGACCGAGGCACCCGGCAAGACGGTGTTGGCGGCCTTCTGGAGCGTCAGCCACGGATGTGCGTCGTTGCCGCCGTTGGCGTCATTGCCCGATGGGCTGACCACGAAGGCACCGGCGGGCAGCGTGGTCGGGGTCGGCGTGGGCGTGGGCGTGGGCGTGGGCGTCGGTGTAGCCGAGGGAGCCGGTGTCGGTGTGGCCGAGGGTGCCGGCGTCGCGCTCGGGCTGGGCGTCGGGGTTGGCCCGGGCTGCACTTCGACCGGCGGCAGCGGATCGCTGCTCGGGCTGGTGGCGCGGAACTCATCGAAGGAGAAGGTGACGGGCGCGTTGGTCGTGGTGCTCGAGATGTACGACATCAGGCCGACCGAACCGGCAGTCTGGAGTGCCGGGGCGGAATCCTGGGCGACGTAGGACCAACTCGTCGGCTCGGTCGCTCGGGCTTCCCAGGCGCGCATCCGGAGCGTCGTCGGGTCAGTGCCGACGACCTGGCCGCGAACACGTACGAACGTCCCGGGCGTGGCGTCGAAGCCGGCCACCTGGACCTCGCTGCCGAGCGACACCTCGACGCCGCCGACGACACTGGTGGCCTGGAGCCAAGCCGTTCCGTTCGGGGCGATGCGCAGCTTGAGCCGGTACTCGGTGCCATCGGAGATGCGGCGGGCGACACCGTAGGCGTACTGGCTGCCGATGGCCGGGACGCGATCGGTCGCGACGGTGAAGCTGACGTCGACGTCCTGTGCGACGGCAGAGCTGAGCGCCGCGGAGCGCGTGTTGCCGGGAGTGGCGATGCGGAGGCGGCCGACCTGGCCATCGACGCTGAAGTCGGCGGCCGAGCCGAGCAGTCCGTACTGGTTGCCGACGTCGGCGCGGCCCCAACCGCCCGTGACCTGGCGATCGAACTCGTCGAGGGCGAGGGTCGTGGTCGGCGCCGATGGCGCGGGGGTGGGGTTGGCGGTCGGGCGCGGCGTCGCGCTCGGGGTAGCCGACGGGCTGGGGGCGGTGGCCGTCGGGGTCGGTGTCGGGGCGCTGGGCGTGGGGGTGGGCGTCGGCGGCGGCGTGACCGGAGTGACCAGGCGGACGAGGACGTCGTCGAAGCGGAAGTGGACGGGGACGGTGGTGACGCTCGCCGGGATGTAGGCGCGCAGGCCGACCGCGCCGGCGCTCTGGAGGTCGGCGCTGTCGGTGACGACGAGTGGCCAGGCGGACGGCTGGCTGGTCCCGTCAGCCCAGACGCGAATGGAGATGGAGGTCGGATCGGTGCCCGCGATGCGGGCCCGCACCCAGAACCATCGGCCGGTGGCATCGGTCAGGCCGGCGACGCGGACTTCGGTACCAAAGTTGACGGCGTGGCCGGCCGTGACGCGCTGGACGGAGACCCAGACGCTGCCATCGGTCGCGAAGCGGACACGAGCGCGGTACTCGTTGCCGGCCGTGACGTCACGCCGCAGCAGCGCCGACACGACCTCGCCGCCGCCCGACGGGGCGGTATCGGTGGCGACGCGGAACTTGACATCGACGTCGCGGGCGTTGACGCCGTCGAGAGCGGCGTTGCGGATGGCGCCGGCCCGGCTGAGGACGAGGGAGCCGGCCGTGCCATCGACCGAGAAACCGGCGGTGGTGTCAGTGAGTGAGTACGCGCCGCCTTGATCGGCGCTCTGCCAACCCTGGCTCGCGTGACGCGAGAAGGTGTCGCGGGCGAGGATGCCGGGATCGGCCGCGTTCGCGGCGGCGAGTGGGATGATCAAAGCGACGAGCGCGATGATCGCGAACGACGCCCAACGAACGGTCCGCCAGTGGACCCTCTCGAGCAGCTCGGCAACGACGCCGTTGGTGGTGCCAGCGACGGCGGACGTGGCCCCGATCGGGGCGGATCGGGAACGAGCTCGAGAGGTGGGAAACACGACGGCAGGACCTGTAGCTGTTCGGCAGGAGACGGCCACAACCTCTCAGCGAGACCACTCCGCGACGGGGGGCTACAGGTCCCATCTCCCCCTGACCCACGTCGTGGGGGGTGGTCGGAGAGGTGCGGTCGCGGGCGGAGCGGGGCTCCCGCGGACCGACGTTCCCGCCTCCTCCACGCGCGCTACGTGGTGTCTCTGGGCACCGCCGCATCGGTCGGTACACTGCCCACGTGCCCGCTCACACCGTTGCCCAGGCGTTGGCGTACATCAACTGGACGCTCGTGCTCGCGCTCGGCCTCGGATGTTTCGCTGCCGCCGTACTGTTCCGGCGAACGACGAACCCGACCGGCGGCTACCTTTCGGCCGTCTGCGGCTTCGCGGCGGCGTTCGGCATCCTCGCCTGGCTCGCCGACACGGGCCTGCCGGCGCCGGTCGGCCTGGTCATCTCGGCCGCGCCAGCGGGTATCGACCAGGCACGGCAGGCGGCCATCCTGATCTTCGCGGGAGCCTGCCTCGTGGCCGCCTTCAGGGTCCGCCGCGGTTCCGGCTTGGTGGTGACCGGAACGATCGGCCTTGGCGCCGGGCTCATCGCTTTCGGGCTCGGCGCTGCCGGTTGGTCGTCCGGCCCGACCGTGGCGGTGCCGCTCCTGCTCCAGTTCGTGGTCCTCTCGGTGGCCAGCGGCGGATGCCTCGCGACGCTCATCCTTGGCCACTGGTACCTGGTCACGCCGCGGCTGTCGGAGCGGCCGCTCCTCGTCGCGAGCCGGTTGCTGACCTTGATCGCGGCGATGCAGCTGTTGCTGTTCCTGACGTGGGCCGCGTTCGGCACGGGTAGTGCCGCCGGCGGGCGTCCGTTCAGCGAACTGACCGGGCCATCCGCGTTGTTCGTGTGGCTGCGGCTCGTGGTCAGCATCCTCGGGCCGCTCGTCCTCGGGGCGATGGCCGAGCGGACAGCGCGTACCCGGTCGATGGAGTCGGCCACGGGCCTGCTCTACGTCGACTTTGCGGCCGTCATCTCGGGCACCATCGTGGCCGCGGCACTGGCCTACGGCTCGGGACTGCTGGTCTGACCGTGCAGATCGCCATCCGGCTCTTCGCCTTGCAACGGGAGCAGGTCGGGGCGCGTCTCCGCCAGGTCGAGCTCCCGGACGGTGCCACGGTCGGCGACGCGTGGCGGGCGCTGGTCGCCGAGTTCCCGGTGCTCGAGCCGGCGACCGGCGTGGTCCGTTTCGCACGGAACGCGACCTATGCGGCCGCGGACGAGCCGCTGGCCGATGGGGACGAGGTGGCGGTCATCCCGCCCGTCGCCGGCGGCTCAGCCGACGCGTCCATTTCGCCCGGCTATCGGCGGATCCAGCTCTCGCCGGAGCCGATCGCCGACACGCTGCTCGCCACGTTGCGCCGCGAAGTCGCCACGTCCGAGGACGGGGCGCTCGTCCTGTTCCTCGGCCAGACCCGTGACAGCCCGGGCACGCCCGCCCCGGGCCAGGAAGCCAGCGCCGAGCGCCTCACCGGCCAACAGGTGCAGGAGCTGACCTACGAGGCGTTCGACGAGATGGCGCTCGCCGTCCTCGACGCCCTCGCCTCGGAGATCGAAGCCCGGTTCGGCGTTCGTCGCCTGGCCATCGTCCATCGTGTCGGCATCGTTCCGCTCGGCGAGGCGAGCGTCGTGATCGCGGCCGCGGCGCCCCATCGGGACCAGGCGTTCGCGGCCTGCCGCTACGCCATCGAGGAACTCAAGGCGAGGGCGCCGATCTGGAAGGCGGAGCGCTTCGCTGACGGCAGCGTCTGGCTCGGCGCGCCGGCCCGCACCGGACCGCCCGACCCGCCCGACCCGCCCGCCACGAAGGAGCATCGATGAGGGTCTACATCTCGGTCGACATGGAAGGCATCGCGGGCATCAGCCACGGCAAGCCGACCAATCGCGACGACAGCGGCTATCGCGACGCCTGCCGACTGATGGAGGGCGAGACCAACGCCGCCATCGAGGGTGCATACGACGGCGGGGCGGACGAGGTCGTGGTCAATGACAGCCACGGCTCCATGTACAACCTCGCCCCCGACCGAGTGGACCAGCGCGCGCGGCTGGTCCAGGGCCGGAAGACGCTGAGCATGGTCGAGGCGGCCGCGGACGGGCACTTCGACGTGGCACTGTTCGTCGGCTACCACGCTCGGGCGGGGCATCCGCGCGGCACCATCGCGCACACCTACTCGGGGGCGCCAACGCTGACCACGCTCAACGGTAAGCCGGTCGGCGAATACGGCATCAACGGCATCTATCTCGGGGCGCTGGGCATCCCCGTCGGCATGGTCAGCGGTGACGACGCGCTGGCCGAGGAGGTGGCCGACTGGATGCCCTGGGCCGAGCGAGTGGTCGTCAAGCGCGGGCTGGGTTGGCAGGCGGCCGATTCTCTGCATCCCAGCGCGGCTCAAGCCCTGGTCAAGGCGGGCGCGAAGCGCGCCGTCGAGCGGGCTCGTTCCGCCGATGCGGGCGGTCTGCGGCCGCTCGTCCTGGCCGCGCCGATCGCTGTCGAGCTGCAGCTCACCCACGGTGGTCAGGCCGACTTCGCGGCTCTCATCCCGGGTTTCACCCGCGTCGGCGATCGCGGAGCGCGTTTCGAAGCACAGGGCGGCATCGAGGCGTACCGAGCCTTCGTCAGCGCCGTCCGCATGGCCCGGCTCGCGGACGAGTAGCGCCGCAACCAGAAGCGCGCACCCGGTGGGGTGCGCGCCTGGGGATGTTGGGATCGCGTGTCTACGGCGTCGGGGCGGCTGAAGCGCTCGGGTTCGGCCGCGGGTACTCCTCCGGGATCGGCAGGCCGTAATCCTCGATGTACAGGTTGGTCGTCTCGCCGTAATTGGCCGGGTCAAGGGCACGGCTGTCGCCGTCGCCGCGGAGCAGCAGCGTGAAGATGGAGCTGGTCGCCTGCAAGTGGCCGATCAATTCGCCGTCCTTGGCGTCGACGCGCACCACGTAGTGGGTCGTGTCGCGAGCCAGGATCTCGACGTCCTGGAACGTGATCTTGGACGACTCCGCCGATTCGAACAGCTGGCTGGTGGTGCAGTAGCGGGCGACGGTCGTGTCGGTGGTGGCGACCCCGTACGGAGTCAGCCAACAGTCGGTCGAGACGCCTGGAGGCGGTGAGGCGCCGGCAGCAACGGGCACGACGGCCATCATGTCGCCTGTCCCCGTGGAACCGCCGCCCTGATCGGAACTCGACGTGGAGCCGACGCCGACCTGGGTCGAAACCTCGACATCGACATGCTGGCCGACGACGAGCATGCCGCCGACGGCCTGGGCATCGGGGACGTCCAATGAGACCGCGCGCCAGTCGGGCGTGTCGGGACCGATCGTCTCGTCCGGCCCGAGGACGCTGAACAGGGAGCCGGCCTCTGTTGCAGCGAGCAGGTTCGGGGTGATGGGCTGGTTGGCATAGATGATGGTGCCGGTGGAGCGACCGACCAGCAGCGACGGGTCGGTGTAGGCATGGTCGATCGAGCTGTCATCAGGGAGGTCGCGGAGGGCGACCATGTCGGCACTGATGACCGTCCGCGCATCGATGTCGGCGGTCGCCACGACGACTGATTTGGTCGCCTGCTGAGCTTGAGCGGGTTGGGCGCCGCTGGTCAGCGCGAAGACGGCGACGGCCGTCCCGAAGGCGAGCACGACTCCGACGATGAGGAGCACGCGGCGCGATCGGTTGCCTTCCTTGAACTCGATTTCCATGGTTGCGCAAGACCCCTAGGTGGCAGACGGTGACCTCCGAAGCATCGCCGCCGTGCTCATGCGGGGCCATGGGCCGGTCGGGTACCCATGGGGGCACAGAGGGACCATCCGTGCCACTCCGGACCGCACCACACCGCACTTCACCGGCCGGCGGGTCGGGCGGCCTGGCTGTTCCGCGATCGGGACGACTTGGGTCGCGCCGAGACGCCCGGGCGTGTACCCTGCCGCTGTGACGACCGGACCCGTGCCCGATCCTCCGAGCTCCCCACCGCCGAACGCCGCGCCGGCCACCGGGGAACGTCCCACGTGGTCGTCGCGCCCGCACCATGACGGGCCCGAATGGATGGCATGGAACTGGTCGAGCCGTGGCGGCGGTTTCCCGTGGATGGGCGTCTTCCTGATCCTCATCGGCATCGCGCTGCTGATCCAGCGCGCCCAGCCGGCGATCAGTTTCTCGACCCTCATCCTGCTCGCGCTCGGCCTCGCGTTCGGCGCCGCGTGGCTCGTCGGCCGCTCTCGCGGTGCGCTGATCCCCGCGGCGGTCCTGCTCGGCCTCGGCGGTGCCGGGTTGGCCAGGGAGCTCGAGTACGTCAGCGGATCGGGCTGGAACGAGCTGTTCCTGGGCGGGGCGCTGCTCGTGGCTTGGGCGCTCGGCTATCTCCAGCACATCCGGCGCGAGTGGACGCTCTGGGTCGGTGGGATCCTCGTGCTCATCGGTTTCGCCCAGACATCGGATCGGATCGCTGGCCTGCCCGATCTCGAGTGGCTGTGGCCGGCGGCCATCATCGTCGTCGGGGTCATTCTCCTGGCGCGCTCACGGACGGGGAGCCCGCGCCGCCGGATGTGACGGGGGCGCCGGCGGCGGCGTCCGCGCGCCGGAGGATCCAGCTCACCGCCGCGGCGCCCGAGACGGACGGCTGGCGGCTCGGGTCCAACTCGCCCGACCATCGCCGAAGCCACGCACGATCGAGGGGCCGCAGGGGAGCGACGCGGCCATGGGTCGAGGTGCGCGGGTCGGAATCGGTGGGCACGCCGTGAGCCTGTGCGCCTGACCGCTCGGTCGCAGCGGATCGTTGGTCCTGCGCGGCCGCGGTGGAGGTACCAGCCGACCGCGCTACTTGGTGTAGATGCCCTCCGGGTCGAGCGACTCGCGCACCAGCCGCAGCTCGTCGTCCGACGGCGGCGCCGTTTCGGTGAGTGTCGGCGAGACCTTGGGCTGCCAGGCCATCGCATCGCGCACCGCCTCGATGGTCGCGCCGGGATGGAGCGAATCGAGGCGCATCTCGCCGTCCTCATCGAAGTTGTAAACCCCGAGATCGGTGACCACGACCGACGGACCCGTCCCGAGCCAGCCCTGCTCACGCCGGACGCGCGCACCGTCCTTGCCGCCGAGGTTGCCAGGCGAGGTACGGAAGTCGATCCTCTCGACGAACGAGCGCTTGGACTGACGCATGATCACGAACACCTGGCGCGCGTTGATGGCGATCTCGCACGCGCCACCGGATCCTGGCAGGCGGGTCTTGGGGGTCGCGTACTCGCCGATGACGGTCGAGTTGAGGTTGCCGAACCGGTCGATCTGCGCAGCACCGAGGAAGCCGACATCGATCAGCCCGCCCTGGAGATAGAACCCGAACAGCTCGAACATGCTGGTCACGGCCGTCGCGCCGGTGACGATAGTCGGGTCACCGATGGACAGCGGCAGGCGGGCCGGCCGCGCCCCGAAGACGCCGGCCTCGTAGACGAGCTCGAGGTCGGGGGCCACGGTCAGCTTCGCGAGGTTGACCGCGATGTTGGGCAGTCCCACGCCCACGAAGCAGACGCGCTGGCCACGCAGCTCGCGCGCCGCGGCGACGATCATCATCTCCGAGCGGCTGAAGGTCATCGGTACTCGCCGTAGTCGACAGAGCCTGACGGGGCACTCGCCGATGGGCGGAGGGCGGCACGTCGCTCCGCGCCGAGCTTCTCCAGGTACGCAGCGCGGTCGGGCACGCCGTGGACCCACTCATCGAGCCACGCGTCCAGCGTCGCGGGTTCTCGGCTGATGGCCTCCCACTCCAGGTAGAAGCGGTTGTCGCGGTCGTAGTGGCCCTGGGCGTAGGACGGGTGCGCGCCGAACGGCTCGACCACCACCGCGTCCACGATGAGCCCCGGGATGATGGTCCGGTTCGGATCGGCTCGGATGACGTCCTCGCTGACCAGTTCCTCCACCACCACGATGACGCGATCCGCGGCGAACGCGGCCTCCTTCTGGCAGCCGAGCAGGCCCCACACCTGGGTGTTGCCATTGGCATCGGCCCGCTGCGCATGGACGATGGTGACATCGGGCTTGAGCGGTGGGACCGCATAGACCTCGCCATCGCCATAGGGCGACGCGATCGTCCGGATGAGCGGGTTGGCGCGCGGCAGATCGGTCTCGAAATAGGAACGGATCGGGAAGAAGGGCAGGTTCATGGCGCCCGCCGTGTAGCGCGCGACCATGCCGAAGTGACTGTATTCCTCCAGTTCGAGAGTCGGTGCGTCGCCTTCGCAGACACGGCGAATGGCGTGCAGGCTACCGACGCCGGGATTGCCCATCCACGAGAAGACGAGCTTGCGAGCGACGCCGGCGCCGATCATCTGGTCATAGATGAGGTCCGGCGTCAGGCGGGCCAGGGTCAGGTCGCGGCGGCCCTGGCGGATGATCTCGTGGCCGGCCGAGAAGCAGATGAGATGGGTGAAACCTTCGATGGCGACCGTGTCGCCGTCACGGACCAGGGCGGCGATGGCGTCGTGCATCGACGCGACCTTGGAGGCAGAGCTCACGGCTCGATGATGACAGTCGTGCCATTGCTATGCGGGGCAGCACCCCGTGTTAGGCTGAGAGTCCGGCTCGAAGCTCGGTGACCGGGCTTCCGGATCCTTGACGGTGATGCCTGGAGGGCACGTGGGGCTGACTCGCCCTCTACTCCTGCCCGCACGCCCGGGCCGACTTCCGAGGCGAGATCGATGGATCTCAGCGCTCGTTGCTGGCCTGTTGCTGGTGTGTTCGCCCGGCGTACTTGCGGCCGGCTCCACGTCCGGGGTGGCGCCAGCTGGCGTCGGCGCCGTAAGCCAAGGGCCGACGGTGCGCAGCGTCGCCCTCGGCGTATCCATGTTGCCAGACACCGATCTCGCGAACTTCGATGCCTTCACAACGAGCGTCGGTCGAGCTCCGGCCATCTGGTCGCTCTGGGACTATTGGGGAGGTTCCGCCTCGGCATTCCCGGATACGACGTTGCTTGATGGGCTCCGGAACGGCGGTGCTGTTCCATTCGTCTGGTGGATGCCGGGCGACCCCAACAATCCGGACTCGGCCAGTTTCCGCTACAGCACGATCATCGCTGGCGATTACGACGTCTACATCCGAGACTGGGCAACAGCGGCCCAGGCTTGGGGTGGCACGATCCTCTTGCGGTTCGCACAGGAGATGAATGGCCCGTGGTTCCCATGGGGCATGCGCTTCAACAACACGCCAAAGCGATTCGTCAAGGCCTGGCGCCACGTCTGGAACATCTTCCGCGGACCGAATGGTGTCGGCGCGACGAACGTCAAGTTCGTGTGGAGTCCGTATGCGCCTTGTGCGAACTTGGGCTGTGCTTCCTACGCGTCCCTTTACCCGGGGGACAAGTACGTGGACTACGCCGGGTTCTCTGAATTCAACTGGGGTGGGTCGAGCTGGTCGAGTATGAAGAAGACGTTCGCCCCATCGATGCGCGCACTCGCGGCCATCACGTCGAAGCCGGTCATCGTCGGCGAGACCGGCTCGTCGCCAAACGGGGGGAACAAGGCCGCGTGGATCGCCCAGGGCTATCCGGCGGTCTACTCCAAGTTTCCCAAGATCACGGCAATCGTCTACTTCGATGTCGACGCTCGGAACAACGTCGACAACCAGCAGGACTGGCGGCTCACGTCGCAGGCGGCGTTGGACGCTTACGCGGCACTCCTGACCGAGCCGAGGTTCGAAGGCTCGATCCCCTAGGGCCCCTCCTCATACGCGATCGCGATCTGGAGGTCTGATGTCAGCGTGGTGGCAAGCGTCACCACGCCGTCGGAGATGCTGGCCCCGGCGGGCAGCGACGTGACACGGGCACCCGGTGGCAGGGTCACCGCGATGTTCATGGGCTCCGCCGACATGCCCGGTTGCTTCTGGATGGTGAGCTGGTATCGCCATTCGCCGCTCGCCTGAACAGCGACCCCGGGTACGTCCCACGCGTACGTGAACTCAGCCGGCCCTGGCGCGATCAGAAGATAGTTGGCGAACGCAAGGCGGCTGCCTTCGGGATCCTCGCTCTCTATCCCACTGATGGGCCCGCCACTGTTGCCACTGGCTTCGACCAGGACGCTGTTCGCAGGCGTGAGGACCCGGACGAACGCGCCATAGAGGCCAGCCTGGCTCGTGGAGTCGGAACGGAGCGACGCATACGGCTCGCCTGGCATCGCTGCATCGTTCTGCCAGGTCAGCTGGAGACGGTTCTCGACCGCTCCGTCTGGTTGGATGGCAGCTTCGAAGACCGCGCTCCTATGGACGACGAGATTGTATTTCGAGGTCGGGACGACGTTGGATTCGACGACTTGGAGGTAGTCGCCGGCATCTTCTCGGATAGCGCCCCCGATCGGACCACTGGCGACGAGCGACTGGGCAGCTTCATCCTTGAACCACACCAGCATCATCCGCTCATTGGCGATCTGGTCGAAGGCTTGCAACATCGGAAGCCACTGCGACGCCTGGATCGCGAAGACGCGACCCATGGCCACGGTCGCCAGGGAATCGAGGAATGCCTTTCGGTCCGATGATGGCGTCGTTGCTGTCCGTGTGTTCGCCAGTGCGGTCAGCGTCACGTCGCCCGGCTGGACCGTCACGCCGTAGTCCGGCACCTGCACCGGTCCGATGACCCGCAGGATCTCGTCGAGCGCGAACGTCGACAACGCGATGACGCCGTCGATCCGGTCATCCCCCGACTCGAGCGTGTAGAGGTCCAACGCTTCCTGGGCTGAGGTCGGGAAGTCCGGAGACCACGTTGCATCGGCAAGTTGCCACGATTGCGAGCCGAGCAGATGATCCTGCAATGCCTGGGGGGGCTGGACGTACGGGATGCCGGGTTTCTCGTCGAGGGTGAATACGTCCTCGAAGTGCAGTTCCGTGACGCGACCACCGTCGAAAGCGATCACACCGACGGTTCCCGTGAAACCGCCGGCCGGACGCAGCTCGGCCGGATCCTGGGCCAGGACGAGGTATCGGCGCGGTCCGCTGCTCCCCAGGATCTCGGGCAGGACGGCATCGATGCTCTGGTAGGCCTGCAGGATCGGGCGGTACTTGGTGATAGCTCCGGACATCATGTCCGCGCCATTACGGATCCCACCCAGAGCGTCGGCCGAGATCTTCTGCACCGAGACATCCGCAGAATCGACGAGTCGCCCGATCTCTTCGACCTGCCCGGTCGACGTCGCCATGATCTCGACCAGCCCACTGAGTAATGGAGCACCCGCTCCGGTCGCCTGCGACTCGCGCAGCTCGACCAACCGCTCCCCGAGATCGAGGCCGACGTCGGCCGCCTGTAGCAGATCCGTCGCGGCGGAGAGAAGGGCATCGGCGTCATCGAGCTGACCCCGGACCGGAGGCAGGCTTCGAGCCAGGCCGATCAGCGGATCGCTCGCAAGGAGGTCTCTGAGCTGATCCACGCCATGGTGGAGTTGTTGCGTCTCGGCCCGAAGCTGGGTCAGCGCCGGTCGGTCGAACGATCCCGGGTCCAGCGTTCCCAACTCCTCGGCGACCTGCTGAGCGGTGGCGAGCGTGCTTCGCACGGTATCCACGTATGGTTCGTAGCGCAGGAAGAGAAGCACGAACGTCACGGCGGCGGTGCCCAGCAGGACGGCTGCGATCAGCGCGGCCTTCCTCTTTCGAGACTTGCGGGTCGCAGGGCCAGTTCTCTGGGCGGCCTGGTCTGGGGGGCCATACTCGATGCCCGTTTTCGTCATCGAGCGTTGGCTGGTGCGCGCCTCATCCGTCTGAACGCCACGAAGCCTGCAGCTGCGCCGACCAGCAAGAGCGGCACGAGCACGAGCAGGTCGATTCCGCCAGATGCGGGGCTACCGGACGGTGGTACCGCCGGCCCGACGGCCGCGGGCGCGACCTCAGCCGGTGATGGCGTGGCGCTCCCGCCCACGACCCCGGTGCTCGCTGTTGGCACGCTGCCGGCAGGCGTGGCGGACGTCACTGGCGCTGACGTCGCGGTGGCGGTCGGGACGGCAGTCGGCATCGCGCTGGGGGTGGCAGTCGGCGTCGCGCTCGGGCTGGCAGTCGGCGTCGGTGTCCCCCCGGGCCCCGACGACGAAGGAGGAGAAGTAGTTGCAGGTGACCAGGACATCGATCCCGAAGGTGGCCACCGTCGCACGTATCGTCCGCTGACCGCCGACCGACGCGAACGTCAACGTGACGCTCGTCTTGCCGTCGGCGCCAGTCGTCGTGCGCGAATCGCTCAGACGATCGTCGGGCGAGGGCGATCGTTTGATCTCCCAAAGGACGAATTGATGGTCGACCGGCTGCCCGGTCGCCACGCTGATCACGGAGGCCGTGAGCAGCGCATCGTTCGCGCAGTTGACCGCGGTGGCCGGACCGGTCAGCCCGAGGATGTAGGGGTTCTGTCCGATGTAGGCAGACGCCGATGGGCCGAGGAGGAAAGCGACCGCAACGCCAACGAAAAGACCGAGGCCGATGGCTCGGGCGTGCTTGATCATCCGGTTCCTCGCGGGGCGAATTCCATCCGATGATAACCCGACCCTCGGTGCGAGCCCCTGGCCCAGACATGGACCGAGGGGGCCGGACGTTCCGGCCCCCTCGGTCCTGCTTCGAGTGGCGTGATGGGTGGTTGACGCGATCAGGCCCGCGTGACGTGCGCCCGGACGAGGTCCTGGGATCCCGACGCGCTCCGCGACGTGATCAGAAGGTCGATGTTGCGTGTCGCGCTCGCGGGCGTCGTCAACTTCGCCTTGACCAGGATGGTGATCGTGACGTGTGCGCCGGAGGCAAGTGTTCCGGTCGTGTAGGTGCCGGCGTTGACCCGGGCGCTGATGTCGGTCGAGCCCTGGAAGAACTTGACCTGGAACTTGGTCGAGCCGGTGAGGATGCTCGACACCGACAGGGAGTCGCTTGTCAGGCTGTCGTTCTGGACCTGGACGAAGAACGTCTTCGTCTTGCCGCGCGCGATGGCCCGGTTCTTGGTCTGGCTGGTGAGAGGCGTCGACGAGTACACGTTACCGCCGGCGTATGCCCCACCGAGGGACTTGGCGATCATCCCGTCGGGCTGGCGCTTCGTGTCCGTGAAGGTGCACGTGACGTTCTCACCAGCACCAAGATGAACAGTGACCGTGCGGTTGGTCGCGTCGATCGTCTCGGCGGTGCCGCACACGAGGTCGGTCAGCGCCCATGTCGAGACGCTGGCCTGGGTGATGGTGTAGTCGCCGGCGACCAGGTCCGCGGTCGTCTGCTGGTTCGGCAGCGCGTTGTCTGCGTCGTCATCCAGGCTGAATGAGGAAAGGGACCCGCTGAAGGCGAAGTCCTGCCCGCTGTTCGGGTTCGCAACGAGCGCGATCTGGATCGAACCGCCCGATGCGAGCGTTCCCGTCCCGGTCAGATCCGAGTGGACGGACGGATGATGGGGGTCATTCGAGGCAACCACCAGACGAGCCGACTTGGCAAGAGTGGATGACGGCTCGAAGTCGACCAGGATGGTGCAGCTGGCGGTCGGCGCGAGTACCAGCCCGTCGCAGTTGTTCGTGTCGATCCCGAAATGGCTCGGGTTGGTGCCCGCGAGCGTCACATCGCCCATGGTCAGGTCGGCGGTCCCGTCATTCGTGACGGTGAAGGTCGTCGTTGCGGACGTGGTTCCAACAACCTGCGGGTTGAAGGCCTTGGATGCTGGCGTGAGCGAGATCTGCTGTGGTGTGCACGTTCCGTTGAGGTCGGACGAGATCAACCTCGGGCTGAACGTCACATCCGTGGACACGGAGTCACCCGTGCCGGGTCCGACTGGGCCTGGCCCGCTGGAGTTCCCCCACCAGTTGCATGTCGCATCGACCGTCAACCCGCTGGTATTGCGGACGCCGTCGGCATTGCCGGAGATGTTGTTGCGCGTGGCCGAGACGTTGTCGGAGACAGTACCGGTATCGACGAAGATTCCGGCGTCGAGCATGCCCGTGATGACGTTGTGGGTGATGGTCACGTTCTGGTTCAGGACCGGCCCACCGAACAAGGTCGAGAGGCGAACGCCTCGGAAGCCGTCGGTCAGCGTGTTCCCGCTGATCATCACGCCGTTGTTCCCGAGGCCGACGAAGATCGTCGATCCGCTCTGGTTGTGTGACTCGTTCCCTGTGATCGTCGCGTCAGAACCGTTGACGAGGACCAGGAACGAGCCGTCGTTGGCACTCGTGTTATTGCTGATCTCGGCTGTCGCGTAGCCATTGAGGTTGATGGCTGCGTAGTCGCCGTTGTCTCCCCGGTCCATGTCCGAGAAGGCGTTCTCCGTGATGACCACGTTCGAGGCGGTGCCCGACCCGGACATCCAGAGACCGGCATCCTGGGCCAGGAGGTTACCCGGAGTATTGGTGAAGACGTTCTGGTCGATGGTGACACCATCGACGTCATTGCTCGGGCGGTGGATGCCCTCATAGAGGTTCTTGAAGATCGAGTTCGTGATGTGGAGGTTGGCCCTGTCGGCACCGGAGGTCAGGTCGATCCCGAACCGCTGGTCGCCGGGGGACCCGACGCCCGCAACCGTGAAACCGTCGATCGTCACGTTATCGGCGGCGATCGAGAACGCGGAGCCCGCGGTTCCGCCGCTAGTCACCCGAACGACGCTCTCAGGCCCGCTCCGTCCACGAGCGTCCACGCCCGACTGGGCTCCCTGGAGCTTTACGCCGTTCGTTGCAACAACGACGGCCTCGTCATACGTGCCGGCCTTGACGAGGACGGTGTCGCCTGGCGCAGCGTGGTCGATCTCACCCTGGATGGTGCCGCCGATGCGGCGCGTGTTCGGGAAGTCCGTGCCGCTGTAGGTATAGGCGGTCAGGTCGCCGTTGGCCGGATCGGGACCGGTGATGACGGCCTTGTCGAAGGTGTTGTCGTTCCAGTACGACTTCCAATCGAATTGACTGTTGTCGTAGTAGCCACGGGCTCGGATGTATTGCGTGCTGTTGGAGAACGAGTTGCCGGTGATGGTGGCACCGCCGACGGAGTTGACGAACCACCCGACCGATGTCCCCGACCCGTTGAAGCTGATGCCGTTGTAGCCGTTGTCCTGGAGATCGAAGACGTTGTCCTTGATCTCTCGGTCCGACACGGCCCCCGTGAGACCGGCGCCGTTGGTGATATCGACGCTGGTTCCGTCAAGGAACGCGTTGTGGAGGATGTGATAGGACTTGATCACGCTGCCGTCAGCTGACGGATCGTTGAAGTAGACCGAACCACCGCCCGGGATGTCGGTCGTGGTCGAGTACTGCAGCGTGAAGTCGTTGGCCAGGACCTCGATCGTCTTGTTGTTCTGATTGAGCGGATCGGGGTCCGACGGATTCGTGTTGCCGTTGATCTTGACGCCCTGGATGACCGTGTCGGCCGCCTCGACGAAGATCCCGTCCGGTCCGAAATCGGCATCACCGACAGTGTTGATGGTGGCCTGCGTGAGGCTCGGGTCCACGATCGGGTGGTCGAGGCTGTCGACGCCGATGAGATGGATGCCCGGCTTGGCGGCAGGAAAGAAGAGTCCGAAGTTGTAGGTCCCACCCATCACGCTCGGCGACCGATCGGTCGCCTCTTCGGTGTACGTGCCCGGTAGGACGCGCACCGTGCCGCCGGCCTGGACCTCGTCGATCGCGGCCTGGATGGTCTTCTTGGCGTCTGAGGCGCTCAGCCCGGTGTTGAGGTCGTTCCCGGTCGATGCGTCGACATAGCACACGGTCGTGCAGCCGGGCACGGTCTGGACTTGAAGTTCGGGCACGTAGCCCGTCCACTCGGTATCACGTCGGAAGATACCGACGCCGCCCGCTCCGCCGTCCGTGTAGTGGCCAGCAGTCTCGGTGTTCCAGAAGACGTCGTCGAGATCTGAGTCGGTACCGACGGTCGGCCCAACGGCATTCAGGCCGACATTCAGGGAGTCGTAGGGGCCATCAACGCCGAGTGGGCTCGCGCCCCACGATTCGGTGTTGTAGGCGATCCCGAGGATCACCCGACCGGGGACCTTGACAGCGTGTGCGAGGTCGAACGTGACGTTGAAGGCGAAGCCGTTGTAGCAGGAATCGTCGGCAGCTCGCCACGCGGTGGCATTCGGGCAGGTTGGATCGGCCTCCGGCCGCCACGGGACGGTGACCGTCTGCGTCACGCTCGTGATGAGCGTGCCGAGCGCGGGGTTCGCGCCGGACGTGTCGACGTTGTAGATGTTCATCGTGATCGGATGCGTAAATCCCGCGTCGGATGGGTACGTGCCGGCCCAGGTCGAGTGCAGCGCCCAGTCACTCATCGTGACGGTCACGGCGGAGATGTATCGATCGCTGCCTGCGAGCTGGATGTCATCGCCGAATTCAGCCGTCTGCGTCGCCTGGTACCCGAGGCTAGCGACATTGGGGGGCAACGGCGCCTCGAGCGCGTCGTACGCAACGCCTGACGACCCCGCCGTCGGGCTCACGCCGGCGAGAACCAGCAAGAAAGCCGTGGCCATGGCGGTCAAGGCGGTCGCAAGGACCAGAAGTCGACGCATCAGACAGACTCCCTCACGCCATCTGGGAGGCGGGAGGCGTCCGGTCTGGGTGGACTCCGGAACTCGGCCTCGACGCGCCTAGGCGATAGTCCTAGCACGGTGGCGCCGAAAGTACCAGTCTGTCAAGTGCCAGATGTCGTGGTGGTTACGGGGCGCAACGGCAGCGCGCCGCTCCAGCGAAGAACGCGATCCTCGAACGGACCCGAACGAGCGATCAGACCCGCACGGTCAGTCGAACGGAGGGCCCTGCATTGCCGGCGGCGTCGACGGCGCACACCGTGATGTGATGCTTCCCACGGGCCAACGCTGAGAATCGACGCGCAAGTGCGGGCGTGTGGATGACCTTGCCGCCGTCGAGTTTGACTTCGTACGCGACCGGACCGCCATCGTCCGAGGCCGGTAGCCACATGATCTTGATGGCTCGGGATCCCATCCGCTGGTACGTCGGATCGCCGGGAGCGGTCGGCGCACTGGTATCCGACGATGTGAAGCTCACTACCGCCGCCGGTCCGACGTTGCCGGCCGCATCGACGGCTTGGACCGCGTAGGTCTGCGTCCCCGTGACGACGCTATCCTGAAAATCCGTGGCACTCGTGGTCGCGGCGAGGACGCCGTTGTGGATGATGCGGTAGGTGGTCGTCCCGACGTCATCGAGCGCGGGCTGCCAACTCAACGTGACTGCGTTGCCGGCACCTGTCGATGCGGCCAGGCCGAGCGGCGCGAGTGGAGGCGTTGCGTCCGATCCCCCGTTGGAGTGAGGGACCACGGTTATGTCGATCGTGGCGCCGGTCGCGTCGGCGGCGACGACGGTCACCGAGATACCACCGATCGGGTCGCTCAGGCTGGCGCCGTCGAGCACCGGCGCGTCCGCGAAGGAGGAGGTCGCCGGCGTACTGTCGATGAGGCTCGTCTGGCCGGATGGATCATCGGGCGCGTATCTCACGGTGACCCCGTTGACGACCGGGTCAGAGGTTCCGTACGTGTCGAAATCGCCCAGTGAGAGGTGATACTCGAATTCCAGATAGCCGCCGCCGGCGCGCGGCACCAGGAAGAGTCGATCCGCCGCCGGTCCATCCTCGGCGACGGGTAGTCGGTAGCGCCCCGAACCCGGGGCGATGAACGTCTCGTCAGGGTCTGCAAGGAAGCCCATCTGGTGCAACTCCCAGGCGGTCGGCAGGCGAACCACACCGGAACCCATCAGGCTGAAGGGATCGCCGTATTCCTGCGTGACGCACGTCGTGTCATCACCCGTGGACACGGGCGTGCCGTCCGACTGGCAGCGCCATCCGTGAGCGTGACCAGCACCGAGATCGTGCCCGAACTCGTGGGCCGCGTTGTACAGGCCGACGTCGCCAGCCGCGAGCGCATTGATGAAACTCTCCGTGCCGCCGATATCGGCCATGCCGGCCCAGGGGCAGACCGGCATACGCGGAAAGATGTAGGCGAAATACGTATAGGTCGTCAGGTCGGCGCCACCGGACGTCGCGGCCGCACGTGCAGCGGCGGCCCAATCGTCCGCGAGGCAGTCGCTGTCTTCCACGCCCGTCAGGGCGAAGGGGCCGTAGACGTCGCCGGTGAGCGTGAAGGTGTCGTCGGACGCTTCGCGATAGAACTGGGCCACCGATCGGCCGGTGCCGAAGTAGGTGTCGTGAACGGCGGCGACGGTGGTCCCCAGCGTCGGCGCGGATGGCAGGGTGAAGACGAGCACAGCCAGCCGGGCGGCGGTCCGCTGGGGAATGGTCGTCGCGGAGGTCGATCGGCTCGCGGCGATCCGCTGCCCGTCCAGCATCGCCCCGGCCGCTGGGGCAGCCGGCGATCCCAGGGCGACGCCTGGGGCCATGAGGAGGACTGCGACGGCAGCAGTGATCGAGGCACGGACGAGGGATGGCAAGGAAGGCGGACCCGTGGTGATCCGGGTTGCCCTGAGGGAGGGTTAGGGCAGGCCGAGTCGTTAAAGGCACCGTACGAAGCGGTGTTGGACGGAGCCCATGGCCCGGTTGGGGGTCGCCCGACGTACGTTCGGAGGTCGAAGATTGCGGTGGGGGGTGGTGTGGTGAGGATGCGTGCGCACGGTGCGTCGCCCGCCCGGTGCGTCATCGTCCGCTCGCTTACCGTTGGCGAGTGACCTCGGTCGTCTTCGGGCTCGCCACCGCCTTGATCTGGGGTGTGACGTCGCTCACCGGCGCACGCGCCAGCCGACTGCTCGGTGCCGGCCCGACGCTGGCCTGGGTGTCCATCCTCGGGCTGATGCTGGTCGGACCCTTCGCGGTCGCCGACTCCAGGAACGGGGTCGACCTGGCGACCTTGCTGTGGATCGCACTCGCCGGCGTCGCCAACGTCTTCGGCCTGCTGTTCGGATATGCCGCCGTCCGACGCGGAAAGGTCGGTCTCGCGGCGCCGATCACGTCGACGGAAGGGGCCATCGCGGCGGTCATCGCGGTCATCGGCGGGGAGGCGATCGCGCCGCTCGCGCTCGCGGCGATGGCGATCATCGTGGTCGGAGTAATCCTGGCGACGTTGGACTTCGGTGCGCGGGAGGTGGGCGGCCTTGCCGTCACCCCGACCTTCCTGATCTTCGCCATCGGCGCGGCGATCTGCTTCGGCGTCGGCCTCTACTCAGGAGGACGAGTCAGCGGCGACGCACCCGAAGCATGGATCGTGGTGTCCGCCAGGTTGGCGGGTACGCTGGTCGTGGCGGTACCGCTCGTCCTGGCGCGACGCCTGACGATGACTCGGGTCGCGCTGCCGTGGATCCTGGTCACGGCCGTGGCCGAGGTGCTCGGCTACACGGCCTATGTACTCGGCGCGCGGGAATCGATCGCCACCACGGCCGTGTTGGCGTCCCAGTTCGCGGCCCTTGCGGTCCTCGGGGCGTACGTCTTCTTCCGCGAGCGTTTGCGGCGATCGCAGTGGCTCGGCGTCGTGCTGATCTGTTTCGGTGTCGCCGCCGTGGCGGCCCTCAGCTCATAGGTCGGGTCAGATCGCGGATTCGACCTCGTTGATGCCGTGGCCGGCCATGGCGCTCTCGTAGACCTCGCGACGATGGTGGGCGACGTCGTTGACGGCCTCTTCGAAGATGCGCAGAGCGGTCGACATCTCGGCTTCGGTCACGATGAGCGGCGGTGACATGCGCACGCAATCCTCGCCGGCCTCGAGCACGAGCAGGCCGCGCTGGAAGGCTGCCCACTGGACCTCTTCCGCGACCTCACCCGAGACGAAGCGGATGCCGATCATCAGCCCCTTGCCGCGGATCTCGCGGACGATGGCCTCGTGGCGGCGGGCGATCGACTGGAGGGCGGGCAGGGCCTGCTCGCCGCGAGCCTTGGCGTTGTCGATCAGCCCTTCCTCGAGGAGCTTGATGGTCTCGAGCGCGGCCGCGCAGGCGACCGGGTTGCCGCCGAAGGTCGAACCGTGGTGGCCGGCGTGCCAGGTCATCAGCTCAGCCCTGGCGATCATCGCGCCGAGCGGAAGACCGCTGGCGATGCCCTTGGCGGTGAGCACGACATCGGGCTCGACATCCCAATGCTGGATGGCCCACATCTTGCCCGTCCGGCCCATGCCCGTCTGGACCTCGTCGGCCACGAGCAGGATGCCGTGGTCGTCGCAGATGCGGCGCAGGCGCGGGAAGAAGGCCGCATCCGGGACGACGTAGCCGCCCTCGCCCTGGATGGGCTCGACGAATATGGCCGCGATCTCATCGGCCGGCACGAGGCGCTTGAAGACGCGCTGCTCCAGCTCGTCAAGGCCGGCGCTGCCGAACGGGACGTGGAGTACGCCCGGCAGGAGCGGCCCGAACCCGGCGTGGTACTTGGACTTCGAAGCCGTCAGGCTGACCGCGCCGTAGCTGCGGCCGTGGAAGGCCCCGAGGAACGCGACCACGTACTGGCGGCCGGTGTGGTGACGGGCGAGCTTGATGGCCGCTTCGACCGCCTCGGTGCCGGAGTTGGTCAGGAAGCTGCGGGTGGGCCCGTGCATGGGGGAGATGCGGTCAAGCTCGGCCGCGACCTGCGCGTAGATGGGCAGGTAGAAGTCAGACGCGCTGAAGTGGAGCAGGTCATCGACCTGTGACTTGACCGCGGCCGTGACGCGCGGATGGCCGTATCCGGTGGACGAGACGGCGATGCCGGCGGTGAAGTCGAGGAAGCGGTTGCCGTCGATGTCCTCGACCATGCAGCCTTCGCCGCGGACCGGCACCAGCGGGTACGCGCGCGGCAGGCTCGGCGACGTGTAGCGCTCGTCGAACGCGACATGCTCGCGGGCGAGCGGCCCGGGGATCTCGGTGATGAGGTCTGGCACCGGGCGCGAGGCGGCGGGTCGGTCGATCAACTGGGTCACGCTCCACCTCGGCACGAGTGCATACGGACTATGCAGATTGGATAAGCCCGCCGAGTGTATCCGACGCGGCCGGGGGCCCACAACCCCCCCGTGTCCAGCTTTTCGGCGGCCGGCAGGCGCTTGTTCGGCCGCTGCCGTTGGGCTGGTCAGATGCCGTCGCCCGTTCGTCGACTCGGTTGCCTCGGCTTGGTTCACCCGGTGTTCCAGTTGACCGGGATCCATGACCTCGTTGCCGCGTTGAGGAGATTCGACGTGGGTCAAGACCGAATGGGGACGGGAGTGAACCTGGACTCACCCTCGATCCCGGGCTGCCGGGCGCGCCGACGGACGTCCGAGGCTGGTCAAGGCCTCTGCTTCGGTCGCTTTGAACATGGGGTGAACCATGGCGGCTCTGGCCGTCGATCGCCTGCTTGAGGTCGGAGATTCGTCCGGGATATGCATTCACGGGGTCTTCCGGGAAGATTCGGCCGCGTCGACGTCGATCGGACGATCCGTGAGCCACAAGCCGAGCGTGGCGCCGCTGGGTTCCGACCGGTGGGATCCCTCATCAGAGCCGACGACGCACGGAGCACCCCTTGGGTGCATGAACCGGAGGAGTTGGCAGAGTCGATCGTCGGGGACCGCGAGAACTAACAGACGGCCGATGTAGTGCCCTCGATCTCCTGGTAGGGGCTCGGATCTGGACTTGGCGGACCGATCGATGCGCCTGCCGCCGAAACGGTCAGGAGTAGCCCCAGCCCCGAGAACGTCAGATCGAGTGTCCCGATCGGCTGGCATGAGGCATCAAACGCCTCGATCTGACCTCCACGAACGGCGTCGCCTCCGATGCTTGCTGCAACGTGCCCATCAGCCGGACCTCTAAAGGAATCGGTCGATACGTAGCCTGGCCGCTGCGCCGAGACAGTCACAGAGATGCTTTGCGAGAGCTGGTTATCGACTTCGATGAAGTAGCCGGTGTTGTCGCCACATCCTGTCAACACGACGACCAAGGTAATCACGAGCGCCAGCATCGCCGCTGGCGCCGTGTGACTGAAGCAGGCCGTACCTGGATGAACTAGCACGGCGGGCCGGTGAGGCGGGTGGCGAGTGTCGAGTCGAAGGTGGACGTGTCACCCGACGCGATGGCGACTCCGGCGGATGAGATCGACACGAGCGACCGATTCGCCGGGACGGCCGCCGTCCCTACGGGGGCGCATGACGCGTAGAAGACGCTGACGTTCACGCTTGAAACGCTCTCGTCGATGCCCTCCTGTCGTAGGGTCTTCGCAGCTGATGGGACCACGAACTCATCGGTCAGGACGGGCTGGTCAGTCCGTTCGACGACGACCTTTACGATCACCGGTGTCGGTCGCTGGTTGTCGAGGAACACGATGTAGGAAACGGGGTCGCTCGCGCAGGCGACCAACATCGCGGCGAGAAGAACTGATGACAGGCATCGGATCGGTCGACTCGAGATCGAGGACGAACCCCGCCGAGCCACGATCAGTCGACGACGGTCTGGGACTGCTCGCGCATGAACTGCTGGACGTAGTAGAAGCCGCCGCCGGACTTGCCCGTTGCGGTCGAGCCTTTCCAGCCGCCGAAGGGCTGGACGCCGGGCCAGGCGCCGGTGGTGGAGCCGGCGCGGCGGTTGACGTAGACGACGCCGGCTTCGATCTTCTCGAGGAAGCGGTCGATCTCGCCCTGGTCGCCGGTGTAGATGCCGGCCGTCAGCCCGAGGTCGCTGCTGTTCGCCAGGTCGAGCGCCTCGTCGACCGAATCGACCGGCGCGACGACGACGAACGGCAGGAACAGCTCGTCCTTGAAGAGGCGGTGGTCGGTCGGCAGGCCGGTGACGACGGTCGGCGCGACGAAATTGCCCTTCTCGAGCCCGCCCGACGTGAGCCTCTCACCGCCGGTGAGCACCTTCCCGTCGCGACGCGCCTCCGCGGACGCGGCCTCGTAGCGAGCCACGGCACGCTCGTTGATGACCGGGCCCATCCAGTTCTGCTTCTCGACCGGATCGCCGATGGCGATGGCCTTGGCCTTCTCGACCAGGAGTCGCGTGAACTCATCGAAGACGGGCCGCTCGACATAGACGCGGCTGTTGGCCGAGCACTTCTGCCCGGACAGCCCGAATGCGCCGCGGAGCACGCCCTCGGCGGCCTCCTCGAGGTCAGCCGTCCGCGAAACGATGGCGGGATTCTTGCCGCCCATCTCGACGATGACCGGCTTCGGGAAGCGCTTGGCGAAGTGCTTGTAGAGGTCGAAGCCGACCTCGAATGAACCGGTGAAGAGGATGCCGTCGACGCCGTCGTTCGACTGGATCTCGGCGCCGACCGTCTCGCCCGGGCCGGCGACCATGTTGAAGACGCCGTCGGGCACGCCCGCGTCGCGCATCGCCTGGGTCAGGCAGACGCCCGACAGCGGCGCGTCGGAGGAGGGCTTGTAGATGACCGTGTTGCCCGCCACGAGCGCGCCGCCGGACGGCCCGCCGGACAGCGCGAACGGGAAGTTGAACGGGCTGATGAT
>PNAP01000001.1 GCA_003169735.1 Chloroflexota bacterium | reverse complement strand
TCTCTCTCTCTCTTCGTCAAGGATCTGGCGGCGCGACGACCGGCACGATGGCCCCGTAGCGCTGACCACTACGTCGATGGCCGTAAAGAGGAAGGCGATGCTAGGTCGAACCCGCACCGCACGGCGCAAGGACGGGCACCCTGATTCACCGCCCCCGGCAGGGCGTCCGAATGCCAGAACGCGGAGGACATTACCTCGCTCGTCGCTTCGTGGGTAAAGCCGCGCTTGGATTTCGTAGGCGCGGACGGAGTCATTCAGAGGATGGACCGATATGCAGACCTTCCCACCGACCGTCCGGGAAGCGCTCACGATGGTCGACCTCGGGGCGAAGCTGAGCCTGGCGATCCAGGGCCCACGAAGCTGTGCGCGACGGTCACACCCTCGGGCGCGCCTTGTGAAGGAGTAGGATTTTCTGACCCCACGTAAGGCGAGTGATGCCCTCCCGATCTGAGCGCCGCATCAGCAGGCCCGTGCGCAACGGGTTGACCGCCTTACTGGTGGCGGTGGTCTTGGTGGTGTCGGCGGCCGGTACCGTCCTTGCAACACCCGCCAACGATGCCTTCGGCCANNTCCAGGTCAGCGACGATCCGGGCTTCGGCGGCCCGGTGACGCTCCACGTCAAGCTGCAGGCTCCCCCCGCCAACGATGCCTTCGGCCATGCCACGCTCGTCGGCAGCCTGCCCTCCACCAGCAGCTCCGACACGACCAGCGCGACCCTCCGGGCCAGTGAGCCGACGCCGTCCTGCGACAGCGGCATCAGCGGCAGCGTCTGGTGGCGCTACAACGCGACCGCCAGCCGGCACCTGCTGGCCTACCTCGATGGGGGTCAGACACTGGCCGTCTATCGCGGCACCAGCCTGAGCGGACTGACCGAGTTGGCCTGCTCCTCCTACGGGGGCAACCTGAACTTCGACGTGGCCTCCGGCCAGACCATCTACATCCAGGTCAGCGACGATCCGGGCTTCGGCGGCCCGGTGACGCTCCACGTCAAGCTGCAACCGTAGGCGTAGGTCGTGTGGCTGCGCCGTTTCAGGTGCGTCTCACAACCTCAGATGTAGCGCGTTCGCACCTCAGCGAACCTGCTTGAGCCGTAGTACGGGTTCCTGCCAAGCGAATCCCGGTGTGCGCCGCGATCGAGCCAGCCGACGGCGATGTCATCGACCGGATCAGGATCAAGCAGGTACGCCGTTTCCGCACCGTGCGCCGAGGGATCGGAGCGGTACCCGGGCTCCGATCGAGGCCGACCGAGGGGTCCCCACGAAGATACCCACCCTTGGGGCCAGCCCGGCTCGACATCACGATGGCTCGCGCGCGCACGAGGCCGCTACAGCGGGCGCACAGTCAGGCAGGCCGCGGTTTCCTGACGCCTCGAAGCAGCGGCGCTCGGGATGGTACCTTTCGTGGCGTCGCTACGTGGATGGATAAGCGAGGAGATCGGTCGTGAAGATGAAGCTGACCGTCGCCAAGGCGCTGTTTGCGATCGCCGCCGTCTTGTTCATACTCGCGCTCCTTTCGGTCAAGCTCTCGGGTCTCGACCTCGTGACGGCCGGCCTCGCGTGCCTGGCCGCAGGGTTGTTCTTTGAGGGCTTCATGTGAAGGATCCGACCCGCTCGCCCTCCGGCGGCTAGCGGCTCGGCCGTCAGGGGAGTGGCCCTGACCCGGATCGCAGCGGCTCTTTCTTGGGCGCTGCGATGTGCTGCGATTACCACCCGGCGAATCGTCGCCGGGGAGCGGGATGCTCCGTCCGTTAGCGGCGAAGCCAGCACGCTCCCTGCGCGCGTAACGTCCCATTCTCGGTAGCTGATCTTTTCGCCGGGTCGGAACGAGTCGCGGGCGCTCCCTTTTCTTATATGGGGCGTAAAGAGCGCACCGCTGGTGCCGGCCCGAGGGACGCGCGATCGTGTACATGACGGCAGTGATTCCGTAGACCAGACTTCCGAGTTTGGGGCAGGCGTCTCGCACGGGCCGCCGGCTCTTTCCATGTTCGGCGTTGACGCGCCTCTCGTTTACGTTCAGGCTGCCCACTTCGCGGTGACCTCGCATCGCGGCCCAACGGAATGGAGCGTTCCCTCATGACCGCCGAGATCACCACCCCGCGCTCACGCCGCGCCATCCTCGGCGCTGGCCTCGGGGCCGTCGCCGCGACAGTCGCCACGGCAGTCGCCCGCCCGCTGGCGGTCCGGGCCACCGACGGCCAGCAGGTCCTGGTCGGCAACACCTACAGCGCCAGCACCGTGACCAGGTTCGATACGACAGGGGCCGCGGGAGTGACCGCCCTATCCGGCAGCAGCGGCTCGGGCACCGGCGTCTTCGGCGGCAGCGCCTCGGGCTGGGGCGTCTACGGCAGCAGCGACTCGTACGTCGGCGTCTTCGGCGGCAGCACCTCGGGCATCGGCGTCTCCGGCAGCAGCGGCTCGAGCTTCGGGGTCTACGGCCAGAGCGACTCGTCTGACGGCATCCACGGCCAGAGCACCTCGGGCAACGGCGTCTACGGCACCAGCTACTTGGGCGCAGGGGTCTATGGCAAGGGCACTGGCTCTGCCAGTGGTGTCAACGGCCAGAGCAGCTCGGGCTACGGCGTGTACGCCTACAGCGATTCCGGCCAAGGCGTCCATGCCGCGAGCAACTCCGAGATCGGTGTGTACGGCAGCAGCGGCTCGAGCACGCTGCCCGCGGTCCACGGCTGGTCGAAGGGCGGCAACACGGGGCTGCAGGGCTACAGCGGCAGCGGCACGCCCGACGCCGGCCTGACTCACACGGGTGTCTTCGGCAGCGCGCCGAACGGTCGAGGTGGTCAGTTCGCGGGCGGCAAGGCCCAGCTGCGGCTGATCGCCTCGAGCGCCACCACCCATCCCCACTCGGGCATCCTCGGTGACTTGTTCCTGGACAAGAACAAGCGCCTCTGGTTCTGCAAGGGCAGTACGAGCTGGAAGCAGCTCGCCTGAGGCACAGGGCTCCTGACCTCGAAGCCGTCTACCACGCCGTCCGCGACGACTCGTGTTCGGTGGTGGCGAAGGAGGTCCGCGAGTTCGCGCCCGACCCGACCGTTTGATCGAAGGCCCACCACGGCGCCCGCGCCAATCCTTCGCACGAGACTCTGGCCGTACGTCATCGCGCTCTGCAAGCAACTGCCGCGCGCCGCTCTGAGCCTGGACTGTGGTGCCGAAGCTGGGGTTCGAACCCAGACGCCCTTGCGGGCAGCGGAGTTTAAGAGCGATCCGTAGCGTTCGCTGGCGTTCGCTGGCAGTGCGTTGAGCGTAGATTCGGGCCAGAGACTGGCCGTCCGGTTACCCTCATTCGTGGCTGCTGCTGCCAGATGTGCGAGAACCTGACCTTGCCAACGCAGGATTTGGGAATGACAACCCCATTTGGCCCCACCGTGATGCTCTGATCTGGCCCCACCCCCGACCCCTCGACTGACGTCCGGATCGGTGTGGTCAGGCCTTGGCGGCACCTCCCTTGCGGCTCCGCTCGGTGGCCCGCAGGCGATAGGACGCACTGCCCGTCTCGATGACGTGGGCTCGATACGTCAGGCGGTCGACGACCGCGGCGGCGAGCCGTCCGTCGGGGAAGACGGAGCCCCACTCGCTGAACGGCAGGTTCGAGGCGACCGCGATGATCGAATCGGCTGACCCAAGTGCGGCCCGAGGAACCTGCACTATCGGTAGATGGCGTGCGGCTGAACGAGTAGGGGTGGCTTGCTAGCGCGCGGCCGCCCAGGATCCGAGGTTCTGGCTCGACTCTTCCGGCGGGCCTCTGCGGATCCCGAGTTCAGCTGGCGGCGCGGGAGGCCTGAAACGTAGAGCGCCCCACGGCCTGACGCCGTG
>PNAP01000122.1 GCA_003169735.1 Chloroflexota bacterium | reverse complement strand
ACGGCCCGATCGCGCTGATCGAGGAAGGAGACACGATCGTCATCGACGTGAAGACCGACCGCATGGTCGAGAAGACCGTTTCCAACATGCAGGAGGTCGCCGCTCGCGGCGGCCGGTTGATTCTGGTGACCGACGCTAAAGGCGCGGCGGCCGCGGAGGGTCAACCGCTGGTGACACTGATACTCCCGACCATGCCGGCGACGGTCGACCCGATCGTTTATGCCGTGCCGGTCCAACTCATCGCCTACCACACGGCCGTCGCGCTGGGCACCGACGTCGATCAGCCGCGCAATCTGGCCAAGTCGGTGACCGTCGAATGAGGCCGGTCACGCCGGTCTTCGCCTAGGCCGTGCCGGCAGGCATCACCGCGCCCGAGGGGACGACCGAGCTCGGCATCGACATCATCAAGGTCGAGCGCATCAGCAGTGCCCTCGAGCGCTTCGGGGATCGCTTCACGCGGCGCATCCTGACCGAGGGCGAGAACGCCTACGTGCGGAACCGGCCGGAGACACTGGCCGGCCGATGGGCCGCCAAGGAAGCGGTCAGCAAGGTGCTCGGACTCGGCGTGCGGGGCGTCGGCTGGCGCGAGATCGAGATCGTCCGCCTGCCAACGGGACAGCCGACGGTCCGCCTGCACGACCGCGCCCTTGCCCGGTCCGAGCAGCTGGGCATGGCGCGCATCGCGGTCTCCATCAGCCACGAGCGGGAGTACGCGGTAGCCATCGCCTTTGGCATCCGCACGGCTGGCGGCGCGTTCGTCTTCCCGGTCGACATCGAAGCGCGGCTGGACGATCGGGAGCGAGTGATCATGGCGCGCATGGCGCGCCTGCGCGACCTGGAGCGCGGCGAATGAGCGACATCGAGGCGCTCGACGACAAGAGCGTCGCGCGACTCGTCCCGACGCGCGACCCGGCCGCGCACAAGGGCGACAACGGCATCCTCGTCGTGGTCGCCGGATCGCTCGACTACCTCGGCGCGGCGCTGCTCGCCACCTCCGCCGCAACCCGCGCGGGCGCCGGTCTCGTCTGTCTTGCCGTGCCGGCCTCGCTCCAACCGCTCGTCGCGGGTGGCGTCGTCGAGGCGATCACCCTCGGGCTGACCGAGACGTCGCCCGGCGAGGTCGAGCCGGCCGGCGCTCTGGCGCAGATCGTCGAGCGCAAGCCGGACGCGCTGGTAGTCGGCCCGGGCCTGCGGGCAGGGGTGGCGACGGTCGCCCTGGTCGCCTCGATCGTCAGCGGACAGGGCGCGCCGGCTGTCATCGATGCCGAGGCGCTGAATTCGCTGGCCGGTCGGCCGGAGTGGTGGGCGGTCGGCAGGCAGCTGGTGCTGACCCCGCACGCCGGTGAATTCGCGCGCCTCGACGGCTCGCCGGTCGGCCCGGACGATGGCGAACGCGCCACGCGCGCTGCGGCCGCTGCGCGTCGATGGGGGAGGGTGGTCGTGCTGAAGGGCGCCCGAACGGTCATCGCCGCGCCGGACGGCCGCATCGCGAGGTCGCCGTTCGCGGTCGCGGCGCTGGCAACCGCCGGCACGGGTGATGTCCTTGCCGGCACGATCGGCGCTCTGCTGGCCCAGGGCATGGACCCGTATGACGCCGCCAGGCTCGGGGTCTACCTCCATGGCGCGGCCGGCGCGGCCATCGCCGAGCGGCTCGGTGATGCCGGGCTGGTCGCCTCGGATCTGCCACCCGCCATCGCCCGCGTCCGGCGTGACCTGGCCACGGTGCGCGACCGACTCGAGGGTGGGCGGAGACTCGGCTTCGCCGACCGCGTGCGCGAGGCGTGACCGTCCGTTCGCACGGGCCGTGGTCGCCGGGGCCCCTCATCGAGCAGACGCTGGCGGCCGCCGGCCTGCCGCCGCTGCCACGTCTCGCGTGGCTGGAGATCGACCAGGACGCCTTGGCGAACAACCTCCGCGTCATCCGGTCGATGATCCCGGCCGGCGTCGAGGTCGCGGCCGTGATCAAGAGTGACGGCTATGGCCACGGGTTGGTCGGCGCGGCCCGCGCCTTCGTGGACGGCGGTGCCGACCGGTTGTGCGTCTCCATGCTCGATGAGGCGGTCGCGCTGCGACGTGCGGGGATCGCGGCGCCGATCGTGATCCTGTTCAGCATCCCGCCCTCCGAGGTCGCCGCCGCAGCGGGGGCCGGCTTCGAGCTCGTGGCATCGGATGCCGGGCTCGTCAGGGCACTCCTCGCGGCGTGGAGGGGGCGTCGCCGCGGCGGCGAAGCCGGCCGGACGCAGGAGCCGGAGCTGCGCCTCCACCTCGAGATCGAGACGGGCCTCGGACGGGCCGGCGTGACGCCCGAGGTCGCGCCAGCGGTGGCGACCGAGATCCTGGCCACTCCGGGTTGCCGGTTGGTAGGGCTCTGGTCGCACCTGGCGCGCCCCGAGGACGAGCGCTTCTCGGCGGAGCAGGCGGCGCGCCTGTCGGCCGCGGGGGAGGCGCTCACCGCTGCCGGCATCGCGACCCCGCCGCAGCACCTGAGTGCCACGGGCGGGCTCTTCGCGGCGACGGCTGCGCCGCTCTCGATGGTGCGGCCCGGGCTGTGCCTCTATGGCGAACTGCCAGCCGACCTGCCGGTCGCGGAACGAGCCCGCGCCGCCGCCGACGCCCTCCGCCCGGCCATGGCCATCAAGGCACGCCCGCTGCGCATCGCCGATATCGAGGCCGGCACGCCGGTCGGCTACGGCGGCCGCTGGACGTCGGAGCGTCGGTCGCGCATCGCCACCCTGCCCATCGGCTACGGCGACGGTTGGGCGCGCGCCTACCAACCGGGCGCGCAGGCGCTGGTGCGGGGACGCCGCGTGGCGCTCGTGGGATCGGTGGCGATGGACGCGATCGCGGCCGATGTGACCGACGTCCCCGAGGTCAGCCTGGCCGATGAATTCGTGCTCCTCGGCGCCCAGGGAAGCGACCGGATCACGGCCGCTGAATTGGCGCGACAGCGCACCACCATCGCCTGGGAAGTGCTGGCGGGCATGGCCAACCGTATGCCTCGGGTGTACCATGCCGGCTCCGGGTGGGCGAGCATGAGAACGCTCGAAGGCGAGATCCTTGTCGGAAGGGACGCGACCATCTTGGAACCAGCCCAGTGAGTCGGAGCGATCCGGTGGAGGAACCGGCGTCACCGTTCTTTCGCGCAGGTCGGGAGGCAGAGGGATGACGGGATCGCGAGGGCAACCGCCGGAGCTCCGGGAAGAGACCGTCGAGTACGTCGCGCGCGAGATCCAGGTGCGCGGCCTGACCGGCCCCGCGGTCATGTTCCTCGAGGCGAGCCGCCCGTATCGGCCACTCGGCAGCCAGGCGATGCTCTTCTTCGATCCCGTCCTGCGCAATCTCTTCGGCGGTGACATGGCCGAGGTCCAGCGGGTGCTGGCCGACGATGCGGGCATCGAGCGGCTCATCGAGCGCCTCGAGGAGATCGACGAGGAATACGGTCTCGACGCCTGAGTCACTGGCCGGCCCCGGCGCCGGCAAGAACGGCGACCTCGGCTACGATTCCCCGGTGACCGCCGACCCCCTGTCGTTCTTCACCATCGATCACGGCACGGCCAGTACCGCCGTCTCGCTCATCGCCCCGTTCGGCGGGCGCTTCCGACTCTTGGCCGCCTCGGCCGCGCCACGCGGCGTGGCCGTCGATGCGCTGCTCGAGGATCTCGTGGCGCGGGTGCGCGCCGTGGAACCCGATGCGCTTCCAGTGGCCGACGACTGGCGGTCCTGGGCACGCCTCGAGGTCGCGACCGCGGCGCCGCCGAGCATCGTCATCGTGGCCGCGACCGAAGCGCTGGCCGACGATCTCGATCGTTCGTTCAGTGCCGCCGGTTGGGAGGTGGCCGCGACCTTCGAGGGTGCCCGCGCCGATCCGCTGGCCATCACCGCGGCATGCCTCGATCGGAACGTCCTGGCCATCGTGCTCGGCGCGACCGAACCGGCCGCCTCCGGCGAGCGAACGGCCATCGGTGAGCTCGCGGCGGTGGTCGCCGCCGCCGCGTGCCGGCGAGCCGGGCTGCACACCATCCTGAGTGGAGGAGCGCGCATCTTCGCTGATGACTTCCCCGAAGCCCAGACACTTCTCGCACCGCCCCCCGACCACACCCACTCGGGCACGGGGTCGTTGCTGGTGGAGATGGCCGCCGAGTCAGCCTCGCGATGGACCGCCGTCGAAGGGCGGCCCATCCCGGACGGGCGCCGTGCGTTCGCGATGGGCGTCGCGTCGCTCTCGGCGCTGCTCGATCGGCCGGTCGACGGCCTGGATGTCGGCCACTCGGCGAGTTCGCGGGTGGTCGCCACGCCGAACGGCGCCTTCGAGCAGATCGTCGACGCCGAGGCCGCACTCGTGCCGCGAGGAGCGATGAAGGACGACAGCGCGGCCGACGCCATCCTCCGATGGTGCGCCTTCCGCTCTGAGCCGTTCGGCCTGCGCGACCGACTTCGCAACCTGCGGCTGGCCCCGTGGCGGGACGCGTCCGGCGATGGCGCTCGGCTGCGCATGGCGGCCCTGCGCGCCTCGCTGGCCAGCCTCGCCGTCGGCGGACCGCCGCCCAGCGGTCTCATCGCCTGCAGCGGCGGCGTGTTCGGGGCGGTCCCGCCGCCGGTCGCCGCGCTCGCCGTCCTTGATGCGTTCCGTCGGCCCGGCGTCCTTTCGCTGCTGTGGGACCACGCCCGGTTGCTGGCGCCCATCGGCACGCTCACGGCTGAGGCGGATCGACGACGCCTGCTCTCCGAGTTGCTCGATGACGGCTTCATCCCGATGGCCAGCGCGGTCGTGGTGGCCGACCTGCATACTGGCCGGCACCCGGCCACGCTGCATCTGACGAGCGCCGTCGGCACGACCGATGCGACCCTCGAGCCCGGCAACCTGCGGACGATGGACCTGCCGCCCGGCGTCACGGCGAGGGCCGAATTCGTCGCACGCGACCCGATGTGGCTGGGCGTCCGAGGACGCCATGTGCTGCTCGACGTCTCGGGCGGGTTGGGTGGGTTGCTGCTCGATACGCGCGAGGTGCCGCTGCGGTGGCCGGAGCGACCGGAACGCCGCCGGGCCGTCCTCGAGGGATGGGAGCGCCCGTTGTGGGCGGCAGCCGAGACATGAGTCCTGCCGCGCGCCGGCCGCGGACCCGATCGGTCGGTGGTTCCGGACCCAGTCGCACGTCGCGGGACGGTCAGGCGAAGCCGTCGCTGACGCCTTCCGGGCCTGATCCGGTCTCCTTCGTGCCGGCCAGGGCGGCGTCAGTGGCATCGCCACTCTGTTGGCATGCCATGGGACCGGCCGATCGCCCGCTGGTCGAGGAGGGTGTGACGGTGGCCGTCGGCGACCCGCTGCTGGAACGGGCGCGCGACGTGTCGACGATGCGGCTGCGCCTCGCGAACCCGGATCCACCCGAACCGGGTGAGACCATCGACCCATCGCGGCTGCCGGCGACCGGCGGCGCGCCACGGCGCTTCAGGCAGGCCGACCGCGCGACCGTGCTCTACGTCGGCTCGGACGGACGCTCCCACCTGGCGGTGCGACGTTCGCTCGATACGGTCAACTCCGTCATCGCCGGCGTGGTCGAGGTAGTCGATGCGACCGGCATCGGCATCCGTTCGGCAGGTGACGGCATCCCGGCCGCGGTCGCCTGGGGCCAGTCGGTCCGTGGGCCGCTGCTCATCGCCGTCGCGACGCCGGACGCCGAGCTGCGCGCGTCGGCCATAGACGTCGCGGCCGCCGGATCGATCGTCGTGGCCGGGGCACGCGTCGACATCGAGGCGCTCACCCGCGCGCGGGCGCTCGGCGTGCGCGGCATCATCTGCGGTGGCCTGGTGGGCAAGGAGCTGCGCCAGCTCGAAGCGTCGGAGGAGCGGCAGCGAGCTTCCATCCACCCCATCGCGCCGTTCGGCCTTCTGCTGCTCGATGGATATGGCCGCCGGCCGATCCCGGCGCCGTGGTGGGACGTGCTGAGCGCCAACGCCGGCAAGGAAGCGGCCATCGTGACCGATTCGCCGCTGCTCGTCCTCGACCAGGCCATCGGTCGCCTGGTCGGCCAGAGCGTGGTCCGCGTCACCGCCGGCGACGACCTCGGCCGCGAGGGTCGACTGCTCGACCTGCGTGGCCTCGTGCGCGTGGCGGGCGGCGGGTACCTGCCGGGCGGCCTCGTGGCGCTCCAGGGGCTCTCGCCGAGCGACCCGCCGGAACGCCGCGTCATGCCACTCACCGACCTGGAACGCTTGGACTAACCTACTTCCGTGGTTGTCCAGACACAGAGCGCGGATGAGACGCGCGCCCTCGGTTCCGCGCTCGCCGCGGCCGCTCGACCGGGCGATCGGCTCGCCCTCATCGGCCCGCTCGGCGCCGGCAAGACACAGCTTGCCAAGGGTTTCGCGGTCGGGCTGGGCATCACCGACACGGTCAACAGCCCGAGCTTCACGCTGATGGCCGAGTATCGCGGCCGCCTGCCACTCTTCCACCAGGATCTCTACCGCCTGAGCGGCGCTAGCGAGGCGTTCGACGGTGGTCTCCTTGACGAGCGCCAGGACCAGGGCGTCACGCTGACCGAGTGGGGAGATCGGCTCGACGGCGGGCTCGGTGTCGGCCGGTTGGACGTTCGGTTCGAGCTGCTCCCGGATGACGCCAGGCGCATCGAGCTGGCTTCGGCCGACCTCGATCGATATGCGCCGTACCTGGAGATCGCGGCCGGCTGGGAGGCGCGAGCCCGGGGCGCGGGCTGATGGCAAGGACGAAGACGCACCCGACGAACCTCCTGCTGGCCATCGATACCTCCACCCGGCTGACGATCGTCGCGCTCGGAGACCGGTCGGGGACACGCCTGCCGACGCGCTTCGATGACGTTGGCGGAGGCGCCCTGCTCGAGGTCGTCGCGGGGGTGTTGCGGGAAGCCGGCGCGACCGTGAGCGACGTCAGCGGCGTGATCGTGGGCACGGGCCCGGGGAGCTTCACCGGCCTGCGAATCGGCCTTGCGATGGCCAAGACGCTCGCCTTCACCCGGCGCATCGATCTCATCGGCATCCCGTCCGTCGAAGCGATGGCCTGCGCGCTCGACACGGCGCTGGGGCAAGAAGGGCAGGACTGCTCGATCGTGATGGCGGCCGGGGCCCGTGACCACTACCTGGCCCGCGTCTCGGCCTCGTGGCGCCTCAGCGAGCCCGTTCGATTGCTGGCGCCCGGGGTCGACCTCGAAGCGGTCGTGGGTAGCGGAACCGTGCTGACGGTTGGCCTCGACGCCGAGGCTCTCGGCCCGGCGGCGGCCAAGCGCGGCAGGATCGCTGTGCAGGGTCTCGGCGATGCACTGCTGCTCCTGGGGGCCGCGGCACTGGCGGAGGGGCGGCGCGACGACCCCGCCACCCTGGTGCCGCTCTACGTCGCCGTGCCGCGCGGCGTCACCGCCTCGGCGAAGGAGATGGCATGGTCGCCGGACCGCCCGTAACGCTGCGCGTCCGGCCGATGACGGTCTCCGACATCGCCGACGTGCACGAGATCGAACGGGCCAGCTTTCCCATCCCATGGCCGCCGTACGCGTTTCGCCACGAGCTCGAGACCAATCGGATGGCGCGCTACCTCATCGTCCAGGCCGATGGCGAGACCGTCGCCTACGGCGGTATCTGGCTGATGGTCGGCGAGGCCCACGTGACCACGTTCGCGGTCCTGCCGGAGTGGCGGCGTCGCGGCATCGGCGGGCTGCTGATGCTGGCGGTCATGGAGCTCTCCAGGGAGGTGGGAGCGACCGTCGCCACGCTCGAGGTGCGCATCAGCAATGAGGCGGCTCGGACGTTGTACCAGCGCTTCGGCTTCCGGCCGGTCGGCGTCCGTCCGCACTACTACTCCGACAACGGAGAGGACGCGCTGGTCATGACCTCGGGTGAGCTTGGCTCGCCCGAGATGGACCGGCGCTTGGACACGCTGCGCCAGCGCTACGACCCGGCGGCGATCAGCGGGGCCAGCCGTCGCGCGGGCGAGGGATCGTGAGCGGACGGATCCTGGCCGTCGAATCATCGTGCGACGAGACGGCCGTGGCGGTCGTCGAGCGGGGGCGCCGGATCGTCACCGGCATCGTGGCCAGCCAGGTGGCGCTCCACGCCGAGACCGGCGGCATCGTGCCCGAGGTCGCCGCCCGCGCCCACCTGCGCTGGATGATCCCGGTGCTCGACGAGGCCTGCGCCAGGGCGGACATCGCCGACTGGTCCGACCTCGATGCCATCGCCGTGACCAACGGGCCGGGGCTTGCCGGCTCGCTCCTGGTGGGCATCACCATGGCATCGACGCTGGCCTGGGTGCACGGCCTGCCGCTCGTCCCGGTGAACCACCTGGAGGGGCACATCTACGCCGCGTGGCTGCTCGACGCCGAGGAGCCGGAGCGCCCGGCGCCCGAGTTCCCCGTGGTGGCGCTGGTGGTCAGTGGCGGCCATACGTTCCTGGTCGAGATGCGCGACCACCTCACGTACCGCCTGCTCGGCCAGACGGTCGACGACGCCGCCGGCGAAGCGTTCGACAAGGTCGGCCGGCTGCTCGGGCTGCCGTATCCCGGTGGCCCGTCGATCATGCGCGCGGCGGCCGGCGCGACCCGACGTGACCGCCGTTTCCCGCGTGCGTGGCTCGGCGATACGGATGACTTCAGCTTCAGCGGCCTCAAGACGGCGGCGCGACGCGCCGTCTCGGCCGAGTTGGGCGGCCCCGATGGCGGACCGATCGAGCCCGATGGATCGCTGCTGCCCGAGCCGGTGGTGGCCGAGCTCGCGTGGGCGTTCCAGGATTCGGTCGTCGACGTGCTGGCGACCAAGACGCTCGGCGCTGCCGAGCGATGTGACGCGCGGACGATCGTCATCGGTGGGGGAGTGGCCGCGAACACCGTCCTGCGGCAGCGCATCGCCGATGCCGCGGCATCGCGCGGCATCGCGGTGGCCGTCCCGCGGCCCGGCCTGTGCACCGACAACGCGGCCATGATCGGCGCGGCCGGTTGGCACCGATTCAACGCCGGGGAGCGCGCCGGTCGCGACCTTGACGCTCGGCCGTCGCTGAAACTGGCGGTTTGATGCCGCGCGGCGAGTCGCTCGCGGCGGAACATCTCGGCGCCGACCATGTCGAGCGGTACCTGCGGCGCCACGGCCTGGTGGCCAACCGGCGCTTCAGTCAGAACCATCTCGTTGATGGGGAGGTGCTGGAGGCGATCGTCGTCGCCGCGCAGTCCGCCGGCCGGCAGATCCTCGAGGTGGGGCCGGGCATCGGCATCCTGACGGGCGCCCTTCTCGAGGCGGGTGCGGCCCACGTGACGGCGGTCGAGGTGGACGCGCGTCTCATCGCCCATCTCCGCGAGCGCTTCGCCGAGGAGCCGCGCCTGACGGTCGTCGAGGGTGACGTGCTGGACACGGACGTTTCGGCCATCATCGCTCCGCCGTACGACCTCGTGGCCAACATCCCGTACCACATCACGAGTCCCATCCTGCACCTGGCGCTGGGTCAGGATCCGCGTCCCGACCGGTTCGTGCTGATGCTCCAGCGCGAAGTGGCGGACCGGATCACCGCGCCGCCCGGCGGTATGAGCTACCTCTCGGTGTTCGTCCAGTACCACGCCGATGTCACGCTGCTACGAGCCGTGCCGGCGAGTTCGTTCGAGCCGGCGCCGAAGGTCGATTCGGCGGTCGTGGTGGGCACGGTCCGGCCGCGCCGCCTCGACGCCCAGCGCGAGGACGACCTATGGCGCCTCGTCCAGGCCGCCTTCCGCGAGCGTCGCAAGATGATCCACAACGTCCTGACCCGGCAGTTGCCGACACTCGGCAAGGAGCGCCTGGAAGCGGCGCTGGCGAGCGTCGGCATCGCGCCCGACCGCCGCCCCCAGACGCTCAGCATGGATGAGTGGCTCCTCTTCGCCGAGCGCCTCGGGCCGCTGCCGTGACGCTACCGGAACAACCGCTCGGCATCGCCCGAGCCAAGATCAATCTCGGTCTCGCGATCGTGGGCGAGCGAGATGACGGCTATCACGCCTTGCGATCGGTCTTCGTGCTCATCGGCCTGGCCGACCGCCTGACGGTCGAGCTGGCACCAGGCGCGGTCGCCGACAGCCTCATCGTGGACGGCGAGCCAGGTCTCCCTGTCGAAGGCAACCTGGTACTCAAGGCCGCGTCGCTGGCGCGCTTTTTCTCCGCCCCTCAGGCACCCTTCCTCGCTTTCCGATTGGTTAAGCGCATCCCCCTGTCGGCCGGCCTCGGGGGCGGTAGTTCGGACGCCGCGGCGGCCATTCGCGTGGCGATGGACGCGTGGGGAGTTCGACAGACGGGCCCGGCGTTGCACGGTCTGGCTGCGGCGATCGGGGCGGATGTGCCCTTCTTCACGACCGCGGAGCCAGTGGCGCTCGTGTCGAGCATCGGTGACCAGCACCGGCCGCTGCCTGGACTCCAGTCGCGGCCGGGCATCCTCCTCGTCTCTCCGGACGTGCCCATTTCGACGCGCGATGCGTTTGCCGCGTACCGGTTCCATCGGACCGACACCGCCCGTATCGTCGATGATCTTGCCATGGACTTCGTCGGCGGGCTGGATGGCCCTGGACTGGCCGCGTGGACCGATCGTTTGGCCGATGCCAACGATCTCTGGCAGGCAGCCACGACGGTCGCTCCCCGACTTCGCGAGATACGAGCCTTGATCGAATCGCGCCTTGGGCGCCGGGTCTTCATGTCCGGCTCGGGCTCGACGTTCGTGGGGCTCTATCCTTCTCCACAGGCGGCGGTCGAGGCCGGCCGTCTGCTCGCGGCGGATCTGCCCGACCCGCTCGCTGGCGCTCGCATCGCTGCCACCGATGATGTCGGACCCGACCCGCACTGGAGGTTCCCATGAGCAAGCGACCGATCTCGACCGATGCCGCACCAGCCGCCATCGGGCCGTACAGCCAGGGCATCGAGAGTGGCGACCTGGTCTTCTGCTCCGGCCAGGTCGGTCTCGATCCGAGCGCCGGCGAGCTGGTCAGCGGCGGCGTGGCAGCCCAGGCGGAGCGGGCCCTGACCAACATCGGCGCCGTGCTCCGCGCTGCCGGCCTCGGTTTCGAGGACGTCGTCAAGACGACCGTCTTCCTGACCGACATCGGTGATTTCGCGGCCGTCAACGCCGTCTATGCGGGCTTCTTCCCGGAGCATCCGCCCGCTCGCTCGACCTTCGCCGTGGCCGGCCTGCCGAAGGGCGCCCGCGTCGAGATCGAGGCCATCGCGTCACGCCACGGCCACGACGCCGCACGCGCTTGACCGCGCACGGAGCACGACCCTACAGTCTTGCCACGCCGATGCTCGCGTCATGACGAAGCCGCCCACGCGTTCGACCACATCGACGACCGCCGTGATCATGGCGGCCGGCCTTGGCACCCGGATGCGATCGCGCACCCCGAAGCTCCTCCACGAGGTCTGCGGGCGGCCGATGCTGGCCTATGTCATCGATGCCGCCCGCGAAGCGACCGGAGCGCGACCGCTGGTCGTCTACTCGTCGCACACGGCCGCGCTGTGCGAGGTATTCGCTGGCCAGGTGGACTGCGCGCTCCAGGACGAGCCACGCGGAACCGCCGACGCGGTGCGTGCCGCGCTCGATCTCCTGCCCCGCGACGTCACCGAGATCGCCGTCATCAACGGCGATATCCCGCTCATCGATCCGGCGATGATCGCCGCTCTGATCGCCGAGCGCCGGGCTGAGATGGCGGTCGTCGCCCTCTTGACCATCGAGGCGTACGAACCGGATGGGCTCGGCCGTGTTGTCCGGGACGAAGACGACCACGTGATGCGTGTCGTCGAGGAGAAGGACGCGACGGAGGACGAACTCGACATCGACGAGATCAACTCGGGTGTCTACGCCTTCGACGTCGGCTGGCTGCGTCGCCGGCTCGGTGACATCGCACCATCGCCGGTGACCGGCGAGCTGTACCTGCCGTCGATCGTGGCCCTGGCGCGGGCCGACCATCGGCCCATCGCCACGGTCGAGGTCGAGGACGACGGCACGCTCTACGGGATCAACGACCGGGCCCAGCTCGCGAGCGCCGAGATCGACATGCGGCTGCGCATCAACGAGCGGCACATGCTGGCCGGTGTGACGATGCTGATGCCCAACGCGACCCACATCGAGGCGGGCGTCGTGCTCGATGAGGACGTCACCCTCGAACCGAACGTCTTCCTTGCCGGGGTCACGCGCATCGGCCGAGGTTCCGTCATCACCTCGGGCAGCCGGGTCGTCGATTCGGTCATCGGCGAACGCTGCACGATCACGTCCAGCGTCATCGAATCGTCGATCGTCGAGGACGATGTCCGCATCGGGCCGTTCTCGCACCTTCGCGCGGGTACGCGCGTGGAGAGCGGCGCCGAGATCGGCAACTTCGCCGAGATCAAGAAGAGCCGCCTCGGCCGGGGCACGAAGCAGCATCACTTCAGCTACATCGGCGATGCCGAGGTCGGGGCGCGGGTCAACGTCGGCGCCGGTACGATCACCTGCAACTACGACGGCTCGTCCAAGCACCGCACCGTGATCGAGGACGACTGCTTCATCGGATCGGACGCAACCCTGGTGGCGCCGGTGCGGATCGCAAAGGGTTCCTACATCGGTGCGGGTTCGACCATCAGCAAGGACACGCCGCCCGGGCAGCTCACCGTGGCACGAGCGAGGCAAGTGTCGATTCCACGCTGGACGCCGCCGCGAAAGAAGCCGGCAGGGACCAAATAGGCCATGTGCGGAATCGTGGGCGCGGCGGCCAGGCGCGACATCGTCCCGGTCCTCATCGAAGGCCTGAAGCGCCTGGAATACCGCGGCTA
>PNAP01000112.1 GCA_003169735.1 Chloroflexota bacterium | reverse complement strand
GACCCGGCCTCGGAGACCTGGAACCCGAACGAGCGGTTGGCGATCACGTTGATCCAGGGCGCCGGCGTCGATTGTCCCGGACCCACGACCACGACGTACTCCCGACCCCCCGCGGTGAAGCCACCCAGGCCGTTGAAGAACTCCAGCTCCGGGGGCGCCACCACGGCCTCCCGGCGAGCCGGGGCGGGACCTGTCTGCGGCGACGCCGATGGGGTGATCCGATCCGGGCGATCCAGCCGGCTGACCTGTTCCGCCAGGCCGCCCAGCCGGCTCCGGAGAACGCCCAGCGCCGCGGTCGGGCTCACCGCCGCCCGGGCCGGCGCAGGACCTGTCTGCGGTGGTGCCGAGGGGATGATCCGATCCGGGCGATCCAGCCGGCTGACCTGTTCCGCCAGGCTGCCCCCCCGGCTCAGCAGGACGGCTCGTGCCGCCGTCTGGAGCAGCGTGCGGTCTTCGGCCGAAAGCAGGTCGCCGCGGAGGATGTGGACGCCACCGCGGGCTCCGTGGCCCCCCTGAACCAGGACCGACTCGCTGGTTCGGACGACCGTCTCGAGCGCCTCCTGCAGCTCCTGGGCATACGAGGCCCCCTGTTCGTTCACGATCACCAGGTCGACCTTCAGCAGCTTCATCTGCCAGTACTCGAGGGCCCGGAGCAACTGCCGGACGATGTCGATGTCGGCGGGCTCGTCGATCTGGACCACGACGATGGGCAGATCACCGGAGATGCTGTGGGCCCAGAGTCCGGATGCGCCTCGCTCGTTCCGTGCCAGCAGCCCCGCGGACGGCCGGAGTGACGGGTCCGAGTAGAGGATCCGGTTGGCGAGTCGCTGGAAGAGGTGTGCCTCGTCCGAGTCGATGCCGAGGTGGTGCAGCTGGACCTGGGCCTGTGTCCAGGCCAGCGTCACCGCCCGTTCGAAGGTCGCCGGATCGCGATACTTGTCGGCCAGGTCCAGGGCCTCTTCGCGTGTCGCCGCGACGACGGTCGAGAAGAGCACGTGAGCGGTGGCTCCGGGAGCGAGCCTCACCCGGCGACGAAGGCTGAAGATCGGATCCAGGACCGCTCCCACGGTGTTCGAGAGTGGATGCCCGTCGACCACGGAGACCGGTGCTCGGGCCGAACTGCCGCGACCGAGGAAGCGGCCTCGGTCGGTTTCGTACTGGGTGGCGCCGTCGGCCTGCTCTTCCTGCGTCGCGACATGTGCGACCCATACCTGGGGCTCGCCCTTGGACCTGGGGCGCCGGGTCGCCAGGAGCGCGCCGATCGCGGGGATGAACTCGGTCTGGACGAACAGGTTCTGGAACGCCGGATGTGCGAGGTCGGCGGCCTGCGGCGCCAGCACGATCTCCGCGTACGACGTGAGCTCGATCTCGCGGGCGCGCGAGCCGAGATTGGTCAGGGACACACGGCGGATCTCCGCGTCGTCCTCGGCGGAGACGATCACGGTCAGGTCGGTGACGATGGAGCCGTCGCGGCGTGAGAACTCGACGCGATCCTCGGAGTACGTGACCTCATAGCTGTCTGCCTCCTGGCCGCTCGGCTGATGGCCGGCAGACCAGACCGCCCCGGAACGCGAGTCGCGCAAGTAGAGATACGTGCCCCACGGATCACAGGTGACGTCCTCGCGCCAACGCGTGACGGCGAGATCGCCCCAGCGGCTGAACCCCGATCCCGCTGCAGTCAGCATGACCGCATACCGCCCGTTCGACAGCAGGTGGGTGCGTGGCGTCCGATCGTGGGGCGAGGTGAAGCGTCGCACGATGGGCGGCACCAGGTCGCGCACATCGGCCGCGCTGTGCACCCCCTCGGGGCGCAGTCGCGTCACGAGGACGTCGCGTGGCATCCGCTCCTGGAGGAGCAGCTCGGTCGCCTGGATGATCGGCTCCGCGTGGAAGCGCTCGACCATCGCGCCCTCGTTGATGACGTTGCCGATCGCGACCAGCGCCATCCCCTGGTGGTGCGCCATATAGCTTTTGACGACCGCCACGGACGTGCCCTCGGGAAGTCGTCGCCTCGTGTAGTCGAGTGCCTCCCGGAAGCCATAGGCTCCGTACGCTCCGGCTTCACGCAGCCGCGCGAAGTTCCGGACCGCTTCCTCGGGCTCGATCAGCGCTGCGAGGGCAGTCGCATACGGGGCTACTACGAGGTCGTCACCCAGGCCCCGCTTGAGGCCGAGCCCGGGCACACCAAAACTCGAGTACTGGTACGTCCCCTCGAGGTCACGCGCGTTATAGGCCGACTCCGATATGCCCCAGGGCACGCCGCGTTCGGAGGCGTAGCTCATCTGGCGGGCCACGACCAGGCCGTACGTCTGGCGCAACAGGCTGAGCCAGGGAGCCCGCATGACGAGTGCGGGCATCAGATACTCGAACATGGAGCCCGACCAGGAGACCAGCGCCGACCCACGACCGACTGGCGTCAAGGGCCGACCGAGGTGGAACCAATGGGCCGACGGGATGTCACCCTTGGCAATCGCAACGAAGCTGGCCAGGCGGGCCTCGGACGCAAGCAGGTCGTAGCAGCTCGGGTCGAGGGTGCCGTCCCCGACCCGAAAGCCGACCGAGAGCAGCTTTCGCGTGGGTTCGAAGACGAGCTGGAAGTCCGTCTCCCGGAATCGCCGTTGGGCCTCATCGGCGATCGCCTGGAGCCGTCGTGAGATGGCGATCGCCGCGTGTGGTACGTCGCCACTGGCCCGGACATGCGCCTTCGAGAGCTGGGCGAGTGTCGGGAAGGCGGCGTCGCCCGTCCACGGAACGAGCAGCTCAAGATCTCTGGCGTGGCTGGCCACCGCGAGCCGCGCGGCTTCCGCCCAGGTCACGAGCTCGCCGTCCATCCCGTCTCCGCGCTCCGCCGTGATGGCCCGCGCAACGTCTGACAGGGTCTTGGTATGCGCCGAGAGCTCGGCCAGCCGCACAGCCCACGACCCCAGCGTGGCGGGCACGGAAGCGGACCATCCTGGACGTGGTTCGAGAGCGTCAGTGAGGTGCCGCCGGGTCGTCGTCTGGGTCCGCCGATCGACACCGATCGCGGCTGCCGCCTGGCGTGTCAGCTCGATGGCGTCGTCGATCCCGGCCTGCGCCGCCTCGACCGGTAGCGGCCGGTCGATCATCTCGCGACAGGCGTTGGCGAGTGCCAGCAGGTGGCCACAGAGGTTGCCGCTATCGACCGAGGAGACGTAGACCGGATCGAGCGGGTGAAGGTCGCGCGTGTCGTACCAGTTGTAGAGGTGGCCTCGGAGACCTTCGAGGCGGCCCAATGTCGCAAGGGTCGCTTCGAGCCGTTCCACCATCTCGACCGTGCCGATCCACCCCAGATCGCGGGCGATAACGGTCGCAAGTAGGTACAGCCCGATGTTCGTCGGCGACGTACGGTGGGCCACGAACGGCATGGGCTCCTCCTGGAAATTGTCCGGCGGCAGGTGATGGTCCTCCGGACCGATGAACGTCTCGAAGAACCGCCACGTCCGGCGGCCCAGGAGGCGGAGCGCCTGGACCTCAGCGGCGGAGAGTTCGTGTTGGGCCGATGTTCCGGGTGGCACGCTCACCCACCACGCCACGAGCGGCGAGACCAGCCAGAGGACGAGGAACGGCGCGGCGGTGAGAAGGGCCGCCGGCTTCAGGAGGACGACCAGGCAACCGATCACAACCGCCAACACGACGCCGCCGGCCATCCACCGATAGAGCCCGGCCCTGTCGAGGTCGAGGCGCGCCTTGGCGTGAGCGGCGGTCATCCATTCGAGGAGATCGCGCCGGGTGACATAGAGTCGCGCCAGTGTCCGCAGGATCGCGTCGGCCATCAGCCACGCCTGGTCCGCAAGGAACGTCAACCCGAGCCCAACATGAGCGGCCGCGAGGACGACGTCTGCGGCCACCGCCCGAACGTGGCTGCGCTTGGAGATGTCCCGCCGACGGGGCAGCAGCCCGGCCAGGACCGGCAGCGAGGCCGGGATGATCATCGAGGCGAGGACGAGCCCCGTCCACGGCCCAGCGGAAGCGGTGGGCAGCGTCCACGCCGCAATGAGCGTAGCCAGAGCCGCGGGCGCGACGAGTGTGCGGCGCAGGTTGTCGACCATCTTCCAGCGGCCGATGGCGGGCATGGCAAGGCGCGTTCGCCGGCCCGTCGCGTCGTGGGTCCGTCCGAGGATCCATGGCAGCAGTTGCCAGTCTCCCCGTGCCCAGCGGTGCTGGCGTACCGCGGCTTCTTCATAGCGAGACGGCGGTTCGTCGAAGAGCTCGATGTCGGTCACGAGGCCCGCGCGCGCGAACGTCCCCTCGAACAGATCGTGGCTCAGGAGCGCGTTCTCGGGTGTCCGGTCCGCCAGCGCACGTTCAAAGACGTCGAGGTCGTAGATCCCCTTGCCGGTGTAGCTGCCCTCGCCGAAGAGATCCTGGTAGACGTCGGAGACGGCGGATGCGTAGGGGTCGATCCCGCCCGATCCGGTGAAGACCCGCTGGAAGACCGATGCCTCGTGCTCTGCGGGAAGGATCGGCGTGATGCGTGGCTGAAGGACGGCGTAGCCATCGACGACTCGACCCGCTCGGGCATCGAACGTGGGTCGATTCAGCGGATGCGCCATCGTGCCGACGAGGCGGGCCGCAGCGCCCATCGGCAGTTGGGTGTCGGCATCGAGGGTGATGACGTAGCGGACGCCCGCGGGCGGGACGGACGAGTCCCGCCCCGTGGTCAGGATGCTGGTGGTGGTCGAGCCGCGCAGCAGGGCGTTCAGCTCATGGAGCTTGCCTCGCTTGCGCTCCCAGCCCATCCAGCGGCCCTCGGCTTCATTCCAGCGACGTTCTCGATGGAAGAGCAGGAAGCGAGCCCCGCCTCCGGGGGCCTCGCCGTGCTGGGCGTTCAGGCGATCGATCGCGGCGGTGGCGGTGGCAAGCAATGCGTCGTCGCCGGGGAGACGTTCGGTCGGGGCGTCCAGCCAGTCGGAGAGCACCGCGAACCTGAGGTCGCCTTCAGCGTTAGCCAGGTACTGGACCTCGAGCTGCCCGACCTGTGCCTCGACGCCCGCCTCGCTGGCGAGCAGTGTTGGCACTACGACAAGCGTCCGGAGCTCTGATGGCACGCCTCCGACCAGCTCGAGTCTCGGAAGCGGTCTTGGCCCGAGCGCGTGCGTGACGATCCAGTGGATGATGGCGATCGCGATCTCCGAGGCCGGCACGAGACCCAGGATCGCCAGCAGGAGCAGGATCGGGCCGGCTGTGCTGTCGCCCGCAGCCAGGAAGAGCGGAAGCGCAAGGATCATCGCGGCGACCAGCGCCAGCGTGCCCAGGTAACCCGGTATGGCGGCGCTCAGGAAGGCTCGTCGCAGGCGTCCGGACAACGAGACTCGAAAGCCGAGTGCCTGCTCGAGGCAGGGTCTACCGTGAGAGATGAGGTAGTAGCCGGGGTCGCGGGGACGATCCAGCAGTGCTGACAGCCCATCGTCCGCCGCCAGCCTGACATCACTTGAGCCAGCGGCAGTGGCCGCCGCGGGGGCCGCCGCGAGAGCCGTCACGGTCCGGGCGACCTCCAGCTCGGTGCCGCCCGAACCTCGAGCGAGCTCTTCGATGGCATCTCGGTACCGAACCCGCGTGGCGAAGTCCATGGCCCCGAACGCGCTTCCTTCTCGGAGGACCTCGTCGACGAGGCTGATGGCTTCGACGAACTCGGACCAGTCGGCCCATGAGATGAGGCGCATGCTCGTGATGGCGTTGCGGACGCTCACATTCATCGCCGCCTGGCGTTGGTGCTCAACGCGGACGATCTCTTCGGCCGTCGTGCCCTGGGCCGCGACGAGCTCCTCGAGCCAGCCGAGCGCCGGTGTGACCGCCGGATCCTGGTCGCGCAGTCGCTGGAAGAGTTGAACCAGGCCGGACCGGGGCAATGTCGTGCCAGCCATACGGCGGAACGACGTCATCCCGACCTCCGGTCGGTCCTTCCTGAGGCCGACCAGGTTGTCGGCGAGCTCATCGGCGTCATGGCGGGCGGCGCGGCTGTGCACAATCTGCTCCGCCAGGCGTCGCACGTTCTCGACCAGGATGATTCGCAGGCTGATTGGGATCGCCCAGAGCTCCCCGATTGTCAGCGGCTCCACCCTCTGGTAGGCGCGCACGAAGCGGCGCAGGCTCTCCGGGTCGAAGCGACTGTCGGTGTGTGCGACGTAGGCCCAGCTGATCCCAAGGACACGCGGATACCCCGCGAGATGACCCTCGGCAAGCTTTGGGAGCTCGCGGTAGTAGTCCGACGGCAGGTCGTCACGGATCTCGCGCAGTTGCTCGTCGACGATGTGGAAGTTGTCGACGAGCCACTCGGCCGCTGGCGTGATCGACAATTCTTCATTGATGGCGCGCGCGAGGACGCGGTAGGACTGCAGCAGGACGCGACCGTTGTCGGCGACGCGGGGTCGGATCTGACGTCCCCGGCTGGGATCGCCAGTCGTCTTCTGTGCTGCGGCGAGCGACTCGGCGTGCTGCTCAAGGCGCTCGACGCTGAACAGCTCGGCGACGATCGGCTCCTCGAGATGCAATGGTTCGCGGACCGGCCTGCGAACGCCGATCGGCAGATCCCGAAGAGGTTGGATCGATCTCACGGATGCCGTCAGCTCACAGAGGAGCCCGCTGCCATCTCCTCATCCTTGTCACCCGTCGATGTACGGATGCACCGTTGCCCAAATGACCGCTTCTCATCTGCCTCACACGTCGTCTTCTGTAGCTCGGCTATACCCTCACGCTTCGGCCGCAAATCGCCTGAACCCTGAGTAGTGGGGGATTCTCTAGGCAGGCTCTCAGGGTAGCGCTTGGCTCCCCGCGTGGCTCGTGCGTGAGTTCAGGGCGCTCAGCCGATCAGCTCGACCTCGTCGCCATTGATGAATCTGACGAATCCGCCGCTCGCTGGAGAGACCGGGACGAATCCAAGCCCGACGTGATACGGGCTTCGGTGAGCCATCGCCGATGGACGAAGGTCGCCACCTGGACGCTATCTCCTCCTCATACCAGTCGATCGGTCGGCCGTACTTCGCATCGAGCTGCGCCCGCGTCGCAGCGAGACGGCGGTCCACATCGCGGTCATCGGTCGTCGGTGGCCGCCCGAAAGCCGACGCGATGAGCTCCTTGTGACCACGCGACACGATCGACTCGAAGGTATCGGGGTGGCGATCACGCCATCCGTACGGGTACGGAGCCCGCTGCCGACGCCGCCTTCGGTATCCGCACCTGATATGGGGCCATCGTGCCGGTCCTCGGTGGCGTCGATCCGCTACACCTGCCGCAATCGGGAATGCGAGGACCCCGCGCGACCGTTGAGCGCGTCCCGGCGAGCACCGCACCGGAAACGAGGATGGTCGCGACTCAGCCCGTGCTGAACAGTCGGAAGAGCACACCTGACAAGACCACGTAGGCGACCAACATGAGTGCGCTGTCACGACGCGCCCTACCGACCAGGAATGAGCGAGCAATGGGGATCGTGGCGACGGCCACTACGCCGTAGACCAGATGGAGGTCGTCTGCGGGACGCCCCCCGGAGACGAAGCTCACGGCGCCGGCTATGGATGCGAGGACCACGAGTGCGACCACGATCGTCTGGTACCGTGCGAAGAGCCGTCCGCTCGGCCGTCGTTGGACCGCCAGTACCACCACCCAAACGGTGCCGACGACGACGACCGCGACCGCCGCGTACGCCAAGATCCTGTGGACGAGGTCCAACAGCTCCCCCTATCGATCCGATATGTCGGCGCATCGGTCCTGAGGGCCCGCCTCTCTCGAGGAACGAGGGCGATGCGAAGCTAGTCGCTCCCTGGGCTCGAACGACTCCGCCGCCAGCGATAGTAATCGCGCCAGATGAGGCGATGGACGGGAACCCAGCGCGGGATGTCGCGCAGGATCGGGATGAAGGGAACGAGCACGAGGAGGGCCGTCAGGACAGCCATCGTCAGAACGACCAGCAGGTCCGCGTTCGGGTCCGAGTTGTAGGGCGGCAGCTGGTACAGCATCGAGAACGCCCATAGCCACGTCTGCCCCGGGTACTGGCCCGTCTCGTTCATCACACCCCATTGGTCGCCAGTGAGGTGCTGAGCCGCTGCCAGGTCCGTCAGGTATTGGCCGTCGCCCATGAAGAGGAGCGGTTTCGTGTAATCGGTCGCGAAGAATTGGCCGTTCGTGAGCAGCAGGCCGTCAAGGCCGCCTGAGTTCGCCTCCGCAAGCAGGCTCGTCATGAGCACGGGAACCGGACCGTAGTCGCCGGCCGCGACGGTGATCTGGCCGTCCTGCGCTGTCGCGGTCCCCAATCCGTCGGTATATGCCGAGAGCCAGGCTTGCTGGCTCGTGCCGTCCGCCGCGTCGTACTGCGAAAGCGCGCTGGTCAGGGCCGCGTTGCCCACGGATGCATACGTGAGAGGGCCGAGCACGAAGTCTTGCGGTGGGTCAAGGTGGATGGAGTTGCCCAGCCATTGCTGAGGATCGAAGATCCCGATGGACTGGACCGAGTCCGAGCCGTCGGTGTATGGGGGTCCGTAGAGGGCGCTGTCGCTCGTCCCGGCCAGCTCAGCCGTTGCGGTGGTGACGAAATCGACCGGAGCGGCCTGCGCCCATGCCTGGATCGTGAGGGGCGGCACATCGGGCGACGAGAGCGCGCCAGCCAACAGCACGATGACGATCCCCGACACGACCATTGCGACGACGAATTCCTTCACCAGGTCATATCGGACGGTGGGTATACCGCGGTAGTAAGCCGCCTGGCTACCTGCAGGCCCGCTCATGTCGCACTGCTCGGGGTCGCCGCGTCGCCTGGCTTGGGCGCATCCGGTTCGATCGGTTTCACGACGCCACGCATCCGCACCTGAAGAACGTGGAGCACGACCAGGACCGTCACGCCGATCGGCAGGAGCATCACGTGGATACCGTAGATCTGGCCGAAGTCAAGCGGGTTGAAGAATGCGCCGGCGCCTGTCGCGTTGATAGCGTCCTTCGCGTTGACCGCGATCCATTGCGCGTCGAGGTTCTGCTGGGCGATGTAGCCGGTGAAGCCAGTCACGAGCGCGGCCAGGAAAATGACCACACCGACGACCCAGGTCGTCGCACGTCCGTCGCGCCACGAAGCCATGAAGTACTGGCCCCATAGGTGCAGCACGGCAAACACGAACAGCAGCTGGACGCTCCAGAAGTGGATGCTGTTCACGAACCGCCCGATTCCGGAGACATGCCACCAAGAGGGGCCGAAGAATGCGAGTACGACCCCGCTCCCGATCACCCAGACCAGCGACGTGATCGCCACGACGCCGAAGACATAGACCCACGAGCCGACGAAGAATGGCTGGCGATCGGGGAGGAGGTTGTCCCATGGAAGGCGATGCTCCACCGCCCGGCGGATGGCGGCAGTCCAGTTGGAGCCCGTCTCGGCCTTCTGGGTGGCGGGCTCGGGCGGGTCAGTCTGGCTGGTCATCGTCATCCTGGACGCGGTGGTGTCCCGGGAACGGAGCGAGGACGGCCGCGATGAGGAGCACGATCATCCCGACGATCACGAGTGCGTTGGGAACCGAGATGAGGATGAAGCCGACCTGGAGATACGTCGCTGATGCGTCCATCCGATCGAGCCTTTCCTACAGGCCACCAGTGTCTCATGCTTGCTGTTCAGGGAAAAGATGGCCTGCGTTCCGGTAACGACCCCAAGGCTAGACCTGACGCACGGGACCGTCAACAGGGCAGGTCGTTTCCGTGAACGGCCAGCGAATCGGTCACCCAAACGATGGCGTCGAACCGCACCGACTACCAGCGAAACTTGGACGAGTGGCTGGGGCTGCGTTGATCTTGCAGGAGTTGTCGGCCACCGACGGTCTTGCCGGTCGGCGCGGGTCGGGTAGTCACGCCTACGGCTCGCGGCCAACTGCGTCGCCGCTAAGGGGGCCATCGTGCGGGGTGTCTCACCGCCAGGATCCTGGACGTATCGAGGCACGAACGGCGCCGGGGGTGGTCGCATCCGCGGCGCCGTTCGCTGCTCGGGCACCGGCCGTCGGCCAGCCGCTTCCGGAACGCCGCTCGCCGGTCCAGATCTTCGGGCTTGCATCGTCGCGCGAGTCGAGTGACTGATGTCACCGGTCGGGCGCCAGAGGCGTGCCCGCGCACGGAAAGGAACATGCCGATGGCCAAGACGATGGGTGAGATGGCGCGCTGGACCTACTACCAACGCTTCATCGCCGAGCGCACGAGGGACATCGATCCGCGCCACGTCGAAGCGTGGATGCGGGTCGAACACCCGACGCTCGACGGGCTGGCGCCCGAAGCGTTCATCACCGCCATGCATGCGGCGCTGGCGAGCGCCGTCGACGCGGGACCCGAAGCGAGCGAGGCGCTCACCGTCTCGTTCGGTCTCTGAGCCAGGAAAGGGATCGACACCATGGTCAAGAAGGACGTCACCACCGACACCGAGCTGCGGCGGTGCATCGGCTCCGCCAAGTTCGGCATCGAGGCGCATCAGGCGCCACCGGCCGACTTTCCCAAGCAGCCCTCCCAGAAGGACGGCCTGGGCCGGATGTGCAAGCCGCATTGGAACGCATACACGACCGGGTTGCGCAAGGCGGCCATCGCCCGCAAAGCCGAGGATGCGGAGCTCGAGCCGACCGAGCCGACGAGCAAACCTGCCAAGGCACCCAAGCCCACCCCACCGCCGGAACCCGAGAAGGTCGCCCGGGTGCGTGCTGCCAAGGCCGCCACCGCGACGCTCGGCGGCACGGCCTACACCGAGGCCATCGGCAGCGACGAGGTGCAGACGGCGCTCGAGGTCCTGGCCGGCGCCGACACGACCACGCCGGTGGTCGAGGACGAGCAGTAGGCCGCCGTCGCGTAGTCCTCGCCGCTGGAGTGGGCACACGGGCCCTGGGCGCGAAACGCTCAGGGCCCGTGTCGTCCATCCACCAAAGCCTTTGGACCTTGCCATTCCGGCCCGGCCGAGCGTTCATGGTCACGACCACGACGCACCGCGCGTGGTCGAATGCCACGGGAGGCGTCAGAACGATGACCCGCCGAGGACCGGGCGAGAGTTCCGTCTACCAGCGCGGTGACGGCCGCTGGGAAGCGGCCGTGCACATGGGCTACCTCGATGGCAAGCGGGTGCGCAAGTTCGCCATCGCCAATACGCGCGCCGAGGCGGTCGCCAAGATGGCACCGCTCATCAAGGCCCGTGACGAGCACCGCCCCATCCCCGACCAACGCCAGAAGCTCGGACCGTTCCTCCGCCACTGGCTCGATGAGACAGCGAAGCCGACGCTCCGCCACTCGACCTACTCGAGCTACGACGACATCGTCCGGCTGCACCTCATCCCAGGACTCGGCCGGATCGCCCTCGCCAAGCTCACGCCATCCGATGTCCAGTCGTTCCTGAACGCCAAGTCCAGGAGCGGCCTCTCACCACGGCGCGTGCAGTACCTCCACGCCGTGCTGCGCAAAGCGCTCGGGACGGCCGAGAAGTGGGGCCTCGTATCGCGCAACGTGGCCAAGCTCGTCGACACGCCGCGAGTCCCGAGACACGAGATCCGACCGCTCACGCCCGAGCAGGCGCGCACGTTGCTCGAAACCTCGGCCGATGACCGGCTCCTCGCCGTCTACGTGACTGCCCTCGCCACCGGTCTCCGCCAAGGTGAGCTGCTGGCACTGCGATGGGAGGACATCGACCTCGAGACGCGGGTGCTCAGCGTCCGCCATACCCTCGCCCGGGTCGAGGGCAAGCTGGTGCTGCTCGAGCCCAAGACCGAACGCAGCCGGCGGACGGTCGCCCTACCCGAGGTGGTGCTCTCCGCGCTGCGAGCCCATCGCACCCGCCAGCGGATGGACCGGCTGGTGGCCGGATCGCGCTGGCAGGACACCAGCTACGTCTTCACCACGACCATCGGCACGCCCATCGAGGCGGCGGTGGTGACCCGGGCGTTCCAGCGGGCGCTCATCCGAGCAGGGCTACCGCGCTGCCGTTTCCACGACCTGCGCCATGCCGCGGCGACGTTCCTGCTCGGTCAGGGCTTCAGGCTCGAGGACGTCAAGAACCTGTTGGGGCACAGCTCCATCGTGCTCACCTCGAACACCTACGGCCACGTGCTCGAGCGAAGACAGCAGCAAGTGGCCATGGGGATGGACGCGGTGCTGCTCGGCGGCTGAACCCGAGCGACTCGCTGGACGACCAAGGAGAGCTGCAGGTCGAGTACGCCGTGCTCCACGTACCACGAAGACGTACGGGCATGTGGTGAAGCGACGGCAGCAGCAGGTGGCCAACCTCGCGCGCGCGTAATCGGGTGCCGATTGTGCCGATTCCGCGCTCTGTCGGTTGCCCGTGGATCGAGCGCCGTGGCTGTCTCCGTGGCTGTCAAACCGACAGCCTCCGCCATGGATGACAGCCACGCGAACGTCATCCTCCCCGTGAAAACGTGGTGAGCCGGGTGGGATTCGAACCCACGACACGAGGATTAAAAGTCCCGGTGAGGCGCGTTCATATGGTGCCTCAGGGCAAGTTGGCGTGCGTTCCTGTCGCGGGCGCTGCCACCGGCTCCACGAGCTGCGACGGCCTGACACCGCCGTGGCTGTCACTGGGGCTGTCATGGTCGCGGTTGCATCAGTTCCTCGACTGAGCTGGGCCACGAGCGCAAGTCTCCGCGCACCCGAGGCCAAAGGCGTTTCACGGCCATGCAACCACTCGCTCAAGTACAGCACACCTATCGCCCACGAGATAGCCGAAATGATCGAGCTGGCCGACCAGGTGAAGGCCTTTCGCGTCACTTACAACGCCGTCCGGCCGGGCGAGGCACCCTACTTCGCGCCCGCACGAGCGGCAACCACAACGAGACCGCATGAGCCCGACCTATGCGAGCCCGAAAGTATCCAGATGCTCAAAACAGCACAACCAGGTTGCTAACGCGCTTTTCCCATCAGTGGCTGAAAGTCGTCGCGAGGAATTGGACTGCTACAGTCGCTACGGCGACAACCGTGACGATTACCGCTCCTCGTGGAACGCGAGGCGCGACGCGCGCGATGGCACTCCAGAACGGCGACGAGGTCGGGTGGCCGCGCGGATTCTCTCGTTCGAGCCATTCGGGTTCCAGATGATCCGTACCCCTAGCGAGTTGTGCGAGCCATGCAACGATTAACACGAACCCGACAATGAGAAACGGGATACTGATGGCCACGCCCAACGGCGTGCCGAGGAGACCGGCTGCGAGCGATCCCGTCCCAAGGACGAAACAGATCACAACCTCGAGCTGAAGCAAGAGAACGCCCATTCGAGTGAATCGAAACATCGGCGTGTGCCGGTCTTCGGTTGCCCACCTTCGATCATCTCCGCTCATCAGGCTCCGGTGCACCCGTTGTAGAGCAACCGAGATACCGAGCAGCGCGGCGCCTGCGAATGCATATTGCCCAATCATTTGCCCCGTCCTTGGTGTTTGGCGAACCTCAATGATGGTCAACAAGGAAATGGAAACCTTGGGACAGGAGATCAGTCCCTCCGATTGCCAAGTCCCCGATGGTCGATCCCAGCCAGCTCCCTCCGGCGGCACCTGAAGCGCCGGCAGCTATGCCGCCAACACCGGATGCTTCGCATACCACCACAGCGATGCACCCGGCGGTGGCCCCGGCGAATCCGAAGGCGCCACCGACTGCGGTGAAGAATCCCTTGACCACCCCTCGATACGTATCGCTCACGCTGTCGTGCCTGCTCTGCGTGGTCCTTTGCTCGTTTATCGCTCCCTGAATCGTTAGGACAAGCGCAAGGATTGTCAGGGCCTTCGCTGCAGTGCCGAGAACGGTGCTGCCAATTGCGGCGCTGTCGGCGGCATCACCAGCATCTTGTTCTGCACCTCGCCTTGCGAACTCATATGCCTTGATGCTGTCGAAATCGTCGCCCTTGAAAGGCAGCTTGGCCGACTGAATGATGTCAGCCGCGCGAGCGGCTCCGGCCGCGGCCATGGTCGCAGCCGCGTCATCTAGGGAACTGCTCATGAACTCAGCAAACCCCTCGATGCATGCTTCAGGGCAGTTTACTGGTGGTCCTGACTTGGCCTGCCGCGGCGCCTCCAGATTGATCGGCCCGCGGACGCCGGCCGGGACCGTAGCGTGGCCACTGCTGATTCGCTGGGAGACCGCGTGCGCGACTGCCTTCATCTTGGCTTCGTCGTCGTAGCCGGGTGACCGCGGGTCATACGAAGCTGCGATGCGCGCCTCGTTCGCGAGCAACCGCGCCCTCGCCGGGTTTGGCGCGGCAGGCTGGGCCTGGTGCTGACTTCGGAGCCGGGCTACCTCACGGCGCTCATCTTCGCGACGTGCCCGTGCTTCCTCGCGCCTTTGCCTCGCTGCACCAGGTGTGTGGATGGCCTTGCCCGGGTTGCATGACGCACAGACATCGTCGCCCTCGACCGCCATGTGCCCCGACGGGTCGGTCATCGTCGTCGGATCGCCCCAGGCGTAGAGGTAGCGGTTGAGGCTGAGCGGGTTCTGGGCGTCGCCGACGACCGAGTCCTGGCTGGTGAAGACACCGAGCGCGGGATCGTAGTCACGGGCACCGCCGGCATACAGGTCGGTCGTGCCGGGGTCGGTCAGCAGCAGCTCGCCCTGGTAGCGCCACGGCGTCGGCAGGGCTGACGTGGTCGACCCCGCCATCTCGCCGTAGGGGTCGTAGCGGAAGGCGTCAGTCAGCGAGGCGCCGTTCGAGGCGACGACCGCCGCCATCGAGCCGTGCAGGTCAGGGATGGTCCAGCCGAGCGTGCCGTTGCTGGAGATGGCGATGCGGTCGCCCATCGCGTCGACGGCCGAGTCGACATCGGTGGTGCGATCGAGCAGCACCGCCGTCTCGGTCTCGCCGACGTAGCCGTAGGTGTCGGTGGTGGTGCCGTTGAGGGAGCGCGTCCGGTCACGGTCGAGCGCGTCGAAGCTGAAGGCGACCGTGTTCGAGGCACCCGGTGGATCGATCGACGTCTGGCGGTCGGCGGCATCGTAGGTGTAGGCGGTCTGTGCTGCTTCAGACTGAGTTGGACACTCCCGAGTGTGATGCGGGAGGGCTCCGACGAGGTGGTGACGATGGGTCGCAAACCGTTCAAGACACCCGACGAGAAACTGGCCGTGGTGCTCTCGGTCTTGAAGGGCGAGACCACCCAGGTCGACGTCGCGCGACGGCTGCAGATGAGCCAGACGACGGTCGCCAAATGGCAGAAGCAGTTCCTCGAGGGTGGCCGCGAGAGCCTCGCCCGGGGCGATAACGCGCAGACCCTGGCGTCGAGACGCGAGGTCGAACTCGGGGCTCAGGTGGAGGACCTGACGAGCGCTCTCGGTGAGGCCTACGTGGAGCTCCGCGTGTGGCGAAAAAAGGGGGCGCTCTACCCGCGTTCCAAGAGCTCGAGCTGATCCGTGCCGAGGGTCGCGTGCCGGTGCGCCGGTTCCTGGCGCGGCTCGGCATCCCGGTCTCGACCTGGTATCACTGGCGCGCCTGTCACCTGCGCGGAAGGCCCGTCCGGCATTGGCCGGCGCCGGTCGTCGATGCCATCGAGGCACATGCCGCGGAGACGGCGCATCGCTGGTCAGCATGGGGCCATCGCAAGATCTGGGCGATGCTGCGCGCCGATGGCGTGAAGGTCAGCCGCAGCTCGGTACTGCGCGCGCTCACTCGGCGGGACCTGCTCATGCCCGTGCGCTACCAGGCCGAACGACGCCAGCTGGCGGTCGCCCGACGAGCCCTGTTCGTGGCCGCGCCGACGCGCCGCAACCGGGTCTGGCAGACCGACTTCACCGAATACGAGACGAGCCGCCATGGGACGTGGCGCATCGCGCCGGTGGTCGACTACGCGACCAAGGTCAACCTCGCCGCGACCATCTCGGGCACGACCGCCGCACGCGATGCCATCGCCGCCATCGAGGCGGCCATCGCGCAGGCCGAACGCCTGCTCGGCCATCGCTTGCTTGATGACTGCCTCGATCGGGTGACCGGCGAGCTGCTGCCGGTGACCATCGTGACTGACAACGGGCCGGCCTACAAGAGCACCGACTTCCGGCGCTTCATCGCCTCTCGGCCCGAGCTCGCCCATGTGCGCACCCGTCATCACGCACCGCAGACCAACGGCGTCGTCGAGCGCTACAACCAGTCGCTCAAGTACGAGCACCTCTACCGGCTCGAGATCGCCGATGTGGTCGAGCTGGCCGACGAGGTCGAGGCCTTCCGGGTCATCTACAACACCATCCGACCACACGAGGCGCTCGACTTCGCGACACCCCTGAGTCGGTACCTGGCAACGCCTCACGAACCCAACCTATCAGAGCCCAAAAGTGTCCAAGAAACTTGACGCGGGACACCACAGCGAAGTGGAGGGGTCCATCGTCGCGAGGTCGAGCGAGGCATCGGACAGCGTCGTCCGGATGGCGTCATAGGCCGGTCGGGGTAGCTCCCGTCGGCCCGACTTCCCGCCCTTGCCCCGATACGCATAGAGGACGGTCTCACCCTCGATGCTGATATCCCCTGCCCGGAGACCGATGACCTCGGCTCGGCGTCGTCCGGTCAACACCAGGGTGACGATGATGGCCCGGTCGCGTCGTCCTCGGATGGTGTCGGGGATGACGGCAAGGATGCGTCGCACCTCATCAGGCCCGTAGCCACGCGCTGGAGCCGAGACCGTCCGTGGACGCTCCAGCGCATCGCACGGGTTATAGGGCAGCAGGCGCATCCGGATCAAGAAGCGGTAGAAGGAGGACAGACAGGCGATACGGGCACCGACCGTGGTCGAGCTTGGTGTCCGGCCCGAGGCACCGATGCCATGGGCGTAGGCGAGCACCTCACCCGGTGTCACCCGCTCTGGTGTGGTGTGGGCGAAGAACGGCCAGAGCATGCGGCTGTAGCTCTCGACGGTGCGCGTACTGCCTGAGCGGTTGCCCTTCTCGATGAGGAAGGCATAGAGCGCCTGGTCCCAGGCCGATGGGTCAGCCTGTGCGCGGGCGGGCAGGAGCGGTGGGTTCATGGGACACCTCTGAGCTATGGGGAGTGGATGCCCACCATCCATCGCTCAGGTGCCCGGAGATTGCAACGATGAGGTCATCGTGTCTGCCCGGGAGACTGTCGGGAACGTTGCGTGCTCACCCACGAGGGCCACTCTGTAGCTCAAGGGCATGGGCGATGCGTACTACGCTTCGGGTGTAGCGGAGGCAAGAAGATGACCAACGGACGTTTCGTGGCGACCGTGAATCTTGCATTCGCGATCGACCTTCCGGACGAGTGGTCCGTCGAGGAGCAACGGCGCTGGCTCGGCCACATAGTGAAAGAGGCGATCACGCTGCGCGGACTCGCAGCGACGACTCGTGCCCAACTCGAAGGCGCAGCTTTCGTGATCAACAAGGCGCAGTCCGTCGAAGTCACCGCCATGGTCGAGAGCGTCGTCGAGGACATCGCCCATCCAGATGACTACCGGGAGCGACCAGGTCGCCGGCGACCGTCCTGGCGTCCGGCGGGATGACGTTTGCTCAATGGTGCGACGCAACGAACCGAGCTCCGATGACCGTATCGGGGAACAGCTCGGCGCGGCCACCGAGGTAGCGCCTCTCGAAAACCGTCCGGGTCGCCTCGCACACGCCCAGGCGGCCGACAAGAGCCGCCAGCGCATCGCGCCAAGCGGTCGAGCGTGCCGATAGGCTGCGACGCGAGCCGGCAGCAGGTGTGGTCGCGACGTCAGCCGCGCTGATCTGACCACATCACCGGCTGCGTCGCGGTTTCGACGGCAACCATCAACCAAGCTGGCAGAACGCCTGCGCAGCGACGGACCCGGTGGCTCAATGCCTTTGGGTAAGGCATCATGGCTCGACACGAACGAGTGCACCTGTGGTGTTGTCGACATACCAAGTGCCACCCGAGTCGTCCATAGCGATTGCGCCGATACTATCAGAGACCAAAGCGGTCACCATGTCGCCTCCGCTTGGGTTTCGAATCTGCGTAGAGCCTACTGGCAAGGCGAGCACGCGCCCTGGCTGCTCTGGTGACGTCGCCGAGAACCAGGACAGAGTTCCTAGTTGAGCGTCATATGCCACCGCACCCGCAGTATTGGCCGCGATCTGGTCGACCGGCCCGCTCTCGCGAATTGACTCATTGACGGCCGCAGGTGTAACGAGTAGTGCTCCGCCACCCGTCTCCGGCGCCCAGACGTCTCCAGCCGAGACACCCAAGTTACTAAATCCGGCCGGGAGGTCGTAACTTGTGATTCCGTCAGAGGTGAGCACGACTGTTGTGTGGCCGGCGTAGGAACTTACGTAGGTGGCCCCTAATGCATAAGCTAGCGCGCTGACGCCGTACAACCCGTGAGGAAGTGGCATGGATCCAGCAGTGTGCATCGAACCATCAAAGAGCGAGAGGGACGAAACGTTGTGTCGGGCGACCATGGCTGTCCCGCCCTGGTCAAAGGCAAGTGCAGAGGGCCAAGTGCCTGGCGAGTTTGCATCGGGGCTGAGAGCGTCCGGAGAGGCGTTCGGGTCATCGAGAGCCAGCTGTACCGTTGCCATCGATGCCAGTGATGAATCGAGACGGATGACGGTGTAATCTTCGGTGAGCCAGATGGCATCATCAGGAGCGATTGCTACGCGCTCAAGAAAGCCATTGTGCGCCGTCTCAGGTAGTTCCCAGTGCTCGACCTTGCCCGAGACCGCGCCATAACTGTACAGATAGTCCGCGCCTTTCGAGTCCATATAGCTGAACCACAACCTCCCTCGGTTGCTATCGTAGGCCAAGTTGTAGACGGGGCCTGGAAGGCGATAGACAGTAGTCTGTTCATTGACCCCCGCTCCGGCAACCGAAGCGCCCCCAGTTACCGACGCGCGAGCAACCACGAGTGACAGGATGAGGACGACTCCGACAACGACGGCTGCCCCTATGCGCAGGCCGAGGGATCGTGGCGATGACGCCGCAACAGGTTCCTTGTCACCGACCTCCACTGCAGGACTCGATGATTGGCGAAGCATGACCGGATGACGTCCAACCTTGTGCTCTGGTTCCGGCCCTTGTGAGTCGTTCATCAGAAATCAACCTCAACTACAGGCCGACTGAGCCGCCATGGCGTCAACATGTGGAAGGGCATGTCTTGAATGACCACGCCGAGTTGAAGGTATCTCTATACGGCGGGTTCCCGCTCGTTCGAGCCGTATAGTCGTACGTCCAAAGCGCGAATGCGCCGTTATAAGTGTGAATAGCATGTGCGTGTGTGTCGCAGTCTGACGGGGGGCTCTCACAACCAAAGTAGTCTGTGTGCAGAGGTACCGTCTGATCCGGATAAATCTCAGTTGAGTCGAACAAGGTACCGCTGATGTCAGGGATTTGCCCATAGTAGATCGGCACGCTCGTGAAAGAACCCGTCCGAAACTCGTACACGTAAAATGTCGAAGGGTTCCCGTTCGGACACGTTTGATTATGAGAACCTGACCCATCATAGGTCAGATAGAACATTTGCCAGTTCACAGCCGGAGCGCCGTCGTTCACTTCTGTGAGCCTACCGCACTGGTCGGTGTTCTCGGAATAAACGTGTACGGCTGACGGGGACTGGATTAGGGGGAAGGTGCCTTGAAACTCGCCGAGCTGCACCCATTTCATGCAGGATCCGTTGCCACAAACGTTAATCCAATCCGCATGGTGCGCAGGGGATGAGACGGTTCCGGTGGTCGATTGGTCTATTGATCCGTCGATGCCAAGGTAGGTAGAGGACGAGTCGTAGCCTGCGTAGCAATAGTAGCCGTGTGTAACGGAGTCGTATTGACAGTTGGCCAAGTTCGCAGCCGCCGGGACGGCCGATATGCCAATGAGCGTGCCGGCCAATGCCACGGCCACGGCCACGGCCACGGAAACAACTAACACGCGGACAGACCAGCGTCCGCGGCGACCGGCCAAGGGTTCGGCACCAGCGCCAAGATCTCTTCGTGGGAACATCGCGGCGATCTCCGTTCGTTGCCTCGGACGTGCTAGGTGCATTAGCATACCCCCGCGGCGCTTGGCGAGGGACCCCATTTGAGCCCCGGCGACGGCGCGGAGCATCTTGTTAGCGACGAGCCGTTGATAAGCGCCACACGATCACGAGATCGCGGCGCGTCAGGAGCGGGGCCGTGATTACGCATCCGTACGCGGATTCAGCAGCCCACGACCCTCACGTCATTTGGGTGGTTGCCGTACACATTGGTGCCGGCGACCGCGCCGATCAGCAAGCCACAGATGACGTAGATTCCGCCCCCCGGCCCGCCAGCCCGGTTGCCGAAGACAGAACTCGAGTCATTGAGCGTGACGCTGCCTCGGCCCGCATAGATCCCACCACCTGGTACGGCGGATTCGTTATTGAATACGGAGTTCGAGTCATTCAGGATCACGCTGCCGCGCGCGACATAAATGCCCCCGCCGTCGTTGTTAGCGATGTTGTCGTGGACGGAGCTCGTGCCATCCATCGTCAGCGTAGCGCTTTGGCCGTGCACATAGATGCCGCCACCCGTGGCACCGTTGGCCATCTCGGCGCTGTTGTCGAAGACGGACGTAGCACCGGTGAGCGTCAAGCTGCCGGAGTCGGAGATGCCGCCACCGTAATAGCCTTCGTTGCCACGGACGATGACGTTCCGCAGCGTCAGCCGGCCATTGTTGCTGATGCCGCCGCCGTAGGAACTCGGGTTGACGGAACCGTCGGCGATACCGTGGCGGATGGTCAGTCGCTGGATGGTGACGACGACCTCGGCCTCGACCGTGACGACTCGACCGAGCGAGCCGGCATCGAGTGTCGCCACGCCGGTGGCGAGCGACCGATGGCCACCGATGGTCAGGTTCCGGTCGATGATGGTCGAGCCGTAGCAGATGCCCGTCATCCGCAAGACATCGCCGGCGGACGCGGCGTCGACCGCGGTTTGGAGTGTCGAATAGTGGGCGGCGGCGGTCACGTTCTCGACGGAGCAGGCGAACCCGCCAGCCAAGGCACCGGACGAGGGGAGGGCCATGAGCGTCGCCGCGAGCGCGAGCGCCGTGGACAGCGCGGCCTTCCGGGAGCGGAACGAGCGACCGGACACCATCTGACCGTTCCTCCCTGCGGAGTCTCTGCTGACGCAAGGCTCAGCCTAGCAGCGTGCCCTTTCCGGGTCGAGCAGTCGTGCGTGGGGACCATCACGATCATTGGATCGTGGAGGGGTGGCCGGTTCGCTGTCCGCCGCGTAGCTGCTCAAGACAGCCGAGGCCGGCCCCGGGGGCATGAGTCGCTCTGGGCATGCGGGAGCCGCCAGTCCTATCCTGCTACGACTCCATGCATAGGCTTGACATCGAGCCCATAACGGCGGGCCCGCCGCTCAAATGCTTCCATCCCACCCTCCAGGAGTCGGACGACTTGAGTCCGGGTACGCTCGTTGTCGACTGACCCTGCATCGACGATCCTGGCCACCCCCTTCTCGGATCGTAGCGGCACCACCAACTCGGCGTCCCCCAACACCACCAGGTTGGGATTGTGAGTGGCGATGATGAGCTGGCGCTGCTCCTTCACGCCGTGGAGGTACCCCACGACGGTGTCTGCGACAAACGGGGCATCGAGATGGTCCTCGGGTTGGTCGAATATCAGCGGGCTGGTCCCGCGAGAAGCAAGGATGAAGCCAAGCAGCACTGACCTAAGCTGCCCGAGCGACAGTTCCGATAGCGACCGGCCACGACCGACGCCCTCGCCTCGAAACCGCACAGACACGTCGGGCCGATCTTCGAGGTCCATCGTCTCAAGCTCGAACAGCACGTTGAACGTCACCAAGCTGGCAAATGCCACTTGAGGATCCGGGAAGAACTGTTCAGTCGAACCACCGATTGCCCTTAACCTCGCCGCGTCGCGAGACCATCCGATCACTGCCAGCGCGGCAGGATCGATGGCGGCGGCGAGACGCTCCTTCCGCGGTGATCTCATGTCGAACAGCTGACCCAACCGTTCGGCATACGGTGCTCGAAGCGCCGCACGCTGCCATTTGATTCCGACGACGGCACCACCCGCGCTCGCCAGGTTCATCGCTTTTGTCAGCGCCTTGCATGTAGCTTCACGGGTGGCGTGGCGCCGTTCTCTGATGCGTGACAGCTCGGCGAGTAACTCTTCCCGTTCCTTGAGCGTCCTGCGGTACAGATTCTGCCACTCTAGGTACTGACGAATCGACTCGTCCGTCGCCTTCAGTTCGATACGGATGCGGTCCAGTTCATCGACTTGCAGAGTCAGACCAGCGTCTGTCAGAGCCTTTCGGCGCACGTTCAGCTGAGATTCGATCAGCGAGTGCCTTGCTGTCCACTTCGCGAGAACCGAACGCGAGGGCACGAGCCACTCGACCAACTGCTTCCTCGTCGCGGACTCGCCATCTTCCAATTTGTGCGCTAGGGCATCGAGGGCCTCTTCAAGCCCTCCGGATCCAGCCACGAACGTGACCGCAGGCGCTCGCGTCAGGTCGACCGAGTACTCCTCTGCAAGGGTGGCGAGGTCGGGGGCGAACGGCAACTCCGTTTCCGCGAAGCGATCGAGCAAGATCCCAAGCTTCTCAAGGAGGGGGGCCTCGTTGGCGAGGATCCGAGCGTAGGTGGCGACCTTCGCAAGCTCCGCGTCCGTGGCTGACGTGAGCTTTCGCGTGAGTCTTACCTTCAGTTCATCTAGCTCCTTCAGCTTCGCCGTGGCCACCGTCGTTCGTCTGAGCGTGCTGCCGTTCTCGTGCAAGCGCGTCAGCAGATCGAGTTCGGCCCTCTCCGTCCTCTCCTCATCGAGGAATCGAAGCAAGAACTGTCTGGTATACGCCGGGTCTTCTGGGTCTTCCTCATGAATGTCGCCGCCGAAGTTCTGCTCTAACTCAGTGAAAGTCAGCTCGACCGCTGCGTCTGGCTCATCCAGATCGAACGACTGGCCGTAACGCTTGCGTCCGGCTCTGATGGTGGAGCCAAGCTCATCAACGAAAGTGACCTCCGTATAATCCGGTCGGTTAGGGTGGGCATCCTCTTCGACGTCGACCTCTCCGGCCAACACGCCTTGGATGGCTTCAAGAACTGTCGACTTGCCGGAGCCACGGCCACCGATCAGGCAGTTCAGGTTCTGCGAAAACTCGATGTCCATTCCGTCGAGGAATCCGCCCTCAAAGTGGGCCGCTAGGACCCGTGGATAGTGAACCTCCAGGTTCGCCTCGACCCGACAGCGCGCGTCGGGGTTAACGAGGATGGCGGCGCGGATGGCGAGAAAGTTGAGGTCATCGACTCGAAGTCGAGTGAGCGTGCGATGGCCAGTGTCGGCCCCCACCTGATCGGGCGAGTGGGCGTCAGAGGACATGATCCGGGCAAGTGGGGCGGCAATGCCGAGACTCGATCGTCGCTTCCGCCACAGCAGCTTCCGGGCCGCGTCGGCATCCTGATCGGTGAAGAGGGCGACGCTCTCTGGGCGCGTGATTTCGAGTCCGTTCAACCCCGGGTGGGCGAGGATGTCGGCAAGTGAGCCAGCGTTGCCTTGGCTAAGAAGTCCGTGCGCTGTGTCGATGTGAGCCGCGATCGCTATGCCGCCGCGTTCGCTGATGTCCGCGATCAGATCGGCCATCGACCGGGTCGAGCGTTGCTCGCCGTTCTTTGAAAGCGGGCGAAGACGCAGTACCTCGGGCCGGGCGAGCTGCTCAACCTCGTCGACGGCAGCAGGAGCGAACAAACCGAGAACGTGCCCCTCTGATGTCGAGATCGCGATCCCAGGAAGGATCAGCAGGTCCGTCGTGGCCAGGTCGAGGGCACGTCGCAGGTTCGCCGCCGTATTGTGATCCGTGATGCCCAGCACGCTGATGCCACTCGCTCGGGCGGACGAAACCATGTTGTCGACGGTTGGGGTCGCGCCCCGCGCCACCTCACCCGCCGCTAACAGCGTGTGAACATGTAGATCGGCTCGGACGTACCGCGACCCGGCCATTCGGTCCCTCCTCGACAAATCGCATGATGCGGTCAACCCGATCGGCTTCTCAAGAGCAGACGTCCGCGTCGTCAATGATGACCGTCCTTGAGCACGCCCGAAACACTCACGTCCCGACTTGCAGAAATGGACCTACCGCACCCTCACCTCCCGCACGGCCAGTGACGGATCCGAAAGGAATCGCCACCAACTTGGCCAGGGGGCTGAGTCGAGGGGCGCGCTGAGCCCCGTCATCCATTCCGATCGGCATGCGGCGTGAGCGTCACTTCCACGAAGCCGTTGGGAGTCACCACGATCGGCTCGTAGCCGATTACCTTGCCTGAGTAACGGTCACCGTCGCGATTACGCATTGCCGTAAGGTTGAGCCGTGCCCGTCAGCGTCCGCGCAGAAGGTCTGTGTGGTTAGGGCAGCGGTGCCGGGGCCT
>PNAP01000114.1 GCA_003169735.1 Chloroflexota bacterium | reverse complement strand
ACGGCGTCGTCCTCGGCAGCGCCGTCTATGCGGGTCGGTGGCTCGAGCCGGTGAAGAAGCTCATCGAACGGGAATCGGATGCGCTCCTGCTCAAGCCGGTCTGGCTCTTTTCGAGCGGACCTCTGGGCGACCCGGCAAAGCCGACGACGGACCCGGTCGATATCACGCGCCTCCGCGCGGCCACGCACGCCATCGATCACCAGCTCTTCCCCGGCAAGATCGATCGCTATCAGCTGGGGATGGCGGAACGCGCCATCCTGGCCGTGGTCCGCGTGCCCGACGGCGACTTCCGTCCGTGGGAAGCGGTCCAGGCGTGGGCCTCCTCGATCGCCGCGACGCTCCAGGCGAAGCCCGTCGAGGTGGCCGCTCGCTGATCGGGGCGGGCCGGCGCCGCTCATCGTCGCCGCGATCATCGCGGCAACCTAGAAACACCAGCTCGGGACCGGCGCCAGCGCGTGATCGCAGCTTCGGACTGGGTCGCGGCCATCCGGTCGCGGCCAGCCCCGCTGCCGCGCAGTTCGCCGGATGCGAATCCGGGGAGCGCTAACCAAGATGGAGGTCCGATAGCGGCCTTTCCCGGCGAGTGTCAAGCGATGCCTGAGCGTGGGCTTGCCCGGCTCTACCGCCCCCGCGGCCGGTTGGTGGGCCTGGATCCTGCATAACGCCACCGGGGTTGGCATCTGCCAAACCTGGCCGGGTCGAAGGGGGGACCCGGCAGCGCGCAGACTCGGCTCCATTCGGCCGTCGATTCGGCCGCGTCGTTTTCGTCGTATGGTCAGGCGACGCAAGACGTGCTGTGACGGCCCCGTCGGGGACGTGCAACCAGAGCGTTCCGAGGAGACCGAAGATGGCGAACTACCTGTTGCTCTTCCATGGCGGAAGCGGGATGGCCGCGACGCCCGAGGAGGGCCAGAAAGTGATGGCCGCGTGGACCGCGTGGTTCGGGCAGCTGGGCGATCACCTGGTCGACGGCGGCAACCCGATCACGCAGGCCAAGGTCATCGACCCGAGCGGCGACGTGAGGGCCCCCGATCACCAGCCGACCGGCTACACGATCCTGAAGGCCGACTCCCTGGATGAGGCCGTGACCCTGTCCAAGGGCTGCCCGGTCCTGGCCGGCGGCGCCCGCGTCACCGTCTGCGAGACGATGGCGGTCATGTAGGTCCGCGATCCTGAAGGATCGAACTGGGAGGTGGTCGGCGGTTGCCGGCCGCCTTCTTCGTTACGCCGGCTTCTCGGATACGGCGGCGCCTCTGGCCGTGCGTCGCGAGCGCTGCCGCGTCCGATACCAGGCGAGGTATTCGAGTAACTCTTCGCGCTCATCATCGGTGAGGTCACCGAAGAGCGCGGCGACGACGGTTACCCGGCTGGTGGTCGCGGCTTCGTCCGCAACGCGATAGCCGCTCAGCCGCATCAGCTCGGCATAGGGGATGGCGAGCGCTTCGCTGAGGCGGTGCAGGACGGGTGGCGACGGCTTTCTCACGGCATCGTTCTCGAGCTTGCTCAGGTACGCCGGCGAGATCCCGGCCGCACGCGCTGCATCGACCGCGGACAGTGCTCGGACGTCGCGCGCCTGCTTGAGCAGCGAGCCGGTCGATCGGGTCACGGTCATGTCTTCCTACAGTGGGTTATCAACACTACAGTTGACAATAGCATCCGGTCATGGTTCACTGCAACACCTCAGCAGTGGCCGGAGCGTCAACCCGGCGGTGGTCCTCATGGCCCCGCTTCCCCGGATGTCTGAATGCTGGCGAGGAAGCCATGACTATCGACGAGGTCGACCGGACGGTCGTCACNNTCCCGTCGTGCCCGTCGTGCCCAGCGGCCAGGAGATGGTACGCACGGAGACGCGACACACCACGCGCGCCGGCCCGGAAGGCTCGGAGCTCATCCGCCGCGTCCTCATCCTCGTCTTCGGGCTGATCCAGATCCTCATCGTGGCGCGCATCGTTCTGCTACTGCTCAACGCAAAGGAATCCAACGATCTCGTGTCGGGGATCCTCAACCTCAGCCAGCTGTTCGTGGGACCGTTCGAGGGGATCCTCCGAGCCGACTCGCTCCATGCCTCGGGTTCGGTCCTCGACATCGCCGCGGTCGTCGCCTTCGTCGGCTGGTCACTCCTCGAGTTGATCGTGCTGTGGGCCGTGGGCATCTTTCGGCGCGACACCGCCTGAGCGCGGCGCGGATCACGACCTCGGCCGACACACGATTCCGCGTCGGCTGAGACCGAGAGAGACTGCCCACCGCGCCTGATCTCGCGGTAGGCTGTCGGGGTGACGAGCCCAACGCCGGGCGCTATCGAGTCGCAGCCGGTGACGGCACCGCCGACGCGTGCGGCCATCTTCCTGGTCCTCACCGTCAAGCCCGACAGCGACGCCCGAGCCACGGTCCGCGCGCTGTGCGCGGACGCGGGCGCACTCTTGCGGGCGGTCGGGGCGCGCGATGTCGAGGGTCACCTGTCGTGCATCATCTCGTTCGGCTCGGATGCCTGGGACCGCCTCTTCGGCCCGCCTCGCCCGGCTGAGTTGCACCCATTCCGAGCGATGGGCAGCGGCGTGCGGCAGGCGCCGGCTACTCCCGGCGACGTCCTCTTCCACATCCGCTCCGAACGGGCGGATCTGTGTTTCGAACTCGCCAAGCAGATCATGGCCCGCCTCGGTAAGGCGGTCACGCCTCAGGACGAGGTGCACGGTTTCCGTTACTTCGACGATCGTGACCTGACCGGCTTCGTCGACGGCACCGAGAACCCGAACGGCCAGGCTGCCGTCGACGCCACGGCCATCGGCGACGAAGATCCGCCGTTCGCCGGTGGCAGCTACGTGATGGTCCAGCGCTACGTCCATGACATGGGGCCGTGGGACGCCCTCTCGACCGAGGTCCAGGAAGGCATCATCGGGCGCACCAAGCTGTCCGATATCGAGCT
>PNAP01000063.1 GCA_003169735.1 Chloroflexota bacterium | reverse complement strand
TGGGCGCTCGGCGAGATGGTCCGGACGCGTTGCGGACTGGCCGAGGGTGACGACGAACCGATCACCCGCGCCGGCGTGGCAGAGACGGTCGCCCGTCACGTGACGGTCGCCTCGGAGCGCGACTGGATCGCCGGGGCGCTCCTGGCGCTGCTCGGCGTGGACCCGACACCGAGCGGTGGCCGCGAGATGCTGTTCGCCGCATGGCGGAGGTTCTTCGAAAGCGTCGCCGCCGGAGGGATCACCGTCCTCGTCTTCGAGGACCTGCAGTGGGCCGACCCCGGCCTGCTCGACTTCATCGACCACCTGCTGGGATGGTCGAAGGGAGCGCCGCTCCTGGTCCTGACGCTCGCCCGGCCCGAGCTGTTCGATCGCCGGCCCGACTGGGGCGCCGGACGTGCCGGGTCGAACACCATGGCGCTCGAGCCGCTCACGCCGGCGTCGATGCGCGAGCTGCTGGCCGGGCTCGTGCCCGACCTCCCCGAGCCGGTCATTCGTGCTGTCGTCGAGCGCTCTGGCGGGACCCCGCTCTACGCCGTCGAGATCATCCGGATGCTGATCGGCGAGGGCGGCCTCGAGCCCGTGGCCGGTGGCGGCTTCCGGGCGACGACGGACCTCGCCACCTTGCCGGTGCCGGAGACGCTGCGCTCGCTCATCGGCTCACGGCTCGACGCGCTCGACCCAGCCGATCGTGCCCTGCTCCAGGACGCGTCCGTGCTCGGCCTGTCGTTCACCCTCGACGCCCTTGCGCAGATCGCCGGGATCGATCCCGCCGCACTCGGGCCGCGACTCGACCGGCTCGTCCGACGCGAGCTCCTCACCGTCGAGGCGGACCCGCGCTCACCGGAACGCGGCCAGTACGTGTTCGTGCAGTCGCTCATCCGAGAGGTGACCTACGCGACGCTGGCTCGCCCCGAGCGGCGAGCCCGGCACCTCGCGGCGGCACGGACGATCGAGGCCTCGGCCGGCGACGAATCGGCAGCGGTGCTGGCGGGCCACTACCTCGCCGCGTACCAGGCGTCGACCCCGGGCGCCGAGGCCGATGCCATCGCGGCGCAGGCACGTGTGTCGCTGCGGGCGGCTGCGGAGCGGGCGGCGTCGTTGGGCAGCCATGAGCAGGCGGCCGAGTTCCTGGAGCAGGCGCTCGACGTGACGACCGACGTCGCCGAGCAGGCCGCGCTGGTCGAGCGCAGGGCATCCGAGCTGGATGTCGCCGGCCACTACGACGTGGCCGAGCCGGCTGCCCGCGCCGCCATCGACCGGTACGCGACGCTGAACGACATCGCCGGCCGGGCCCGGGCACGAGGCGTCCTGGGGACGATCCTCATCCACGCCGGGCGGATCCCCGAAGCCGTCGTCGAGCTCGACGGCGCGGTCGCGGACCTGCCGGAGGATGCCGACCTCGCCGTTCGCGCCGATGCCCTGGCGAAGCTCGCCCGGGCGCTCTACCGCAACCTCATGTACGAGCGATCGCTCGAGATAGCCGACCGGGCCCTGGTCATCGCCGAGCACAACGGTCTCCGGCGCACCCTGGCCGACGCTATGATCAGCAAGGGAACCGTCCTGAACATGCTCGCGCGGCCACACGAGGCGATCGCGTTGCTGCGGGCGGGTGTCGAACTCGCGCGGAAGGAGACGGACGTCCCGAACCTCCTTCGGGGCATGGCCAACCTGACCCCACCGGTCGGCATCAACGAGGGGCCGGAACTCGCCCAGCCGATCGCGGAGGAGGCGCTGGCACTCGCGACGACGGTCGGAGACGTGGGGCAGATCACCTGGCAGCTCGCCAATGTCATGTTCGGCGTGTTCCTGCTCGCGCGACCGCTCGACCCGGCCATCGCCCAGCTGGAGGACGTCATGGCACGACAGCTTGCCGCAGCGGATCGTCTGTCCCTGGCGGACAAGCTCGTCCTGCTGCGCGGCCTCCGTGGGGATGATGTCGAGACCGACCTCATCGTGATCGAGGCGGAGATCCGCGCCGGCAACGACCCGCAGCGCGGCCCGGACGTCCGATTCGCTCGGCTGGCGCGCGACATCGCGCGAGGTGACTACCGGATCGCGGCGCAGGAGGCCGCCGAGATCAACCGATCGAGTCCGGCATGGAACACGTTCAACCACGCCGTCTGGTGCGCGGCCGTTGCCGGCGATCCGCGTCAGGCGGCGTCGCTCCTGGAAGAGCTCGAGGCGCTGCCCCTCCGGGGGCGAAGCGACGAAGCGATGCGCGTCATCGCGCGGGCGGCCGCGGCCGCGGTCAACGGAAACACCGACGAGGCCCTCACCCTCTTCCGGCGGGGCCTGCATGCGATCGGCGACTACGGCGGGCGGTTCATGCTGGCGCTCGCCGGGCTCGTGATGATCCGGACCCTCGGACCGAACGTGCCAGAGGCCCGGGCGGCCGCCGAAGAGTCACTGGCCATCTGGGAGCGGATGGGTGCGCAGCCGTTGATCGAGCAACTCCGCCAGGAGCTGGCAGGCGCCGGGCGTGCGCCGGCGCCGGAGGCGAAGGCCGTTCCCGTCCGCGGTTGACGAGGCACTTGCGTCCCCCGCCTAGACTCGCCCGGACACGCACTGGATCGAAGGCCAAGGATGCTGAAGGACTCGAAGCGCACGCTGTCCTCCCGGGGAGCGATCCTGAGCCATCGGTCTCTCCTTTCTTTCGCCAGATACAGAAACGCGGCAAGGGGGGCGATCGCAGCACGTCGCAGCGCCCAGAAAAAGGTGCTGCGATCCCCCGAGCGATCACGGACCCGCTCGGACCCACGGACCGTCGCTCGGCGCTCTCCCGCCCGGATAGGCGCCTGAGACTGGACCCTCCGCCGCGCTCGAACTTCTTTTTTGTGACCGGCCAATAACGCCAATAACCCCGCCGCGGTTCCGGGCCTCCGACGCGTCGATCTCGAAACGAACTACCGCTGTCCACGCCCGATCGTGGAGCGGTCGGTCCGGTTGATCGAACACGGCACGGAGCGATTCGCGAAGCGGATCACGGCATCGGCGGCCGCCACGGGCGCGCTGCGACTGGCGAACGATCCGGGTGACCCGACAGCGCGCGCCAGGAGCCTCATCGACGGATGATATGGCCGCTCCGAGGGCCGGTATGCCGTGCTGGCACGCACGAACGCCGGTCGGAACCGGCTACCATGCTCCAAGGACCGAGGCAGACGGTCGGGGCCCCAGGACCGGGTCCGCAACCTCTGCCGAGGCTGAGTGGAGGCGATCCGTGATACGCAGGTCTCTGACTCTTTTGGCCCTGGCCCTTCTGGCATCACTCGCCATCGCCGGATGCGGCGGCAACTCACCGGCTGCGACCGGCCCGGGTGGCGGGACGCCGGTCCCCGGCCAGCCAACGGCGGCGCCTGTCGGAGCCGCCGGCCACGAATGCGACAACATCCCGAAGATCGACGTCACCGCGTCCGCGACCCCGGTCATCCCGGTCGACGACGTACTCCTCGCCAAGTACCCCGCATCAGTGGGCGGGCAACCGATCACCAACCCATCGGCCGTCCCCCTCTTGGCGTTCATCTGCGAGTTCGAGGGCCAGTCGGGCATCTCGACGATCGCCACGGAGAGCACGGTCCTGGGGGTCGATTTCTCGCACGCGAGCGAAGGCAGCTTCACAGCGACGGTCAACGGGAATAGCGTCGACGTGACGGCGATCCGTTTCCCGGGACAAGATGCCGGTCAGCTCGTGTCAAAATTCAGCCAGTTCGGCGCTCTGTTCGGGGCATCCGCTGTTGGCGCCATCACGCAGACCAACATCGGCGGCAAGAACGTCTCCGTCTCGACGGATTCGGGAAGCACCAATAGCACGTACCTGTATGTGAGCGGGGACACGCTGTTCATCATCACCGACGTGGCCGTCGCGGACGTCACCCCGGTCCTGCAAGCCCTTCCGTAATCGACCGCGTCAAGGAAAGAGACCGCGTGCCACCTGGCACGCGGTCTCTGGATTCCCGCGACGCGTGGAATCACGACCGCGGCGCGAACCCGAGCGCGTCACCCAGCGCCATCAGAAGGCTGGTCGATGGGCGGACGCACTCTGGTGGGCCGAGCGTGGTCTGTCGCTGTATGGCGAGAGCGCGGCTCGCGCCGAGGCGGTGACGGATCTGCGCGACCGTGCCGACGGCTTCCGCCGGAAGCTGGAGCCGACGGCAGCTCCACCCGCGCGGCGGTCCGCCGCTCATGCGGTCTGGTCATCGACCGAGGATCTCCCGTGCGCGGTCTGCGGCAGCGTGTTAAGAGGACGCGCGCGCGCGAACGGAAGCCGTCGTCATGTCCAGCGTGCATACGGCACGGCGAGCGCAGAGGCTGAACCTAGATCGAGCTGCGTATGCGGTGAGACTTCGCCGGGCCACTACCCGTCTTGCCGTTGCAAGCCGAGACTTCGTCATGCCGTCGGGCAACGCCGACAACGTGGTGCCACGATGATCATGTCTCGGGCTATGTGGTCGATCGGACGCAATGGCGAAAGCTCGTGGCGCCACCCACGCATCTCTTCTCCGGGGACGGGACGACGCAGCTGTGCGACCGGCACGCCCGCGCGATCGACGCCAAGCCGATCACTGGCCAAGGCTTACCGCGCGGCTGAGATCGGCCAGCTTCCAACATGGCCGACTGGAACACTAACTTGCCGTCGCGCTTGGGGAACGAGCCGATAACGACGACAGTCCACCCGATCGCCGGCCACCGTTAGCCGCCGTAGAAGCCGACCGCGTTCATCGTGGTGGTGGAGACAGTAGCGGCCTCGGCCAGGAGGCACGCCTTCGTGTTCGCGGGCGGCGTCCATTGCAGCGGGGTCGGGAAGCTGAACGAGAGCGGCGTCACGCCGTCGCCCGCGTCGCGGATGTGCCACATGGTGCTGTCGCTCGTCGCGCCGCTGCAGTCGGTGGCGGTGCTGGCCACGTGGTACGCAAACAGGTAGACGTTGATGCCGCTGCCGCTCGTGGCGTCGGTCGAGATCGAGAGGCTGGTCACGTCGATCGGCAGCGAGCTCGGTCCGGCGATGGCGACGAGCGAGCCCTGGATGTCCTCGCTCGCGCGCCAGGGAGCGGACGGCGCGGCGGGCCTGCCTGAGACGACCCCGTCGACGGTCAGCGGGCCGGCGCCATCGCCGACGAGAAGCCTGCCAGCCGCGTCGACCTTCGCCTTGTGCGAGGCGGTGCTCGGATCGACGAGGTTGACGGCCTGACCGGTCGCACTGATGGTCGTCGCGTAGGCGACCCCTCCCGCTGCGAGCAGCAGCGCGAGGCAGGCGACGATCAGCGCCGGGCCGGGTCGGCGGATGGCGCGCCACGGGCGCAGATGATTGGTGTCGATGGCCATGGCCCGTGTCTCCCGATCCCCGAGAGGTCGACTGCCAATGGCCAGATGACGGCCTGGGTGGCGAGTAGCGACCTTCACTGGTCAGATCACCATGAAGCTGCTGTCAAGGACCGACGCTCAGGCGTTCGCGGCGCTGAAGGTGTAGGTCGCCCCTGCTCCGTGGGTACGGCCGTGGAGTGGCGCCGGCATAGCCCTCCGCCAGTCGATCTGGCACGAGAGCACGTAGGTAAAGCTCTGAGCGGGTTGCGCCCGAGCGAACCTCCCGGCTCGCCAGCCAGCGCCCATGGACCGCGCGCGCGACGTTGCCATCGTGACGGGGGTTGCGGGGATACCTGTTGACCACGAGTCGTGGGATCCCTCCTCCCTCACTCTTGGCGGCCATTGCACACGTCAACGGTGCCGACCATCATCTGCGTCATGGCGAAAGCGGTGAGGATCGCGCTCTTGACCTTCTTGCTCTCGGGCTGCGGAACGACCGCGCCAACCGTCGCCCCGACATCTTCGCCGTCGAGCACCGCTGCTCCCTCACCGACTCCTGCTTCCTCCCGGGCGCCGGCCCCGGCGCCGACGGCCACGCTCGAGACCGACTTCCTGGCATCCCCGCCTCCGTCATCAGTGACTCAGGCGCTGGCGTCGGGGACCCGCATGACGTTCGTGCCCCTGACGGATGTCCAACGCAAGGGCGTACGGATCACGGCCGATGCGGCCGAATACACGGCGCTGGCGATCGGGCCGCAGGGCTATGGATCTGACCACGCTACGGTGGTCTGGAGGAAGGTCGGCTGCATCTTTCTGGGCTGGTATGTGGCGCCTCAGATGCCCTCGTACGGCTACGTCCCGCCACGCTTTCCGGCCTATCTCGTTCAGGTCCTTGGTGACCCGGTCAAGGGCTGGCCAAACATCAACGTCGAGGCGGTCGTGATCGACGCGGGAACAGGTGAGCGCGACACCATCTACGGCAGCAGCGATGCTCCAATCATGGGGACCACTTGCGGCGTGACACCGTGATGGCGCCCCGAGCGGACGACGAGCGTTCCGCGCCGGCCGACCATCATTGGTCGCAGGTGAGCATCTGCTCCACACGAGGCGCTCATCGTGCAGGTCTGCTCGGGCCTGACCTCAGTCCGGTTCGCCGGCCAGGTACTTCCATCTCGTCATGGCCGCGTCCCTGCCCTGGTACAGATAGGTCACCGTCAATGCGCCATCGGGAGGGAACAGGTAGGCGAGCGCGAGGCCGATGATGGACAGCACCAAGACCAGGCAGCCGAGCGTCGCGCAGTCGTGCTGGCCCTCCGCCCAGACCTGGCTGATCGGCACCCAGCCATGACTCGCCATCTGCGCGGCATCGCGTTCGAAGTGCTTGGTCGCGCCGGATACGGTCCTTCCGTGATAGACCCGCACCTCGACGTCTCGCTGTGTGACCTGGAGCAATCCAAGACCCTCAACTCATCGCTGCCGGTCGCGACAGCCGATCGATCCTACTCTGCGGCAGCAGTGGGGCCGTGCAGACGAGCGATCTGCCGGGCGGCGTTCACCGGGCCACCATCTGGTGATGGTGACGCGATAAGGAACGCCAGACTAGAGGCGCGCTAGCAGGGAGGATCCGCTGCGCGTCGGCTGAGATCTCCCGGACGATCTGGCCAGCGGGCCTGATGTCACTGATCCGCCCGGCTGCTTCACCGCCAGAAGCCCGTAGCTCTGCTCGCTCACGGCGTAGACCCCGACACCCGACACGCTCTTCCTGCGCGAAAGGCCTCACGCGGCTACCGTCAATACCGGCCATGAGCACATCCGTGACCGGTGGGAACGAGGCCCGCGACGACCCGATTCCGATCCAGGGGATCGGCGCGCGCCTCGTCGCCAACATGACCCAGAGCCTCACCGTCCCGACCGCAACCTCGTTCCGCGACATGCCGGTCGATGTGATGGTTGGGATGCGGCGCCAACTCAACGCCGCCCTGGCCCCGCGCCGCCTGTCGTTCACCCACCTGATCGCGTATGCCATCGCCCAGGCGGGAGCAGTCCACCCGACGCTCGCTGCCCACTTCGTGGACATCGACGGACGGCCGCACCGGGTCGACACGAGCGTGATCAATCTCGGGCTGGCGGTGGACGTCCAGACCCGTGACGGCCAGCCATTTCTGGTCGTCCCTGTGGTCCGGGGTGCCGACGAGCTCGACTTCGCGGCCTTCGTCGCCGCCTACGACGATCTGGTGGGGCGAGCAAGAACCAGCCGTCTCTCGGCCGACGACCTCGTGGGCGCCGGCATCACGCTCACCAACCCGGGGACGGTGGGCACGACCGCGTCGGTGCCTCGCCTGATGCCGGGCCAGGGCGCGATCATCGCCACCGGTGCGATTCGCACGGTCGCTGGCGCGAGCGTCATGACGATCAGCAGCACGTACGACCATCGGATCATCCAGGGCGCCGACTCGGGCCGGTTCCTCGCGACGGTAGAAGACCTGCTCGGAGGCGCAGACGACTTCTACGGCTACGTCGCGGATTGCCTGGAGATCCCGCGGTCGGTGGTCTCGCCGATGGTCCCGACGGTCGCGCCTGCGACCGTCGGCCTGGCGTCTCCCGCCGCGACCGCCAGCCTGGCCGCGATTGCCGCCGGTGTGGCCCTCGTCCGCTCCTACCGCCAATTCGGCCACCGGGCCGCCGATCTCGACCCCCTCGGCAGCACCCCGCCCGGCGAGCCGGCCCTGGCACCGGAGGCCTGGGGCCTCACCTCGGAGGGACTGGCGCGCGTTCCGGCGGACCTGCTGCGTGTCGATCTGCCGGGCGCAACCTTGGCGGATGTCCTGCCGGAACTGCGTCGCACCTATTGCGGGACGATCGCCTACGAGGTCGAGCACATCAACAGCCATGACGAACGGACGTGGTTGCGGAAGACGATCGAGACGGGAGCGTACCGGGTCCCCCTCACCGCGGACGATAAGGCCCAACTCCTCGCCCGGCTGACGGCCGTGGAAGCCTTCGAGCGCTTCCTCCAGCGTGCGTACCTCGGCCAGAAGCGGTTCTCGATCGAGGGCCTCGACGTCCTGGTCCCGATGCTGCACCAGATCATCGAGCTGGTCGGACGGGCCGGCGCCCGGACCGTCGAGCTCGGCATGGCCCATCGGGGCCGCCTGAACGTCCTCGTCCAGGTGGTGGGCGTCCCCGACGCGGTGATCCTCGATGAGTTCGAACGCAGCCAACCAACGGCCGAAGCCGACCTCCCGGCCGAGGGTGAGACGAGCGACGTCAAGTACCATCGCGGCGCGGATGGCATCCATCACACGGCGAGCGGACCGATCCGTGTGACGCTCTCGCCCAACCCGAGCCACCTCGAGGCGGTCGATCCCGTGGTCGAGGGCCGCGCCCGTGCCGAGCAGAGCGATCGAAGCGGGCCCAAGGCAACCCGCGATGTCCGCCTCGCGGTGCCCGTGTTGATCCATGGAGATGCCGGGTTTGCGGCGCAGGGCGTGGTGGCCGAGACGTTCAACCTGGCGCGTCTCGCCGGCTACACGACCGGCGGGACGATCCACCTCATCGCCGACAATCAGCTCGGCTTCACGGTCGAGCCGAGTGACGGCCGCTCGACCGACTACGCCAGCGACCTTGCGAAGGGCTTCGACGTGCCGATCGTCCACGTCAACGCCGACGATCCGGAGGCCTGTCTGGCGGCGGTGGATCTCGCCGTCGCGTACCGCGAGCGGTTTCGTGGCGACTTCGTCATCCATGTCGTGGGCTATCGCCGCCACGGCCACAACGAGGAGGACGAGCCGGCCTACACGCAACCGCTGATGTACACCCGGATCGCCGAGCACCCGACCGTCCGCGAACTCTACCTGCGGTGCCTGGTCGAGCAGGGCGCCCTCCAGCTCGACGCAGGAGAGGCGATGCTCAGTGCTGCGGAGGCACGCCTGGCAGCGATCCAGGAATCCGTGGCGAACGGGGCGACGGACGGTGAGCCGGAGGCCGTCGCGCGGCCCGGGTCGGCCGAGCCCCGGCAAGCCGCCAGCCTGAGCGGCCCGCGACGTCGGAGCCGCAGCTCGGCGGGGACTCCCGCAACGGCAGTCCGTGCAGACCGCCTGCGAACCATCAACGACGAACTCCTCCGCTGGCCTGAGAACTTCACCGTTCATCCCAAATTGATCGGTCAGCTCGACCGGCGGCGCGCGGCGCTCGGCCCGGACGGTAGGATCCCATGGGCCCAGGCGGAAGCCCTCGCGCTGGGGTCGCTCCTGCTCGATGGCACGCCGATCCGCCTGACCGGCCAGGACACCGAACGAGGAACATTCAGCCAGCGCCATCTCGTGCTCCACGATGCCAGCGACGGGCGGCACTTCACGCCGATCCAGAACCTATCCGGCGCGCGCGCCTCATTCGAGCTGCACGACAGCCCCCTCTCGGAGCTGGCCTGCCTCGGGTTCGAGTACGGCTATGCCGTGGAGGCACCGGAGACGCTCGTTCTCTGGGAGGCACAGTACGGAGACTTTGCCAACGGCGGCGAGGTCGTGATCGACCAGTTCATCATCGCGGGGCTGGCGAAGTGGGGCGAGACCTCTCGGCTGACGCTGCTGCTCCCGCACGGCTATGAGGGCCAGGGACCGGAGCACTCGAGCGCTCGCCTCGAGCGCTACCTGTCCCTCGGAGCAGAAGACAACGTGCGGGTGGCGAACTGCACGACGCCCGCCCAGTACTTTCACCTGCTGCGCGATCAGGCCCTCCGCCCGATCGTCCGACCGCTGGTGCTGATGACGCCCAAGAGCCTGTTGAGGCTGCCGGCCGCGACCTCGAGCGTCGACGAGTTGACTGCCGGTCGGTTCGAGGCCGTCCTCGACGATCCCGAGCGCGCGATATCACCCGGCGATGTCCGTCGGCTCGTGCTGTGCAGCGGCCGCCTCTACTACGACCTGCTGCTCTCGCCGATGCGCGCAGAGGCGCGCGACGTGGCCATCGGTCGGGTCGAGCTTCTCTACCCGTTTCCGGACGGGGAAGTGCGGCGGCTGGTCGCCCGCTACCCCTCCCTCGAGACAGTGGTCTGGGCGCAGGAGGAGCCGCGCAACATGGGTGCCCGCAAGTTCGCGCTGCCCAAGCTTCGCGAGCTCATCCCGGCAAGCATCCCGATCGTCGACGTCTCGCGACCCGAGCGATCGAGCCCAGCCGAGGGGTACCACGCCGCGCACCGGACCCAGCAGCAATCGATCGTCGCGGAGGCGTTCGGAGAGCGGCCGACCGGGTCCCCGGCAAGCGGCCAGAAGGTTCGCGCCCGTGCACGCACAGCGCGAAAGGATCGACGGCTGATCCCCTAGCTTCCCCTCCGACGCGCGTGTAGGGATTCGGTGAGTCGCGTTCGCCGGGCCGTGCGACATCCGGCGGGAAGGGAAGCCCGATGGAGATCGAGCGTAGCGGTGGCGCAGCTGAGCGAGAACGAACGAATGAACCGCCCTGACTTCCATGGAGACTCTGACCTGCCCTGGCCGTGGCCAGCAGCCCGACCGAGGATGCGAGCACGCGGCACGCTCAACGTTCGCCCCTCGGAAGACCGCAGCAGCGAATGTCTCACTGGAATTGAAGAATTCACGCTCTCCGGCAGGGTCGGGAGGGCTACTGGCGGCGCTTCGAGTAACTACTTGAGGACAGAGGCCTCCGTGCAATGCCTACCCGACAGGAATCGTCGCTCGGTCTTCTTTGGCTGCCTTGTCCAGTTGGTCGGTCGAAACGAGCGCGACATCGGGATCGCCGGCATTCGCTTGGGGCTTGAACTGCAGCTCGTTCATGTATGGCGCGGCCTTGTGCTCACGGTACGCGAGCATAATGTCCACGTACGCCTGTCGTGCTTGCGCGACGGTCTTCTTGCCGATGATGATGTCGTGGGCGAGGTTGGCGGCAAGATGATTCGCTTCTTCGTCGTGACATCTCGCGGAGAGAAGGCCGCGGGTACGACTCGCCGTAACGCTGCCATCGAAGTCTGCCAGCTTCGAGAAGAACGCCGACGGGACCTTGTACTCGGTGAAGTTCTCCACGATATCGCCGTGCGGGAACGGGAAGTCGTGGGGCGTGGCGTACCTGGACGCGACGATCTTCTTCCAGGGCCCCCGATTGTGCCATGTGACTAGCGCAGGTGTGACCTCATCGGCTGCTCCGTACTTGGCAATGAGGGCCGCCGTGACCGTCCTCGCGTCAACTGGCCACTCCTTGATAACTGTGTTGGCATCCAATGTCATGGTCTCCTCTACTCGTTCCTTTCTGTTAGGTCGCCGCCGAAGCAATCTGCATCTGGCCCGACGCTAGACCTTCCGATGCAGGCCGGTCTGTCATCTCGCTGACGCAGCCGCGAGGGATGCGCGTCCCTTGGCGCGCGCGACGGCTGGCCTGGCCTTTGCCGGCACGTCTGCTCGGGCCGATCGCCGACTGCGTTTGTTGAACCGCCGTCGCTGAGCCGGCGACGCTTCGTCCGCCTAACGAGCTAAGAAGCCGCGTTACTGTCGGGGGCACGACCCCAGCGATCGCCGGTCGGAAGCAGACGCACGGCAAAACGGCCGCCACTTCTCGTGCCCATAGCGGCCGATCCATGCGCCTTGTCCTTCGTTGGGAGCGCTTACCTCGACACGTCGGACGCACGGCCGATCTCGCTTCGAGCTTCCAGGCGGGCGAGCAGGAGACAGAAGTACAGCGTGCCACGCTGAGATCCAAGGGCGTCGACGACGGGTCCGACGTCCACGCGCTCGCCTGCAACGAGGGCGAGGTTCGCGGCCACGCTACTGTCGTTCCCGGGGAAGACGTCGAGCCGGCCGAGCCCCCGGAGCAGGATCACCGCGGCCGTCCATGGCCCGATGCCTTTGATGGTGCGGAGCATTGACGCGGCATCGGTACTCGATCTCGCCTCCAGCATCGCCTCGCTGAGGGCACCGCTAGCGATCGCTTCAGCCACGCATCGCAGCGTCGCGAGCTTTCCCGCGCTGAGGCCCGTGGCTCGGAGCACGGCTTCGTCCGCTCCAAGAACGGCCTCAATACCGGGAAAGACGGCGAGCGGGATGCCATCGAACTCGAACGTCGTTCCGAGCGCCAGGACTAGACGACGCATGATCGCGCTCGCCGAATACAGACTGAGTTGCTGGAACACGATCGCACTGGCGCATGCCTCAAATAGTGTCGGATAGCGCGGTGGCTTGAGGCCGCGCATCCGGCGCACGAGCGGAGCCAACCACGGGATCGTGACCGCACGCCGCTCGAAATCCGAGAGGTCGCGCTCAATTCCGAGCATCTGGCGCACGCTCGCGAGCACTCGCTCGCCGTCGTCGCTGCCGCCACTTATCGAGACGGCCAGCGCATCTGCGCGCGGCTGCGTGACGCTGACGATGACCGGCTGGGCGAAACCACCGAGTGCGCGCAGGTAGCGGCCGTCTGGTGTGTAGACGTCCACCACGTTCGAAGCCATGCGGCGCAGCGCGCTCACCGTAAGATCGAGCCGGTACGGTGTGACCGCCTTAATCTCGTGTGTCGTCACGCTCGACGCGCCCTGAGATCGAAGTACCGATCGCATCTGATCGTCGGACGTGGCCGCTGCGCGGCGGTCGTACGCTGAAGCGCGGTGGCGTCGCAAGCGATCAACGGCCACGTGAGTGAGGAAACCAATGGCGGCGAAGCGGTTCAAGATCGGGGATCACGTGTCGTGGGCTTCGGAGGCGGGTCGTGTGCGGGGCAGGATCACACGCATCGTCACGTCGCCAACAGAGTTCAAAGGCTATACGGTCCACGCGAGCACCGACGAGGCGCAGTACGAGATCGAGAGCGATACGACGGACCACGTCGCGATGCACAAGGGGGCGGCGCTGACGAAGCTCCGGACGTAGATCCCGAGGCCCACGGATGGGAGGGTCCGGACAGGCACGTCAACCACCTTACGGCCATCCATCGGGACGATTGGCCTAGATGCCAACTGACTGCTCGTAGAACATGTTGTCCTCGCGCGAGCCGCCCTGGCCGTCGCCGAGATCGCGATAGTCGGCCACGAAGTCAACGCGCCGCAGCCACTTGACCATCTTGAAGCCGAGCTCAGTCTCGACGCGGAGGCGCAATGGCGCTCCATACGGGATCGGTAACGGCTCACCGTTCATCCGGTCAGCCAAGATCGTCTGCGGATGCCGCGCCAGTTCGATCTGGAGGGACTCGTAGAACGGGTGGCCTGTCATATCCAGCTGGTACGAGTGGAAGATGAGGTACCGGGCCGCTGGCAACGGCCGGCAGGCATCGAGGATGGCACCCAGCGGCACGCCGCCCCACTCGGCGATGCCGCACCAGCCCTGGATGCAGTGGTGCTTCGTGATCTGCGTCTGAGCGGGCATCCTGCGCAGGTCGGCGAGCGTCAGGCTGAGCGGCATTTCAACGAGACCGCCCACCTCGAGGCGCCAATCGCTGAAGTCCTCCGCCACGAGGTGCGCATACTCGGAGCTATCGGGCGGCTCGCCGTTGACCAGGAACTGCGGCGAGATGCTGCTGGCCGGGTAGTGCTGGCGAGAGCGCGTGCGCACGGCCAGCGCTCGCATGATCGGGCGAAAGATCCGGCCCAGGATGTGTTGGGCGGTCCGCGGCCGGCGCCGCGAGCCCCAGGACGTGACGGCATAGATCGCCAGGATGGAGGCGATCAGGGCCAGCCCGATGACAACCGCGGCGCCCTGGTCGGTCTGGTGCTGGCCCAGGATGATGTCACCCATGTTGTTGGCGAAGCCGGTCACCACGACCAGGAAGGTGTGCACCACGATGAAGGCGATGAACGCGAGCAGGCCCAGGAAGTGCAAGCTGCGCGCTCCCTGTCGGCCCCCGAAGAGCCGCGCGTAGCGCGGGAACTGCGCCTCGATGCCGGGCGACTGGGCCGCACCCGTGAGGATCAGGAACGGCGCCAGCAGGAAGACGACGGCGGCGTAGGCGAGCTGCTGCAATGGGTCGTACGGCAGCCCCGGGCTCGCCGCCGGCTGGTGCAGGCTGGCATATGTCAGCACCGACTGCCAGGCGTCGGGGAAGATCGACCATGAGGTGGGGATGAGCCGCTGCCACTCTCCCGTAGCGAAGAGCAGCACAACGTAGACCACCCCATTGAGGACCCAGAACATGGCCGCGGAAAAGTGCCAGTGGCGCCCCAGGCCGAGGTTGTTGCCGCCCGGCTGGGCCAGCCATGCAGTGACGTCCCGCTCCTGCTCGAGGGCGGTCCAAGGTCGGTCGACGGGAATGGGACGTTTGGCGAACTTGAGCCATTCTGTCCCCGGCGTTGAATTGTCGTTCCAGTAAAGCCGCGGATAGGCCGCCAGGATCTGGATGCCGGCCCGAATCAGGAAGCCTAGGAAGAGCACGTTGATCCAGTGCGCAGCGCGCAGCCAGACCGGGAAGTCGACGGTCACGGGACCGGCTGCCCGACTGCCGGCATTGTTCCCGTCGTGCACGCCATGCGAACCTCGCAATCGACTGCCCCGTCATCCTGCAGGCGTCGCCGTCGTGGCGCCTACAGCCGACGATCCCAACACGCTGTCAGGTGCGCGGCCCACCCGACTGTCATGTCGCTGACCCTTGACCATGAATCAGGGGAGACCTGAGCGCAGCCCCATCGAGTCGCCCGGCGCATACTCGACGTCGCGACCACCGCGAACGGCACGGTCGACGACGACGATCGTTGAAGGACCCGCCGAGATCAATGGGATCTTCACAGCAGCATGATTTGGTGGGCGACGGCGCGACCGCGGCCCTGTCGCTCCGTACCGCGGCCGGCGGCCCGCGCCGCAGTCAGTCCCGGACGTGTTAGCAGCCGGATCGGACCGGGCGCCGTTTCGAGGGAATCTGCTTCTGATGGACCTTCCGCCCGGCGATGCCGAACACCTGGCTGCGCGCGCGCATCGCGTCCGTCTGGACCGCAAGGCAACCCTCATGACGCCGGGTAGCCCTATCAACTCCGTCTACTTCCCGGAGACCGGGGCGTTGTCCGAGTTCGTTCTGATGGCCGACGGTTCCGCGGTCGAGGTCGGCTTCATTGGCAGGGAAGGGATGGCGGGCTGGCCGGCGGTGTTCGGCAGCCATGTCAGCGGGGTCTGGGTCGTGTGCCAGATGAGCGGGCTCTTCCTCCAGTTCGCGACGACCGAGCTTGCCGCGGAGGTCGATCGGAACCCGGAGCTGCACCGACGCCTGCATCACCACGCCGCGGCGGTCATCGGCCAGCGCGCGATCTCCGCCGGCTGCGATCGCCATCACGATGTCGTCGCCCGCGCGGCACGCCACCTCCTCGCCGCCCGCGATCTGCGCGTCGACAATGAGCTCGTGGTGACCCACGAGTTCCTGGCGCTGCGCCTCGGGGTCCAACGGCCGACCGTGACCGTCGCCCTCGCCGAGCTCGAGCGGCTCGGGGCGGTCACGCATCGACGAGGCCGGGTGACGGTCGTGGACCGGGCGTGCCTCGAGCAGATCACCTGCGAGTGCTACTGGGCGATGCGGCGTGAGATCGCACGCCATCTCGATTGGCTGCCGGCGTCGCTCCGCTCGTCGTTCTCTGATGCGAGTGGGGCCGCCTGAGCGGCGCCCACCGTCCGGTGCTCATGCCGATCCACGATCGGCGCGACTGGAGCCGGCCGCGGTTCTCCGGTCTTTGTCTGGCAGCAGACAGACCGGTCTCCGAGCGAGGTCCATCCTCGTTCTCCTGTGGGCGATCCCGACGCGACGAAGTGATCGCGACGGAGGTCCGCAGATAGAAAGAAGATCGATGCGACTGGACTACAGGACGGTGCTGCCCGAGACGAGTCGGGCCATGAGCGGACTCGAGGAGGTCGTCGAGTCAGGTGCCCTCGAACCGAAACTGCTCGAGCTCGTGAAGCTGCGCGCCTCGCAGATCAACGGCTGCGCGTACTGCCTGGACATGCACACCAAGGACGCCCGGGCGATCGGCGAGGACGAGCAGCGGCTCCACCTGGTCGCCGTCTGGCGAGAGGCGCCGTTCTTCACGCCCCGCGAGCGCGCCGCGCTGGCCTGGACCGAGGCGCTCACGCTGCTGCCCGAGACCGGCGCACCCGACGAGGTCTACGCAGCGATGGCTCGCGAGTTCGACCCGCTCGAGCAGGTCGCGTTGACCTTGGCCATCGTGGCCATCAATGGCTGGAACCGCCTCGCGGTCGGCTTCCGGCGGCCGGTCGGTTCGTACGTCTCCAGCCGCCATCCTTAGCCAAGAGGAGCCAGCAATGGAAAAGGATGAGGCGCGTCTGCGCCGCGCACCCGTCGAGCGATTCGCCGGTACGGAGCACGTCTACGACCTCGCCGAGATCGCGGCGAAGCTACTAGCGGAGCCACATCAGGCCACGGATGGCCATCGGCAGATTACGATCGCCCATCACGGCTCGATGGCGCTCGTGCTGTTCGACTTCGAGGCGGATGGTCGACTCGTAGACCATGTGGCCGACGGGGAGGTCACGATCCACGTGCTCGCGGGTCACGTTCAGGTCAAGACGGCGGGGGGCGACCACGAGCTGGGCGCCGGGACGGTGCTCGTGTTATCTCCGGGGGTGGCGCATGACCTTCACGCGAACGTGCCGAGCCAGGTCCTGCTCACGGTGCACATGGAATCCGACCACGTCGTCTCATGAGCGCCTCATCAAACAACGTCCGATTACAACGCGTCTACGACGCACGGCGAGGTCGGCTCACCGTGGTCTTCGGGGCACGCGACACGGAGCCAGCCAGGCGCGGGTGATCGCCGACGAGCTCGATCGACGGCTGGGGAGTGTCGGTCGAAGTGGTCCCAGGCCGGAGCCGACTCATGGCTGACCGGGATCGAGCTGACTGGGATCCTCGCGACCCTTCCGTTCTGAAGGACCAGCGGCAGGCCTACGATGAGATGCGCGCCCGCTGCCCGGTGGCCTACAGCGACTTCCTCGGCTGGTCCCTCTTCGCCCACCGCGACGTGGTCGAGGCGCTACGCGACACGGCCACATTCAGCAGCGCGATGAAGCGCCGCGCCATCCCCAACGGCATGGACCCGCCTGAGCACACCGTCTTTCGCCAGCTACTGGATCCGTACTTCACGCCCGAGCACATGGCCGCCTTCGAGCCGCGCAGTCGGGCAATCGCCTCGGCCCTGCTGGGGCCGATCCTGGCGCGCGGCGACACAGAGTTCATTAGCGAGTTCGCCGAACCGTTCCCGCACCAGGCATTGTGTGCGTTCATGGGCTGGCCGGTCGCCGACTGGAACCGCGTGCGCGGCTGGACGCACGGCAACCAGGACGCTGCGTTCCGGCAGGATCGCGAGGCGGGGGCCGCCCTGGCCCGTGACTTCGCCGCCTACGTCACCGAGATCCTCGACGCGCGGCGCGCCGCCATCGGCCCGGGCGATGACCTGATGAGCGAGTTGCTCGGGTTGGTCGTGGGAGGCAAGTCGCTGAGCAACGAGGACATCGTCAGCCTCCTGCGCACCTGGACAGCCGGCCACGGAACGGTGGCCGCGGCCCTGGGCATCGTCGCCCTCCATCTCGCCACCGATCTCGACCTCCAGGAACGTCTGCGCCGCGAGCCGGCTCTCATCGAGCGGGCGATCCGAGAAATCCTTCGCGCCGACGGCCCGCTCGTGGCGAACAATCGAACGACGACCCGCGAGGTGGAGGTCGCCGGCGAGAAGATCACTTCAGGCGAGCGGATCTCGCTGATGTGGATCGCCGCTAACCGCGATCCCGAGGTCGTTCCGGATCCGGACGATGTCCGCCTGAGCCGCGAGCCCGGCGATAACGTCCTGTTCGGGGCGGGCATCCATCGCTGTCTCGGCGAGCCGCTGGCCATGCTCAACATGCGAGTTGCGCTCGAGGAACTACTGAGCCGTACGCGCCGGATCGAGCTCACTTCGACGCTTGCCCAACCGCGTGATGTGTATCCGAGCAATGGCCTGCGCAGCCTGTCGATCACCCTTCCATGAGCACGACCACCGCGACCTGGCCAATCTTTGAGGCAGCTCTGCTGAGCCGCGAGACGGTCGCCGAACGGACGATGGCGTTCCGGTTCGCCAAGCCGGCCGACTGGGAATACCGCGCCGGCCAGTATGTCGACATCACCCTGCGCGATCCACCCGAGACCGATGCCGAGGGGAACACGCGCGGCTTCTCCATCTCGAGCGCACCGCGTGAGGACGTGATCATGATCACGACGCGCCTGCGCGATACGGCGTTCAAGCGCGTGCTCCAGCAGCTGCCGCTCGGTACTGGGGTCAAGATCGAAGGCCCGTTCGGCGACCTCCGGCTCCATCATGCCGACCGGCCGGCCGTCCTCCTCGCGGGCGGCATCGGCATCACGCCATTTCGGAGCATCCTCGTCGAGACGATCGGGGGCGGTTCCCTACCCTACCGAGTCGTCCTCTTCCATGCCAACCGACGGCCGGAGGACGCACCGTTCGCGGACGAGTTCCGGGCGCTCGCGCAGACGGACCCCAATCTGACCTTCGTGCCGACGATGACGGCGATGGCCGGCTCGACGCAGCCTTGGGGTGGGGAGCAGGGCCACATCGACGCCGCGATGCTCCGGCGACACCTTGCCGGGGTCGCCCATCCAATCCACTACATCGCCGGCCCGCCGGGCATGGTCCAGGCTCTGCGAACCATGCTCGTCACATCGGGGGTGGACGAGGACGACATCCGGACCGAAGAGTTCACCGGTTACTGAGGCGGCGCTGACCAGCGCAGGTGAGAGGAGCTCCGCAGTGAAATGGGAATACGTCGTCGAGGATTTGATTGTTGCCCAGCAGACGGAGCGCGAGGGGTTGAAGCGACAGCTCGACAAGCTGGGCGAGGACGGATGGGAGGTCGTCGCCGTGTCGGCCACAGGTCCGACGCCGAGTGGCGCGTTGCAATACCGGATAATCTTGAAGCGCGAGCGGCGCGAGAACGGCTTTGGCGCGGTCGGGATTCCGGCCGAAGGCGAACCCTAGACGAGTCGTCAGGCAGGACGTGATGGCCGAAGCTGCCACGGGCGCCGCTTAGGCCTAGACCAAGGAGTCGTAGGCATCGAGGCCGAGATGACGCAGACTGACGTGCGTCATTTCAACACCCAACTCGTCGCTCCCCTTGTTGTTCGGGCGCTGCGACCTGGTGTCCGCGAGCCGTGACCTGCAGACGCCACGTCGCGCGTGAAGCCGATGACCTGGCTCGCGATCAGTCGATCCGCGAATGTCACGTACCAGACAGACGCCGGACCCAATCGCCGGCAAAGTCGAGGCTGTTACGTTTCCAGCTGAATGAATCGCCGTGAAGCCATGGAGGACTCTCGAGATGTGTCTGACCTGCGGTTGCATGGACGCCCACAAACAGATGGGCCATGCCAATATCCGATACGAGGACGTGAAGCGCGCGGCCGACGAAAACGGCAAGAGCGTTGCCGCTACGTTGCTGACGATCAACAAGACCCTTGACATTGATCGCCCGAAGCACCCTTCCGAATACGCGCCGTCGAAGGCTGCGACCAAGCCCTGATCCAGGCCCGTTCGATCTCAAGTGACCCGTCGGGTTGGCATTCCTGAATGACATCGATCTATCCGCAGCGACCTAACGGGGCCCACCTGGTCGGTTCGGTGCGAGCCCGGCGACTGGCCGGTGTCAACCCCGGCCTAAACCTGAGCAGAAGTCGCCGGCCGAAACCTAAGCAGGTCAGCGCTCCTTGTGGCCGCTCAGCACCTGCTCGCGCTTGCCTCGGAGCCTGAAGCTCTCGCCATCAAGGAGGATGACGTCGGCATGGTGGACGACGCGGTCGACCATCGCGGGCGACGGCGACCGGGTCGCCGAAGATCTCGGCCCAGGCGCTGAACGTCTTGTTGGACGACACGATCAGCGACCGGCGCTCGTAGCGGGAGCTGATCAGGGCGAAGAACAGTGCCCCGGCCTCTGGATCGAATGGGGCGTAGCCGACCCCATCGACTATCCGGCCCTGTTCGAGGCGTGCGCTAACGTGATTGCGTTTCAGCAGCTCAGTGTGCAGTCGTGAACCGCGGGCCGAGCGGTCCGATCTTCACGATCGGCCACTCGACGCGGACGCTGGCCCAGTTCGTGGCGCTCCTGCGGGACGAGAACGTGACCCAGCTCGTCGATGTGCGCTCGATCCCGCGCTCGCGAACGACGCCGCAGTTCAACGCTGACACGCTGCCCGACTCCCTCGCGGCCGAGGGCATCGGCTACCGACACATGCCCGCCCTTGGCGGCCGACGCCATCACCGGAGGGGTGCCCCACCCTCGCCCAATCAGTTCTGGCACGTCGCTGCCTTCCGGAATTACGCTGACTACGCAGAGACCGAGGACTTCCGGGCGGGTCTGCAGTCGCTCCTCGCACTGGCGCGTCATGATCGGTGCGCGATCATGTGTGCCGAGGCGGTCTGGTGGCGCTGTCATCGCCGGATAATCGCCGACTACCTGCTGGTCGCCGGGAGGCGCGTCGAGCACATCCTGAGCCGCGGTCAAGTGTTCCCCGCGACGCTGACGCCGGGAGTGCTCGTCATGGCGGACGAGACGCTCAGCTATCCCGAACCCGCGGGCGCCGAGGCAATCGCCAGCGGGTGAGCATCAAGAAACAGCAGCGCTTGCGGGCTGACGACTGACCGGGCATGCGCGAGCACGGCTTGCCGCGCATGCCCGCACTTTAGTTGCAGGCGGATGACAGTCACGAAGCCGTCCGCGAGCCTCTCGTCGATCACGTCGCCGTCTGCTCCAAGGGCGCGAAGACAACGGGAACGAAAAGGCGACAGCCGCACCCGCTGTTCTCGTGGCAGGGGTCCCAGCAGCGCGGCGACTCGCACACGCTTTGGCACCGGCTATGGCTTCCTGGGTCACCTCGCCTTTGTGCCCGGTTCGGTACCCAGGGTTGGCAGCAGATACAGCGCCATGACCAGCGGCGTTCGCGCGCGCACACTGTGCGCCAGGCCGGCCAGCATGCGCCGCCAGCTGCCGGACACCGCCCGGTGCGCTTCACCGCCTGCGGTGAGGTCGGCTTCGCCGGACAGGACGTGGATGATCGCCGGACGGGCCGAGGTGTGCTCGGACAGCGCCTCGCCCGCGGCGAAGGCGAACAGAACGAGCTCGACGCCCGCCTCGTCGGAGAGGGTCTGGCTGTGGATCCCGCGCGTCGGCAGGCTGGCCTCGGCCAGCAGGTCTGGATAGAACGTGGGCGACGTGGTGCTCATCGCGCCACGATAGCGATCCGCATTAGATGGTCTCGGCTTGCGTATGGCGACTCGGGTGCGTTCGACCCACGCGGCCAAACCGGCCCTCAGCGATCAGGCTCCCACAAGGAGATCAGGGCGATCCGGCGCGGGCCAGTGCCAGCGGCATAGGCGACCAGAACGCGCGTGACTAACGGCCTTTTGCTCGGGGTATGGCATGCGCGCCGATCACGGCATCTCCCCGTTGATGGCACTGACTCTGGTGCCCGGCGGCGAGACAGGGCGCGCAGATAGAGCCGAGCGAGTTGAGATCGGCTCTGACAATCTGGTCTCGCTCGCTCAGGCGACGGTCCGCAGGAAGCGTGCTGGGCGGCCGAACAGGATTGAGCGGTCGATGAGCGCCATTGATCGGATGCTCAAGCTGGACAAGACGGCCCTCGAGTTGAGACGGGCGCAACCCGAGCTGCGACCATGCGGGGTCGGTGTTGCGGGCGCGGTGGCGGCGGCGGGCCGAGCTGCGCTCCTGGGCATAGATCGCGATGACGAATGCCCCGATGACGCCGATGACGGCACCCAGGAAGCCACTCAGTAGGTTCGCTAGGACATCGGGCTGCAGTGTCATCTTGATTGTTCTCCCGCCGTCGACGTCCCGGCTTGATTACGATGCTTGCCAACATCGTTGCCGACTCGATGCCGCGTGTCCAGCGCCAGCGGAACCAGCGGGCGCGCACGCCGCACCCATGATCAATCACGTCATTGACGGTGTGAGGCAACCACGATCCGGTGATGGTGTCGGTGGTTATTGGCGTTATTGGCCGGTCATAAAAAAGGGGGTTTTGAGCGCCCTCGACGTCCTGGCGAGGCCTCGCGAGCGGCACTCTCTGGGACGCCACACCCACGGAGTCCATCTTCGTGGCGGAGTCTTCGGCGCTCCTCGACGTCACCCCGGGGGCGGCGCGGCAGGGCTAGCCGAGGACGACCCTGACCCGGTGCGTCGCACCGTCGTCGACGAGCGGGATCGTGGCGCCACGATCGGTGAGCATCCGTCCGTCGAGCTCCGCCGACGCCACCCCACGACTGACTCCCAGAGGGTTCTCAACGACGATCTCGTAGCGAGCGGAGTGGTACCGGAAGTCGATCTCATAGCCGGGCCAGGCACGCGGGATACAGGGTTCGAGCACCAGCGTCGTCCCTCGCAAACGGAAGCCCAGGATCGATTCGACTCCTGCCTGGTACATCCAGCCGGCGGACCCCGTGTACCAGGTCCAGCCGCCCCGACCGACGTGCGACGGCTCGGCGTACACGTCGGCTGCCATGACGTACGGCTCCACCTTGTAGCGATGGACGCCGGCCCGCGTGTCGGCATGGTTGATCGGATTGAGCATGGAGAACAGCTCGACCGCCTTGTCGCCGTCGCCCAGAGCCGCGACGGCCAGGACCAACCAGATCGCTCCGTGGGTGTACTGACCGCCGTTCTCCCGCACGCCTGGCAGGTACCCCTTGATGTAGCCAGGTTCGAGCTCGGAATGGTCGAACGGCGGCGTGAAGAGCAGCACGAGGTCGTCGTCGCCACGGACGAGGTACTCCTCGACGGCCGCGATCGCGCGCACTGCGTGGGCCGGGTCCGCGGCGCCCGACAGGACGCTCCACGACTGGGCGATCGAATCGATCCGGCACTCGGCGTTGGCCGCGGACCCCAGGGGGGTTCCGTCGTCGAAGAAGGCCCTCCGGTACCAGTCGCCATCCCAGCCATCGCGTTCGAGGGCTCGCCGGAGCGCCTTCATGTGTTCGCGCCAGCGTTCGGTGTGCCGGCGGTCACCGCGGCCTTCGGCGATCGGCGCGAAGGCGGCGAGGACCGTATGCAGGAACCAGCCCAGCCAGACACTCTCACCGTGACCCTCGTCGCCGACCTGGTTCATGCCGTCGTTCCAGTCGCCAGACCCGATGAGGGGAAGCCCGTGACTGCCGACGGCGAGGCTGCGCTCAATGGCCCTGACGCAGTGCTCGTACAGCGTGGCCGACTTCGGCGAACGTTCGGGCTCGAAGTAGGCGTCCTGCTCGTCGGTCCTGAGCTCCGGCCCCTCGATGAATGGCACCAGCTCGCCGAGGACCGTGGAGTCTCCCGTGACCGCCAGGTAGCGGTCGACGGCGTACGGCAACCAAAGCCGATCGTCGGAGATCCGGGTCCGTACGCCGCGACCCGATGGTGGATGCCACCAGTGCTGGACGTCTCCCTCGGGGAACTGGCGCGCCGCGGAGCGCAGGATGTGCTCCCGTGCCAGCGCCGGCTGCGCGGTCGTCAGCGCGATGACATCCTGGAGCTGGTCCCTGAACCCATACGCACCGCCTGCCTGATAGAAAGCCGCCCTGGCCCACAGGCGGCACGCCAGCGTCTGGTAGAGAAGCCAGCTGTTGAGCATGATGTCCATCGAGCGGTCCGGTGTCTTTACCTGGACGGCGCCGAGGACGTCGTCCCAGTAGTCCGCCAGCCCGGCCAGCGTCGCTCGGTGGTCGGTCGCCCGCTGGCGCCGGATCAGCTCGGTGGCCATCGTCGCGTCACGCGCCTGCCCAAGCATCACGAGGATCTCCGTCTGCTCTCGATCGGCGAGTTCGAAGGTCGTCTGCATCGCTGCGCAGGGGTCCATCCCTGCCCCGGCTGCTCCTGACAGAGACTTCCCGCGGCCCAGGCCTGCCGGCTGATCCAGCGCGCCGTTCCGGCCGAGGAACTCAGTCCGATCGGCCGTCCACGCCTTCTGGCGACCGCCCATGTCCAGGAAGGCGACACGGCCACCGAACTCGGTGTTCCATGGGTTGCGCGCCAGGAGCGCCCCCGTTCCGGGCTCCACCGCCGTCACGATGTAGGGCGCGGCTGCCCCTCGCGAAGTGCCCAGGGTCCACTCGGCGTAGGCGGTGACCGAGAGGCGCCTGGTGCGGCCCGACCGGTTCTCGATCGTCAGCAGGGAGACCTTGATCGGATCGTCGGGCGGCACGAATTGGACGAGGTCGAGCCTGATCCCGTCATGCACGTGCTCGAAACGACTGTAG
>PNAP01000034.1 GCA_003169735.1 Chloroflexota bacterium | reverse complement strand
GGCCGAGCGCCCGCCGTGCCGGACCGTGGCCGCATCGAGGCTGAGCTTGGCGATGAGCGTGCCACCGGCGCTGAGGGTGCGTTCGTCTCGACGTTGGCGGATGGCGAAGAGGGTGTGGAGCGGGCCGCCGGCCGCGACGCGCTCGACGATGTCGCGCGCCGGACTCGCCGGCCAGGCAGCCGGATCGAGGCGCTGCGTGGCCGGCGATTCGTACTCGAGGCGCCGATGGAGCGCCGCCGGCGTGCCGTCGGCGTCGTCGATGCCGACCGAGGCCGACGACTTGACCGTCAGCACGGTGTGGCCGCCGGATCGGCGCAATCGGACGCCGTAGCCTGCCTGCTCGAGCGCCCCATCGAGCGTGTCGAGGTAGCGATCCTCCACCTCGACCATCTGCCACGGCCCGGCGTCCAGCCCGGCCACGACCTCCGTGTCGAGCCAGGCACGGACCGCGTCGAGATCGGCCACCGCGTACTTCAGCTCGACCTCGTGGGGCGCCGCCTCGGCCGCCGGGTCCTCGGCCGACTCGACCGAATCGGTCACCCGGGCGTCTCGAGCGCGGCGCGGGTCATGGCCATCAGCGTCTCGAAGGTGTCGATGCCGGTCGGCTCCGCGACGATGGTTTCGGTGCGGCGCCACTCGCCGTCCGCCCCGAGCTGCCAGGAGCGCCGGTCGTCGGCGAGCATGATGGCGATGATCTCGCGCAGCCGACCCTGGAGGACGGGGTCCTCGACCGGCGTCATCGCCTCGATGCGGCGATCGAGGTTCCGTTCCATCAGGTCCGCCGAACCGATGTAGAAGCGTTCGGCTTCGCCGCTGCCGATCCAGATGATGCGCGAGTGCTCGAGGAACCGGCCGACCACGGAGCGGACGCGGATGGTCTCGCTCAGGTTCGGCTGGCCGGGCATGAGTGAGCACATCCCGCGCACGATGAGGTCGATCGAGACGCCGGCCTCGGCCGCCTTGTAGAGCGCCACGACCATCGCCGGGTCGACGCAGGCGTTGATCTTCATGATGATCCGACCGCCGCCGTCGCGGCGATGCCGTTCCGTCTCGGCCTCGATGAGCCCGATCAGCCCCTCGCGCAGCGAGGTGGGCGCAACGAGCAACTTGCGGTAGCTACGCTGCCGCGCGACGCCGGTCAGCACGTTGAACAGGTCGGTCACGTCGGCGCAGATGTCCGGGTCGTCGGTGAGCAGCCCGAGGTCGACATAGATGCGGGCGGTCTGCGGGTTGTAGTTGCCCGTCCCCATGTGGACGTAGCGGCGCAGGCCGCGTCCCTCGCGCCGAACGACGAGCGCCGCCTTGCAGTGGGTCTTGAGCCCGACCAGGCCGTAGGCCACGTGCGCGCCGGCACGCTCCAGCGCCCGGGCCCAGACGATGTTGGCGCGTTCATCGAAGCGCGCCTTGATCTCGACCATGGCCACGACCTGCTTGCCGCGCTCGGCCGCCTCGATGAGCGCGCGCACGATGGGCGAATCGCCGCTCGTTCGGTAGAGGGTCTGCTTGATGGTCAGGACGTCGGGGTCGCTGGCCGCCTGCTCGACGAACCGCTGCACCGAGCCGGCGAACGAGTCGTACGGGTGGTGGAGGAGGATGTCGCCTTCGCGGATGGCCGCGAAGATGTCGACCTCCTCATCCTCGTCGGGCTGCTGGAGCCGCAGCGGCACGACCGGCTGCCAGGGCCGTGGCTGGAGCTCGGGCATGTCGATGTCGGCGATGGCTGCCAGTGCCGTGAGGTCGAGCATGCCGGCGATCTCGTAGACGTCCTGCTCTTCCAGCCCGAGGCCTGAGCGCAGCAGCGCCCGCGTGGCATGCGGCATCGATCGCTCGACCTCGAGCCGGACCACCTTGCCGAAGCGGCGCTTGCGGAGCTCCTCCTCGATGGCCAGCAGCAGGTCGTCTGCCTCGTCCTCCTCGATGGACAGGTCGGCGTTGCGCGTCACGCGAAAGAGGTGGTGCTCCTCGACGACCATGCCCGGGAAGAGCGCGGCGAGGTTGGCCGCGATGATCTGCTCGAGCAGCACGTAGGTCCGTACGCCGACTTCCCAGAGACGCGGCAGGACGGGCGGCACCTTGATGCGCGCGAAGTGCCGCTCGCCGGTCTCCGGATCGCGCACGGTCACCGCGAGCGACAGTGACAGGTCGCTGATATACGGGAACGGGTGGCCGGGGTCGACCGCGAGCGGCGTCAGGACGGGGAAGATCTCGTCCACGAAGCGCTCGCGCAGCTCGACCTGGCGCTCCGGGCGCTCGTCATAGGCGACGATCCGGATGCCGGCGTCCGCCAGCTCGTCCTTGATTCCGGCGAAGGTCCGCGCGTGCAGCGCGATGAGGGGCAGCACGCGCGTCCTGATCTTCTCCAGGACGTCGCGCGCGGACAGCCCGTCGGGCGACGGCGAGGAGTGGCGAGCCAGCAGCTGTTGCTTCAGACCGGCCACTCGAACCTGGAAGAACTCGTCCATGTTGCTGGCGAAGATGGCCAGGAAACGCGTCCGCTCGAGCAGCGGATTCCGTTCGTCGGTCGCTTCGAACAGGATGCGGGCGTTGAAATCGAGCCACGAAAGCTCGCGATTGATGTACGGGATGGTGGCGTCGGGTCGCGCTCTGGCGCGGCGCGTCGCAGCCGGCTGTCGGACGGCGGTCATGGTGCGGGACTGCTTTCAGCCGAGCCGATGCGCGGCATGCGGGGTGGTGGCCCGGCGTGCGGCATCTTCAGGGCAAGGGCACTCCTCGCGCAACCTCTGGAATGTGTAATAGCCGGTGTGGTGGCCATCCGCCCAGGTCGGCGCAACGGCGTACTGGCCGACCAGCTCGAGGTCGGTCAGGGTGGTCTGGGCTTCGGTCAGGGTCGGCTTCGAATCGAGCCAGCCGGGCATGCCCGCCTCGCCGCGGCAGAAGGCACACGGACACAGCCAGCGAAGCGTCACGAAGTCGTAGCGCGTCTGGTGGCCGTCCGACCAGTCGATATCGAGCGTCGCCGCCGCGCGATCCGCGTGGATGCGCGACGGCGTCAGGTATTCATTGCCGGCGGTGTAGCTCGATGGCACCGCCAGAGTCTAGGTCGCCGCGAAGCCGTCGTTCAGAACGGCAGCCCGAGACCGGCGGCAGGATCCGGCGTGATGACATAGGTGCCGGCTCCGTGCACCCCGGCGATCGTGGCCACGACGAGGATCAGCGCGACGGCGAAGGCCAGGATCAGGGCGATGTGCTCGGCATCGAGATGGGACGTGAGGCTCCGACCGAGAGTCGTCCGTTGGAGCGACATACAGCACCTCCGCAGGGTCGACGAGGTAACGTCCGTCACGGCTCAGCGCGGTTCGGCAACCCGATCGGACCGGCCGTTTTCATCGCCGGCGGAACCAAACACTCCGACTCGCTCAATGTCCTCCCATCGAGTCGATGGGGCAAGTGCCATTCGGCCGCATGTGGCCGTCCATTTGGTCCTCACGGCGTGGTTTTGGGGGCGTTGTGGGGGCAGATAGGGCCTTGACTAGCTGATCATTCATCGGCATCCTGTCATTCAGCACTTGCTGAACGGTACAGGGGCCACGAATGACAGCGAAGCGTCAAAAGGTGTTCACGCTCGCCGCCGAGCACCGCATCACGCGGCTCGAAACGGTGCGGGTCCTGGCCGACCCGCTTCGCCTCCGCCTCCTGGAATCGATGGCGTCACGCCCCGACGAGCCGTGGACGGTCAAGGGGCTCGCCACGGCGCTCGGCGAACCGCCGACCAAGCTCTACTACCACGTCAACCTGCTCGAAGAGCATGGATTGCTGGTCGTCACCGGCAGTCGGCTGGTATCGGGCATCCTCGAGAAGCGGTACCAGCTGGTGGCCGCCAACATCTCGATCGGCCACGGTCTGCTGTCGATGAGCGAGCACGGCGACGATGCGCTCGGTCCTGTCCTTGCGACCATCTTCGGTGGGGCGGGCGAGGACATCCAGCGGGCCATCCGCGCCGGCGTGGCGAGCCTCGATCGCGAGTCGACCGACCCTGAGCCCATCCTCCTCTCCAAAGCTCTCGACCGCCTGCCTCCGGAGCGAGCCGCCGAGTTTCGCGAGCGCCTGCGAGCGTTGCTGACCGAGTTCGGCGAAGAGGCCAGCGCGACGCCCGACGTGGATGCGAAACGCGGGCAGCGCCTCTATGGCCTTGTCGTGGCCTTCTACCCGATGGCCGACGTGCCGTCCCCGACGAAGGAGGAGACCCGATGACCGATCAGACCGCCCCCCTCGGCGCACGAGCCGTCCTGCGCATCCCTGACTATCGCCGCCTGTGGGCCGCCCAGGGCATCTCCGACATCGGCGACGCGCTGACCAACCTGACGTTGCTGATCGTCGTCGTCCGGTTGACCGGTTCGACCGCTGCGCTGGCGCTGATGGCCATCGCCCTGGCCGTGCCGGCCATCGTCGTCGGGCCCATCGCCGGCGTCTTCGTCGACCGCTGGGATCGGCGGCGGGTGATGCTCGCGTCCGACCTGCTGCGTGCCGGCCTCGTCCTCGGCTTCATCCTCGGCGCCACCGGCGACCGACTGCCATTGCTGTACCTGGTCGCCATCGCTCACGCCACCATCGGCACGTTCTTCAATCCGGCGCGCATGGCACTCATCCCGCGCGTCGTGGCGCGCAACGGGCTGATGGCGGCGAACTCGCTCAATCAGATGACGCGCGTCATCGCGGGCGTGGCGGGCGCCGCACTGGCGGGTCTCATCGTCGGCCTTGCCGGTGTCGCGTGGCCGGCGTTCGTGATCGACGCTGCGACCTTCGTCGTCTCGTTCAGCATCGTGCTGCGCGTCCGGACGAGCGGCAGGGTGGAGGCCGATCCCGCCGATCCTCACGCGCCGCACGCGCCGCACGCGCCGCACGCGGCGACGGGCGTCTTCGCGTCGCTCCGCCATGGCCTCGCGCTCGTCGTCGGATCGCCGCTGCTGCTCGGCACGATGATCGCGGCCGGTGTGACGATGCTCGGCCTCGGAGCCGTCAACGTCCTGTTCGTGCCGCTCATGATCCGTGACCTGCAGGTGCCGACGACGTGGCTCGGCGCGGTCGATGCCGCCCAGACGGCATCGATGATCCTGGCCGCGGGCCTCGTGGCGACCCTGGCGGCAAGGGCTCGCCCGACCACCATCGTGGTCATCGGCCTTGCCGGAATCGCCGTCGCCATCGGGTTCGTCGGTGGCGTGACCAGCGTCTGGCAGGTCATCGTCCTGCTGTTCCTCATGGGCTGGTTCGTCACGCCGCTCAACGCGGCCATCGGCACCATCGTCCAGACGGCGACCGATGATCGCGAGCGCGGGCGAGTCGCCTCGACCCTCAACGCGGTCATGTCGGCGGCAAGCGTCCTGTCGATGGCGCTCGCCGGGGTCTTCGGCGACCTGCTGACCGTCCGGACGGTCTTCATCCTGGCGGGCCTCGTCATCGGCTCGGCGGCACTGACCGCGGGGGTGATGTTCCGCCGAAAGGTCAAGGCGCCAGACGCTCAGGAACCGGCAGGCGTTGGCTCGGGCGATCTCACGACGGCGACCTCGGGCACGTGACCGCCGGCCGCGATCCGTGCCGACATCCGTCGCGCGATCCGTGCCGACATCCGCATCCCCGGCCGCTCGAGGGCCGGAAGTCCCGATGCCGGCCGTCGATTGCTCCGGCGCGTGTCGGACTAGACTGGAAGACCGCCGAAACCACCTGCATTCCACGCGCCCAAAGACCGAGGTTGAGCCATGGCCCGCGCCCCACGCGCCGATGATCTCTACACCCTTCGGGTCCCGACCGACGTGCGCATCTCGCCCGATGGACGCCGTGTCTGCTTCGTCGTCAAGGAGGTCGCGCCGGACAAGGATGGCTACCGCCAATCGCTCTGGATGGCGCCGTTCGATGGCTCGGAGCCGGCGCGTCGGCTGACGCTCGGCGCGAAGAACGACACGAGCCCGCGCTGGAGCCCGGACGGCCGCTGGGTGGCGTTCCTGAGCGACCGCGGCAGCGTGCTGCGGGCAGGCGGCGCGGACGATCGACCGAAGGATCCCGCGGCCGCGGCGGCTGCGGCAGGCAAGCCGCCGACCGATGCCACGCAGGTCTGGCTGTTGCCGACCGATGGCGGCGAGGCGAGCCAGCTGACGCGGCTGCCCGAAAGCGTCTCGGACATCGCCTGGAGCCCCGACGGTCGCCGCCTGTGCATCGTGTCAGCCGCCACCTCGGCCAGCCGTCCGGCATCGAAGCGCCAACCCGGCGATCCGCCCGATCGCGACTTCCGCCTCATCGACCACCTCCAATACATGCTCAACGGCGCCGGTTTCATCTACGACAAGCCGCCCAACTTGTGGGTCGTCGATGTCGGGGACGGAGCGGCGCGGCGCATCACCTCGGGAAAGAGCGTCGATGAGGAGCCGACCTGGAGCCCGGACGGCAGGCGCATCTGCTTCGTCTCGCGGCGCCATCCCGATGCTGACCTGACGTGGCGCTACGACCTGTATCTCGTCGGTGCCGACGGTGGCAAGGTCACGCGCGTTTCGGGCGGGCGAGGCGACCGGACCTTCACCCATCCGGCCTGGAGCCCTGATGGCAAGTGGCTGGCGGCGATGGGTCATCGGTACCCGGCCGGCAACGCCTCGCGCAACGACGTGTGGCGCTTCCGGGTCGGGGCTGACGAGGAGGGCGATAACCTCAGTGGCGCGAGCGATCTGATGATCGCCTCGGGGATGAACAGCGACCTGTTCGGCTTCGCGGACCCGCACCTGCACTGGGACGGCAACGGCAAATCGATCCTGTTCGCGGCGCCCATCGAGGGAAGCTACGAGTTGTGGCGGGTCGTCATCGATGGCCATCGCGTCGAGCGGCTGACCGAGGGGCACCATGTGGTCACGCGCCCGGATGCGGCGCCCGCGGGTGATCGCGTGCGCGTGGCGGCGATCCGCCTATCTGGCGAGGAGACGCCGGATATCGTGGGATACGAGTTCCCGGCGCTTGGCGCGCTCCCTCCTCGGCCGGTGGAACACCGGCGCTTGAGCCAACTGATGGGCGCGGCCTGGGGCGAGGTCCAGCCGGCCGTGCCGGTGGAGCGCTGGCACGAGGTCGACCGGCGGCGCATCCAGGGCTGGTTCCTGGAGGCCAAGGGGCGCTCCGGCAAGCCGGCGCCGCTGGTGGTAGAGATCCACGGCGGCCCGGCCACGCTCTACGGTTGGTCGCTCATCTGGGAGTGGCAGTGCCTGGTGGCCAAGGGGATGAGCGTCTACGCCTGCAACCCACGTGGCTCGCAGGGCTATGGCGAAGAGTTCTGCTACGCCAACTTCGGCGACTGGGGCGACGGGCCGATGCGCGACATCATGGCCGGCGTCGATGCGCTGGTGGCCGATGGCCTGGCCGACCCCGAGCGCCTGGGCGTGACCGGCGGCTCCTACGGCGGCTATCTGACCAGCTGGATGGTCGGGCATACCGACCGATTCAAGGCCGCCGTGACCTGTCGATCGGTCAACGATATGACCTCCGAGATGCTCAGTGGCGACATCAGCGGGCCGCTCTTCGGCAAATACGAGTACGGCGCCAACCCGTGGGAGGACCCCGAGCTCTACCGACGGCACAGCCCGCTCAGCTATGCGGTCGACATCCACACGCCGCTCCTCATCCAGCACTCCGAGCAGGATCTGCGCTGCCCGATCACCCAGGCCGAGGAACTCTTCACCGTGCTTCGATCGCTCCGGCGGACGGTGCGGCTGATGCGTGTGCCCGAGGAATCCCACGAGCTGACGCGCAGTGGCGCGCCGTTCCGGCGCGTCGAGAACGTCGAGCGCATCCGCGACTGGTTCACCCACTACCTCATCGAAGGCAAGAGCGGCCTTCCCCCGATCTGACCCGATGACCGTCACCCCGGGTGCCGGCGGCACCAGCGGCACGATCGGTGCGGCCATCGACGTCGGCAGCAACAGCATCCATCTGCTCATCGCCGCCGTCGGCGTCGATGGCGGAGTCGCCTATCTCCGCTCGCTGCTCGACGAGAGCGTGCTGCTGGGGCTCGGTGCGATCGTCGATCGCGAGGGCTCGTTGCCGCCCGACGCGGGCGAGGCGACCGTCGCCGCGATCGCCGACTACGTGGAGCGATCGCGGGCCATCGGCGCCGGCCGTATCACGCTCGTCGCCACCGAACCGTTCCGCCGTGCCGCCAACCGGTCCGTCGTGCAGGCTGATGTGCTGCGCGCGACCGGGCGGCCGCTCCACCTGTTGAGCCACGAGGCGGAGGCGGAACTGACGCTCCTCGGTGTGACGCGCGGCCGGCCGGCCACGGACCGGCTCCTGGTGATGGACATCGGCGGCGGCTCGACCGAGATCATCCTTGCCGCGCCAGGGTCCGATCCATTGGTCGGCGCCATCCCGACCGGTTCGTCACGCCTGACGTCGGCGTTGGTCGAGCACGACCCACCGTCCTGGTTCGAGATCAATTCGCTGCGCGCCGAGGCGAAGCGGTTGCTCGACGGCATGCCAGCCGGGCATCCCGAGCGGGGCGTGCTGGTCGGTGGCTCGGGGACGAACCTCTGCCGCCTGATGCGGGTCGAATCGGCCGTCCTCGACCGAGATCGGCTGGAAAAGGCATTCGCCGCGCTGGCGTCGACCCCGGCGGCGGAGTTGGTTGCGACCCGCGGCGTGAACCTGCGGCGAGCCCGGCAACTGGCCGCCGGCGCTGCGATGGCCGAGGCGGTGCTGCTCCGCTACGAGCTGGAGCGCCTCGAGGTGTCCGACGCGAGCCTCCGCGAAGGCGCCATCCTCGCCGCCTGGCTCGTCGACGACGCTTGGCCCGAACGCCTCTCAGAACTCGTGGCCGGGAACCCGGAGGGTTAGCGGCGCTGCCCGTCGGCTCGACCTGGGCGGTCGTTTCGCGGAACTCGGCCGGTTTCGCGCCCCGCGGGCCAGGTCCGCTCGCTCAGCGAGCATGTCCGACCATGGTGCAGGCGCTGCGGCCTCGGAACGACACTCGATCGCCGTTCTACCCACTCGTCGCTGGATCATGCACGGCGATATCCACGAATCTCGGGACAGATCGCGCCTATTCAGCACCATCGCCCGATCTGACGCCCCGCGAGCGCTGTCGATGCTGCTCCCACGCCGATCTTGCTCGCCCAGCGAGCATCGCCGGCGTCGCGCCCGACGGAGACTTGGGCACATTCTGTGCCGGCTCGACCCTCCCGTCGGCATCACTCGCCACAAGCCATCACGGCGCTCCTGATCCGAGCCACTCCCGAAGTGGTGCCAATCCGCGTTCATCCCGGAAGTGGCGCCGTCGCCGGCCCTGGGGCATCGTCTGGATCAGTCCGGCTTCGCGCAACACGGTGAGGTGCTTCATGATCGCCCAGCGGGTCATGCGGGGTTCCCAGGCGGCGAGTTCGGCCGTGGTCAGGCCCGGACGACGACCGAGTTCCTGGTAGATCCGCCGGCGGGTGGCATCCGCCAGGCAGCCACAGAGCCGATCGAGTGCCGCGTCGCGCTCCTGCATGGTGACCGCAAGGTCACACGTCGTCGGCTCGTTGTCAAGCACTGGCGCGGCCCCGGCACGCGGCGTAGGATGCGCCCGTGAGCACCATCGTCGAGTCTCGCGAGGCGGCGGACGCCCAGGCTTCCGTCCTGGTCAGTGCCTGGTCCGGCCGACCTGGATCGCTCAACGCGCTGATCGACCGTGTCGGCGGCGTCGACCAGGTCGGCATCAACGAACGCGTCGAGAGTCTGCGGAAGCGTTCCATCAAGCGCGAATCGAAACTCTGGGCGCTCGACCTCGCCATCCGCATGATCGACCTGACGACGCTCGAAGGAAAGGACACCGAGGGCAAGGTCCGCGCCCTGTGCGCCAAAGGCATGCGTCCCGATCCGTCCGATCCGGCCATTCCCAGCGTGGCCGCCATCTGCATCTACCCCGCCCAGATCCGCGTCGCGAAGGACGCGCTCAAGGGCAGCACGGTCAAGGTGGCCAGCGTGGCCACCGGTTTCCCGAGCGGCCAGACGTGGACCGACGTCAAGCTCATGGAGGTCCGCCAGGCCGCCGAAGCCGGCGCCGACGAGATCGACATGGTCATCGACCGTGGCGCGTTCCTGGAGGGCGACTACGCAGCGGTCTTCGAGGAGATCGTGGCGGTCAAGGCGGCCGCAGCCCCGGCCCATCTCAAGGTCATCCTTGAGACGGGCGAGCTCGAGACGTTCGATAACGTCCGCCGCGCGAGCATCCTGGCCATGGCCGCCGGCGCCGACTTCATCAAGACCTCGACGGGCAAGGTAACGCCTGCCGCGACGCTCCCGGTGACGCTCGTGATGCTCGAGGCCATCCGCGATTTCCATCGGCGAACCGGTCGAGTGGTGGGCATGAAGCCGGCCGGCGGGATCCGGACGGCCAAGGAGGCCATCGCCTATCTCGTCGTCCTCTACGAGACGCTCGGTCCGCGCTGGATGACGCCGGAGCTCTTCCGGTTCGGCGCCAGCAGCCTGCTCAACGACGTCCTGATGCAGATCCGCAAGGAGCGCACCGGCCGCTACCAGGGACCCGACTACTTCACGATCGACTGACGGTGGGCCCGGGCGCGACCGAGGGCGCAGGCGACGGCTCGGGCGACCTCATGGGCGGTCCCTCTGGCCCGAGCTCGGCGCTGCCGGTCCTCCGCGAGTTCCTGAGGCTCGGCATCATCGGGTTCGGTGGCCCGTCCGCGCACCTGGCGCTCTTCCGACGGCGGTTCGTGCATGAACTCGGCTGGCTGTCCGAACAGACATTCCTCGACCTGCTGGGCACGGCCAACCTGCTGCCGGGTCCGACATCGACCGAGGTCGCCCTGGCCATCGGCCAGACGCGCGCCGGCTGGCGCGGGCTCCTGGCAGCGGGGTTCGGTTTCATCGGGCCGGCAGCGATCACGGTCCTCGTCCTCGCCATCGGCTATGAGCGGTTCGGGTCTCAGCCCGCGGTCGGGTGGCTGCTCTACGGGATCCAGCCGGTGGTCGTGGCGATCGTCGCCCTGGCCGTGGCGGGGATGGCGCCGGTGGCCCTGAAGGGCCTCTTCACCTGGGCGATCGCCGGCGTCGTCGTAGCGGCGCTGCTGCTCGGCGTCGACCCGCTGCTGCTCATCGTCGGCGGCGGTGTGGCCGGTCTCGCGTGGCGCGGCGTGCGTCGCGGAGCCTCTGGCCTGGGTGGGGCGATGGCTGCCGCGGTCGTCAACATCGGTCGGGGCGTGCCGGGCCCGGTCAGCCCGTCGGGCCTGCGCGCGTTCGTGTTGGCCGTAGCTACTGGCACGATCGGCCTGCCCTCGCTATTCGTCCTGTTCCTCAAGATCGGGCTGCTCTCCTTCGGCAGTGGCTACGTCCTTGTCGCGTTCCTTCACGCCGACCTCGTCCAGGGCCTCGGCCTGCTCACCGACCGCCAGCTGCTCGACGCCGTGGCCGTCGGGCAGGTCACGCCCGGCCCCGTCTACACCGCGGCCACCTTCATCGGCTATCTCCTGGCCGGGGTTCCGGGCGCGGTCGTGGCGACGGTCGCCATCTTCCTGCCGGCGTTCGTCGGCGTGGCGCTCGTCCACCCGTTCGTGCCGCGGTTGCGCGCATCACCGGTCGCCGCCGCGCTCCTGGACGGCGTCAACGCCGCCTCGCTCGGCCTGATGGCCGCGGTGACGGTCCAGCTCGCCCGCGCCACGGTCGTTGACGCGCTCACTCTTGTGCTGGTGGTCGGTGCGTTCGCCGCCCTGCTCCGATGGCCTCGCGCGGCGGTCCCGCTGATGGTCGTCGGCGGGGTGGTCGGGCTCGGAGCGCATGCCGTCCCCTTCGGATAAGGTTATGGCATGACAACCATCTTCGAGACTCTCGGGCGCTTCAGTGTTCGCTATCGCTACCTGATCGTGGCGGCCTGGATCGTCATCACCATCGCAGCGGTCCAATTGCTGCCCTCGCTGGCGAGCGTCACGAAGGACACCACATCGGGCTTCCTGCCGGCCGATTCGCCATCGATGCAGGCGGCGGCGATGGCCGATCCCTTCGAGAGCTCCTCGCTGGCGAGTGCGTACATCGTGGCGGCCCGCGATGGTGGCCTGACCGCGGCCGACACGGCGGCACTCGAGACCATCAAGAGCGACATCGCCAAGATCGCCAACGTCAAGACCGTCATCGACGTCGACGTTTCGGCCGATGGCTCCGCGCGCCTGATGCTCGTTCAGGCCGACGTCCCCCAATTCGGCATCGGCGGTCCCGGCCAGGCACTCGTCGATGGGATCCGCGCCACCTTCACCTCGGCAGGGGCGCCAGCCGGCCTGGAAGTCCACCTGACGGGGCAGCTGGCCACCGGCATCGACAACGGATCGGCTCAGAACAGCTCGCTCGACAACACCGGCAAGTTCTCGGGCATCCTCATCATCATCCTGCTGCTGCTCGCCTTCCGGGCACCGCTGGCCCCCCTCGTCACGCTCATCCCGGCCATCTTCGTGCTCGTCCTATCGGGCCCGGTCATCGCCGAGGCGACCAACCTCGGCGTCCAGGCCTCGAGCATCACGCAGTTCATCCTGGTCGTGCTGATCCTCGGGGCCGGCACCGACTACGGCGTCTTCCTCGTATTCCGCGTACGGGAGGAGCTGCGGCGAGGCCTGACGCCGCATGAGGCCGTCATCCGGTCGGTCACGCGCGTCGGCGAATCGATCAGTTTCTCCGCATTCACCGTCATCGTCGCGCTGATGGCGCTCGTGCTGGCCAAGTTCGGGCTCTACCAGACGATGGGACCGCCGCTCGCCATCGGTATCGCGCTGATGTTGCTGGCCGGCCTGACGCTCCTGCCCGCGCTCCTCGCCATCCTCGGACGCAAGGTCTTCTGGCCGGGCCGGACGACACCCGCTTCGGTCGAGTCACGCGGTCTCTGGGAGCGCGTCGGGGTCATCTCGACCCGCCGGCCGCTGGCGACGCTCGTCGTCGGCCTCGTCCTCTTCTCGGCGCTGTCACTGACGCTCCTCTCGACCGGTACGGCCGGCTTCGGCGACGCGTCGGGTTCTGCTGCCGGCACCGACTCTGCCAAGGGCACGGCGCTCCTGACCTCTCACTTCCCGTCTGCCGGGCAGACACGCAGCACCGTCCTGATGACGTTTGCGACATCGGTCTGGACCGACCCGGCGCCGATCACGGTGGCGCAGGGCGGCCTCGCGGCTTTGCCCGAGCTGGCCGATCTGGTCGGACCGCTCGACCCCAACGGGGTGCCCATCACGGTTGACCAGCTCGACCAGTTGGTCCAGCTCTACGCGACGCTGGGCCCGCCGCGGGACCTGCCTTCGGCGGAACCGGCCACGGTGACGCTCGATCCACGGGTCTACAACGGCTATCTCGCGCTCGGCCAGGTGATCAGCGGCGACGGGCATACCGTCCAGTGGTCGGCCCAGGTCGGCGGCGCCGACTCATCGAGCCCGGCCGCCCTCGACGCCGTGCCGGGCATCCGCAAGGACATCGCCGGGGTCGCACAGCAGGCCGGCGCGAGCCAGAACGGCCTGTTCGGTCTCTCCGCACTGTCGTATGACGTGAGCAGCATCTCCGCGTCCGACCTGTGGCTGATCATCCCGATCGTGGCGCTGCTCATCGCCTTCCTGCTGGCGCTGGTCGTTCGCAGCCTTGTGGCGCCGGTCTACCTCGTGGTCAGCGTCATCCTGTCGTACCTCGCGGCGCTCGGCCTGACCGGCATCATCTTCGTCCATATCGGCGGCCAGGCGGGACTCAACTTCGTGCTGCCGTTCCTGATGTTCGTGTTCCTGATGGCGCTCGGCTCGGATTACAACATCCTGATCATGAGCCGCATCCGCGAGGAAGCCCATGGCCTGCCGCTCCGCCAGGCGGTGGCACTCGCGGTCGGCAAGACCGGCAGCACCATCACGACCGCCGGCGTCATCCTTGGCGGCAGCTTCGCCACGCTCGCCATCGCGGCGGGGAGCACGGCAGGTGGCGCTCAGATCCAGCAGATCGGCTACGGCGTCGCCGCCGGCGTGCTGCTTGACTCGTTCCTCGTTCGGTCGCTGCTCGTCCCGTCCCTGGTCGTGTTGCTCGGTCGATGGAATTGGTGGCCGTCGCACCTGTCGAGAGACTCCGACTCGGACTCTGGATCCGACTCCCGCGAAGGAGTCGGCGCGCCAGGAGTGGGACCAGGCTAGAGAGCGCAGGCGCGGCACTCAGCCGCGCGCGGGCAGTTCGAGGAGCGCCGGTCGACGCCTTGAGCGTCTCCGTACTCCCTGCATGGGTACTGTCCAGCGAAGGTCGCCGATAAGGTCCCGGAGCGGGCTTCTTATCGACCCGGATACCCGTGCACGTGCTAAACGGAGCCACAAGGTGCCTTCGGGAGGGTGGATCCGACCCCGAAGTCAGGCTTATCGCCTAGCTTGTGCTCACGGTACCCATGCACGGAGTACGCCCGAGCGCAAGGTCGCAAAGCCGCATGCGCCGCGCTCGCAAGGCCGCCGCGCGCGCCGCGCTCGCAACGCGACCGACGTAGCGCTCAGCGCGACTGCCGGTAGCTCGGCGTCGTTGGCTGATCGCGGCGCCAGGCCACGTGCAGGAGCACGGTGGCCCACATGCGGTAGGGGCGCCAGCCGTCGGAGATCCGTGCCCACGTCGCGTCATCGGGCGTGTCGGGGAGTTCATACGCCCATTTCACGGCGTCGCGGCTGATCTCGTCAGCGTCGGGGAGTGCGTCGACGACGCCGCAGCCGCGGAACAGGATGCCCTGCGCCGTCCACGGCCCGACTCCGGGGAGCGTCCGCAATTCGGCGAGCGCCTCCTCCGGAGCCAGCGCGCGCAGTCGGGCACTGTCGAGGCGACCGTCGAGCGCCGCCTCGGCCAGCCCGCGGATCCGCTGCATCTTCACTGCACTCAACCCCTGGACCGCATCGACTTCCATCAGCGGCCGCGGGCGCGGGAATGCGTGCAGCGTCAGCCCGCCGACGTCGACGGCATCTCCCCAGGCGTCGGCGAGGCGACGCTTCACGGCGCGCGCCTGGCGCATCGCGATGCGTTGCCCGATGACGAACGACGTGGCCGCCTCGTAGGCCGAGTAGAAACAGACCGGCCGCAGGAAGTCGTAGCGCGCCTGGAGTCGACCGATGATCGGGTCGCGTTCGCCGACAGCAGCCCAGCCGGCACCATCGTGGTCGAGCGAGAGTGACCTGGCGACCTGGGCCTGTGCCGTCGCCAGGTCGGACGGATCGATCGGGTCTGCCGAGGCGCTGAGCTCACCGTGGATCACGCCGTCGGCGTCCTGCCAGACCTCGGCGCCCGCGCTCGACGTCCAGCTTTCGACCGGGAACGCCATGACCACGCCAGGCCCCGTCGCATGGGCTCCGATACCCGACTCGAATCCAGCGCCGAAGCCCTCGGCCGCCTTCAGGCTGAACGGGCCTGACGGTCGGATGGTGAACGCGTGGGTCATGGTCTACTTCATTGTTGCGCTGACTGGCTAGCCGCGCCAGATCAGCGCGGGCGCTTGGGCGAGCTAGCCGCGCTCGCCCAACGGCGCCTGTCGAACGGTGCTGAAGACGAGCGAAGCGTTGAGACCGCCGAACCCGAACGAGGTCGACAGGATCGAGCGGAACGGTCCGACGACCGGTTGGCCGGTGACCCCGGGCAGGAGTTCGGCGACGGCGGGGTCGAGGTGATCGAGGTTGACCGTCCCGGGCGCCCAGCCGCGGCGGATGGCCAGCGCACAGATGGCCGCCTCGATGGCACCCGAAGCGCCGAGCGGGTGGCCGTAATACGCCTTGGTGCCGACGACCGGGATCTCCGCGCCGCGTTTGCCGAGGGCGAGGCGGATGGCCCGCGCCTCCGCGATATCGCCGAGTGGCGTGGAGGAGGCGTGCGCACTGACCAGGTCCACCTCGGCGGCGCGGACGCGGCCATCGGCCAGGGATAGACGCGCGGCACGCGCGGCCTGCTTGCCATCGGGTCGTGGCTGGACCATGTGGAACGCGTCGCTGGTCGCCGCGTAGCCGCGGATCTCGGCGTAGGGAGTGGCGCCGCGTCGCGCCGCAGCGCCGGCCTCCTCCAGCACGAGCAGCGCGGCGCCCTCGCCCATCACGAAGCCATCACGCTCGGCGTCGAAGGGCCGCTCAGCCTCCGACGGCCGGTCATTGTGGCCCGCGCTGAGCGCGCGGATGATGTCGAACGCCCCGAATGCGAGCGGGCTGAGCGGCACCTCGACGCCGCCCGCCAGCGCGGCATCGGCACGGCCGTCACGGATGAGGTGGAATGCCTCGCCAAGTGCCACAGCGCCAGACGCGCACGAGTTGGCGGTCGACAGGATCGGCCCGTGCAGGCCGAGGGCGATGCCGAGGTTGGCCGGCGCCGCGCCGCCGAAGACGGCCAGCGCCAGGTTCGGGGCCACGGCCTTGATGCCACGCTCCAGGTAGCGTTCGTGCTGGGTCTCCGCGTAGGCGATGCCGCCGAGCGCCGAGCCGACATACACGCCGACTCGATCGGCACGCGGCACACCCGCCGATGGGCGAGCGCGGCTAGCGAGCCCAAGCGCCCGCGCTCGTTCGGCGCGGCTAGCCGGCGAGCGCAACAAGCTCGCGAGACCTGCATCCGCCATCGCCAGCTGACCGGCGACGAGGGCGAACTGGCTGAATCGGTCGAGTTGGCGGGCCGTCCGGGCGTCCATGTGGTCGAGCGGGTCGAAATCGTCAACCTGGGCGGCGACCTGCGAGCGGAAGTGGGTGGGGTCGAAGCGGTCGATGCGCTTGACGGGCGACCGACCAGCCTGGAGCCCGGCCCAGAATGGTTCCAGCCCGATACCGACGGGCGTGATCAGCCCGAGCCCGGTGATCCAGACGCGACGCGGTATGTCCCTCATAACGGTTGATTCGCCGCCGACCGCTCGGCGGACTCAGCCAGCGCCTTGAATGTCGCCAGCGTGCGGCCCGCGATCGGCCGCGTGAAGAACCGATCGACGACGGCCGGCAGCAGTCGATCGCCGAGCAGCGGCAGTCGTCGACTGAACTCGTGCTCGATGGTCACGTCGGAGCTGCCCTCGTGCCCGACCCCGGCCGCCCGGATGTGCCACGTCACGTCCATGCCGCGCGTCACGCCGCGGATGTGACGGAAACGCAACCGGAGGTCGGCCGGGTCGGACGCGTCCGACCACTGCTCCGCGCGCCACGTGACGGGGACCGGCACGGGCCCGAACCGTCGCACCGCGACCATCTGTGCGACCACGTGCCCGCCCGACGACGACCGGACGGTCACGCGCCGGTAGTGGGGGAGCATCTCCGGCCACCTCGAGACGTCCCGAGCCAGATCGAAGACGCGCTCCGGCGTCGCATCGACCGCGATCCCCACCGTGCTGTGCACGCGATCAGCCAACCTCGGCCGTGGCTTCCCACGCCAGTCGCAGTCCCAGGTCGGCAAGGTCGACCAGCCTGACGTCCACGATGTCATCGGGCGAGAACCAGGCGCATTGGTCAGTGGAGCCGTCGACCTCATCGCGCAGGACGCCGCCGGTGATGGTCACGTCGTAGATGATGCGCAGGGCATGAAGGTCGCCGGCTCGACCGGGCCGGGGCGGATAGACCTGGCTGTCGATGGCGCGCAGCCGTTCGACCCGCCCGATAAGCCCCGCCTCCTCCTCGAGCTCGCGGATGACGGCGTGCGCCGGGTCCTCGCCGAACTCGATGCCCCCACCCGGGAGCGTCCACGCGCCGGCGTCGAGGATCTCCGTCTTCGAGAGCCGGCACAGGAGGACGCGATCCTCCTCATCGCGACAGAGGGCATAGCGGCGATGCGCGTCGTGCCGCGCGGCTCTGAGGCGGTCACGGCCGGCTCACGGTGCGAGAAGCCCGGCGATGAACCGCGGATCCAGGGCGTGGCGTGGGTCTTCCAGGTCGGCAAGGACGTTCCCGAGCGTGGTTCGGATGGCGTTCCGCGACGCGAGGCGGCGCAGGACGTAGTCCATCGCCGCGGGTCGCGCGAGGAAGACCTGGAGGATCCACGAGATGAGGTCCTTCGGCGCGAACCGCGACCGCATCCGTCGGTCGTAGTGGGGAAGGGCGTCGAGTCGGCCGCCGCGATCGGCCAGGATCGCGTCCGCGGCGAGTTCCGCCGACGCAAGGGCGCGGTGCAGCCCATCCCCGCTCAGCGGATCCACGAACCCGCACGCGTCGCCGACGAGCAAGAACCCTGGCCCGGCGCGTTGGCTGACGCGATGGGCGAGTGGGAGTGCGACGGCGACCGGGTCGCTTTCCGGTTGGTCCTGCCACGCGGCGCGGAGGCCCGGCATCTTCTCGAGATGGGCGCGCAAGATGTCGGCGGGCGTGGCGCCGCTTCGGGTGCTCTCCCGTAGTCCGCGCTCACCGATCACCAGCCCGATATTGACGCGTCCGCCCGGAACAGGAGCGATGCCGCAGTACCAGCCGTCGCCGATGACCATGCGCGCGGTCATCGCCGTGCCCTCCGGGGACGCCTGAGGGTCGAGCCTGTGCGCGGTCAGGCCAGCTCGGCGCAGCCGACGGATCGGGCGGTCGACCCCGTGGGCGCGGGCGACCATCGAGCCGGGGCCGTCGGCGCCGACGACCAGCCGCGTTCGGACGATCTCTGCCATTCCCTCGACCGAGACGGTCAGCTCGGACGCGCCGGATCGGCCGCCAGCAGCATCGGCCAGCGCCAGAGCGAGTACCGGCGCGCCCTCGTACACCCGTGCGCCGAACTCGACCGCCCGATCCAGCAGCGCGCGCTCCAGTCGCACACGGTCGAGGCCGCAGGCGTGTTCGGGCGGGCCATAGTCGAACGTGCAGGCGGGACCACGCGTGCTTTCGACCGCCATCGCCCGGATCGGCCGGATGAGAGCGGCAAGACGTTCGGGCGCGAGGCCGAGGTCGGCGAGGTGTCGCCGTGTCAGCGGGGAGCTGAAGACGCCGCACGCCCGCCAGCGCGGTGCTGAGAGTCGCTCGAAAATGGCCACGTCGGTACCCTGCGCGGCGAGCCTGATGGCCAGCGCGGCGCCGGCCGGCCCGCCACCGACGATGGCCACCTCGGCCTCCACGCTAGATCGATCCAGCGACGAATGCGAGCGCGTACCGATGGCCGAGATAGCCGTTGGCGCGCGCGACCTCGACCAGGCCGGCCTCAGCGGCCATCGCCAGCGTCTCGTCAGGACGATAGGCGCGCTTGACCGACAGCGGCGCGTCGTGTCGCGTGTATCGATTGCCGGTCAGCAGGTGGCCCGCCAGCCACGCGCCGGCCCATCCGCGGCGCGTCCGGTCAAGGTCGTTGACGATCACGCCGACCTTCGCCACGCGCGCCATCTCGCGCAGCAGCGCCACCGCCTCGGGCGGCCCGAGGTGGTGGAGCACGAGCGAGATGTGGGCGACGTCGAACGCGCCGTCGTCATAACCGAGCCGCACGCCATCGGTGTGCTCGAGATGCAGATCATCTGGGTCGCCGACCCGCTCGAAGGCCACGTCCAGGATCTCGTGGCGCTCGTCGATCGCCTCGACCTGGAGCTTGAGGCCGCGCTTGGCGGTCCAGGTGAGCAGCGCGTCCGGGATGTCGGCCGCGCCCGTGCCCACGTCGAGGAAACGGAGGGGGCGCGTCCGCCAATCCACGCGGCCGATGGCGGGGCGGGAATGGGCGCCCGTGGCGAGGGCGATGAGTGCCCGCCGGCTGAGCGCCACGCCACCGAGCCATCGGTTGACGCGGGCCAGATCGCGCAGATTGCCGGCCAGCACGTCGTGGTCGAGCGGCCCGTCCATGAACTCGGGCTGATCCGTCACTCGCTGCATGGCGACAGCGTACCGATGCTCGAGGGAACCGGCTTGGGCCCAGCACATGGCTACCATTCGAACCTGCGCTGGCCGTTCCGTCGGCGGGGTTCGGAACTCATGAGTGACCACAAGGTCACCTCGCGGTGGCACAGGACGGTGTAGGCTGCTGCCATGACGACCAGAAAGGATCAGGCGGTCACCCGCCGCGGCGGATCCGACACGGTCGGGCGAGGCACGGACAGCCCCTCGTCGTGGGGGCTCGGCGACGGTCAGGCGATCCCCTGGGAGTACGCGCCGGCACCAGAGTCGCGCGACATCGTCCAGCTCCAGGCGCGCTACGGCCTGTTCATCGGTGGCAAGGAAGTGGCGCCGAAGAGCGAGCAGTGGTTCACGACCATCGATCCGTCCACCGAAGAGCCGCTTGCCGAGATCGCGCGAGCCGGCCTCGAGGACGTGGAGAGCGCCGTGACCGCCGCGCGCCGCGCCTTCCGCCGCTCGTGGGGCGAACTCCCGGGCCGCGAACGCGCGAAGTACCTCTTCCGCATCGCACGGATCCTCCAGGAACGCAGCCGTGAGTTCGCCGTTCTCGAGACGCTCAATGGCGGCAAGCCCATCAAGGAGTCGCGCGACGTGGACGTGCCGCTCGCCGCGGCGCACTTCTGGTACTACGCCGGCTGGGCGGACAAGCTCGAATACGCGTTCCCGGGCCGCCCGAACCCGAAGCCGCTCGGCGTGGCGGCGCAGGTCATCCCGTGGAACTTCCCGCTGCTGATTCTGGCGTGGAAGATCGCCCCGGCGCTCGCCGCGGGCAATACGATCATCCTCAAGCCGGCCTCATCGACCCCGCTGACCGCGCTCCTCTTCGCCGACGTGTGCCGCCAGGCGGACCTGCCCGCCGGCGTCGTCAACATCATCACCGGGCCCGGCGAGATCGGGCTCGCGCTCGTCAGCCATCCCGACATCGACAAAGTCGCCTTCACGGGCTCGACCGTGGTCGGCAAGACCATCGGCCGGGCGCTGGCCGGCAGTGACAAGGCGTTGACGCTCGAACTCGGCGGCAAGGCCGCCAACATCGTCTTTGACGACGCAGCGCTCGACCAGGCCATCGAGGGCGTCGTCAACGGCATCTTCTTCAACCAGGGCGAGGTCTGCTGCGCCGGTAGCCGGCTGTTCGTCCAGGAATCGATCGCGGACGAGTTCATCGGGCGCCTCAAGGATCGCCTTTCCACCCTCCGTGTCGGCGACCCGATGGACAAGAACACCGACGTCGGGGCGATCAACAACGCCGCGCAACTGGCCAAGATCGAGGAGCTGGTGGAAGCCGGCATCGCCGAAGGTGCCGACATCTACCAGCCGGCATGTGAGCTGCCCGCGCGCGGCTTCTTCGTCCGCCCGACGCTGTTCACGAACGTCGCCCAATCGAGCCGCATCGCGCAGGAGGAGATCTTCGGGCCGGTACTCTCGGTGCTGACGTTCCGAACGCCCGATGAGGCGATCGAGAAGGCGAACAACACCGCCTACGGGCTCTCGGCCGGCGTCTGGACCGAGAAGGGGAGTCGGATCCTGGCCATGACCAAGCGCCTCCGCGCCGGCGTCGTGTGGGCCAATACCTTCAATCGATTCGACCCGACGAGCCCCTTCGGCGGCTACAAGGAATCCGGCTATGGTCGTGAGGGCGGCGTGCCGGGTTTGCTGGCGTACCTCGACACGGGGGAGGGGCACTGATGGCCGCGCGAGATCCGTCCGGAGTAGCTCCTGCCCGCATCCCCGTCCGCAAGACGTACAAGCTGTATGTGGGCGGGCAGTTCCCGCGCTCCGAATCGGGTCGCTCGTACGTGGTCCGTGCGGCCGATGGCACGCCACTCGCTAACGCAGTGCGCGGGTCGCGCAAGGACCTGCGCGATGCGGTCCGGACGGCGCGCGGCGCGTTCCCGGGTTGGGACGCGAAGACGGCCATGAACCGGGGCCAGGTGCTCTATCGCGTGGCGGAACTGATGGAGGGCCGCCGCGAGCAGTCCGAGGCCGAGGTCGCCGCCGCCGAGGGCCTGTCGATCGAGGCCGCCCGCGAGCAGGTCGACCGGTCCATCGACCGCTGGGTCTGGTACGCCGGCTGGGCCGACAAGATCACCCAGCTCCTCGGCACGGTCAATCCGGTCGGAGCTTCATATTTCGACTTCAGCTTCCCCGAGGCGACCGGCGTGGTCGGCGTCGTCGCGCCGGAGAGCTCGTCGCTGTTGGGGCTGGTGTCGCGGCTGGCGCCGGCGGTGGTCGGGGGGAACGCCGTGGTCGTGCTCGCGTCCGAGGGGCGGCCGCTGCCGGCGGTGACGCTTTCCGAGGTGCTCGCCACGAGCGATGTCCCGCCCGGCGTCATCAACATCCTCACCGGCTGGCGCCGCGAACTCGTGCCCATCCTGGCCGGCCACATGGACGTCAACGCCATCGATGCGTGGGGCGTCCCGTTCGAGATGCGCCAGGCGCTCGAGGAATCGGCCGTCGAGAACATCAAGCGCGTCGCCCGGCCGCCGCGCGGCGATGTCGAGCGCTTCGACTGGCTGGACGATGCCCGCGCCCAGCGCCCAGAGTGGATCGCCGCCTTCCTCGAGACCAAGACCGTCTGGCACCCCATCGGCGTCTAGGCGTCGTTGGGAGAGAGCGGCTGGCGCCCCGTGGCGCCGGCACTCATCCGGGCGCTGATCAATGTCGTTCCCAGCAAGGCAACGTGTCGCGCTCAATAAAGATGCGTGGCGCTGCCGGGAGCACAGCGCTGCGTGCGGCCGTGCCGAGCGCTAAGGGCGGCGCGGATCGAGCTTGGCCCGCTGCGGGTCCAGTTATCGTCAAATGCAAACCCCGGGACGTTCTTGGCCTCATTCCGGCTCGTACTAGGCTGGCAACGCTGCTCGATAGGCCGGCAGAGCCGTCGCTGAGCGTGGAACAGGGAGAGACCAAGGACCGGGGAGCGTCCCGGGCGCCGTGGTCCTGCCTAACGCTCCCCGGATTCGCATGCGACAGGATCGCCGTGCCGCTGCACGGTGCCGCCACACCCCGACGAGCGGGCGCCACGCCGCGGCGTGGCGCCCGCTCCGCCAGGCAGCGTTGAGGGCTGAGGGACCTTGCTTGGTGCAGCCGGCTCAGGCGCTGGTTTGCGAGCGCTCGTCCGGGAGCGTGACTGATCGGTCGTCATCGGGCGCGAATTCATAGGTCGCGCGCCCCGACCGCTCACGGACGAGCCGGAGCAGTTGGACGACCCTTCGCTGGCCGGTCACGTCGATCACCCTGACCGATGCCTGGGTCACTGCGATGAGTCTCCGGCGCGTCGGCCAGTCAGGATCCACGGACGTGTCGAGCGTGATGGTCGGCCCGGCGCGGCGCAGGTCCGCCGAGACGACGCGGAACGTTCGTCGCGCATCGATCACGACAGCCATGCCAATGGTATGAGCCACGGACACCGGCTCGGTCAATCGGGGGAATCCCTGTCCTGCGCAGGGGACTTTCCCGCACACCGGCAACGGCGATGAACGGGCGCCGACGAATACGAGACTTGGTATCATTCCGACGTGGGCAACCCTGATCCGCTGATGACCGCGCTCGACGACGCTGGCTACTACGCGACGGAACCCCGGCGCGTGGTCGCCGCGATGGTCGCCCAGCGCGAGAGCCATTTCACAGCACTGGAGCTGGTCGGAGAAGCGAAGCAGCGGCATCTCGGCGTCGGGCGCGCGACCGTCTTCCGCGCCCTGGAGCTGTTCGAGGAGCTCGGCCTTGTCGAGCGGCTTGATCTGCCGGCCGGCGGGCACGCCTACGTCGTCTGCGAACCCGCCCATCACCACCACATCGTCTGCCAGCGCTGCGGCCGCGCGACCGAGGTCGACGACTGCGGCATCGAGGGCGTCTCGAAGGCCATCGAGGACCGCACCGGCTATCTCGTCGACTCGCACCGCATCGAGCTGTTCGGGCTCTGCCCGGACTGCCGTGCTTCTCAGCCCATTTCGAACGAACGTCGTCGCCGGCCGTCGGCGACCGCCGACCCGCACTAGCGGCCAGCTGGCCACACCACCCAGGAGGTGATCTCTGTGTATCCGCTATCGAGACTGAATCTCAGACCGGACGTCCGCCTCGGGCGGATGGTCTCGACCTCGCTCGCGGTCACGATCTGTCTGGCCGCGTGCGGCAGCTCCCCAGCCAGCCCGACCCCCACCAACGTGGCTCCTTCGCCCAGTGGCTCGGCTGGACCGAGCGGTACAGGGCCAACCATCCCGGTCGTCGGCACGGAGAACTTCTATGCTGACCTGCTCGCCGAGATCGGCGGTTCGCGCGTCTCCGCGACGAGCCTCCTGAACGATCCCAACGCCGACCCGCACGAGTTCGAGAGCAGCCCGCAGGACGCGGAGCTGGTCGCTGACGCTCGTGTGGTCATCGTCAGCGGGGTCGGCTACGACGACTTCATGCAGCAACTGCTGCTCGGCTCCAACCAACCCGATCGCGTCGTCATCGATGTCCAGGATCTGCTCGGTCTGGCCGACGACGTGAACCCGCACGTCTGGTACGACCCGGCGACGATGCCCAGAGTGGCCGACGCGGCGACGTCGGCGCTGTCCCAGCTCGACCCTCAGGACGCGGCATACTTCGCGAGCCGTGAGCAGACCTACCTGGCGAGCCTCGCACCGATCGCCGCCAAGGTCGCGGCGTTGAAGGCGGCGTACGCGGGCACACCGATCGCGTTCACCGAGGACGTGGCGGGTTACCTGACCGACAAGATCGGCCTGGTGGTCAAGTCGCCGGTCGGCTTCATGAAGGCCGTCGAGGAAGGCACGGACCCGCCGCCGGCCGATGTCGCCACCGAGCGTGACCTCTTCACAGGAAAGCTGGTCAAGGTCCTCCTCTATAACAGCCAGGTGACCTCGCCGACCACGGTCAGCATCCACGACCTCGCGGCGCTCAACGGCATCCCGATCGTGGGCGTTGCCGAGACGATCCCCGCCGGCTTCGACACCTACGCCGCCTGGCAACTGGCGCAGCTGACCGGTCTGGAACAGGCGTTGAAGTCCGGTGGCTGACGGCACTTCGGTCGTGCGCCTGCGCGACGCGACCCTCGACTTCCGGGGCCACCGCGTCTGGAGCGATCTCTCGCTCGACTTCGGGGCGCCTTCCTTCGTGGCCATCCTCGGGCCGAACGGCTCGGGCAAGACCTCGCTGCTGCGCGTCATCCTGGGCCTCGCACCACTGTCCGCCGGCACGATCGAGGTGCTTGGCGAGCCGCCACGCCGCGGCAACCCGGCCATCGGCTACGTGCCGCAGCACCAATCGTTCGATCCCGACCTGCCGTTGCGCGGGCGTGACCTCGTCCAGTTCGGCGTCGATGGCTATCGCTGGGGCTTCGGCCGGAGCGACGCCGCGACCCGAAAGCGCGTCGCCGAGGCCATCGAATCGGTCGAAGCGAGCGCCTACGCCGATGCCCCCATCGGGCGTCTCTCGGGTGGCGAGCAGCAGCGGCTGCGCATCGCCCAGGCGCTGGTCGGCGACCCGCAACTGCTCCTCTGTGACGAGCCGCTGGCCAGTCTCGACCTGCGCCACCAGCAGGAGATCACCGAGCTGATCGGCCGGTGGCAGCGCCAGACGGGTCGCACCGTCCTATTCGTGACCCACGACGTCAACCCGGTCCTCAACCTCGTCGACCGGGTCCTGTTCGTGGTCAACGGACGATGGGCAGCCGGGACGCCCGACGAGGTCCTGACCTCCGAGCGGATGACCGACCTGTATGGCTCGCATGTCGACGTCCTGCGCGTCCATGGGCGGGTCCTCGTGGTCAGCGAGTCGACCGGTTCTGGCTTCGAGATCGGCGAGCCGCACCACATCCCGTCGGTCGACCATGACCCGGGTCGCCCACCGGCGAGCGTCAGCTGATGTTCGATCAGCTGACGCACCTGCTCGGCTACGAGTTCGTCCAGAACGCCATCGCGGCCGGCGTCGTCATCGCCGTCGTCTCGGGCATCGTCAGCCGGTTCGTGGTCGCACGCAACATGTCGTTCGCCGTCCACGCGCTCGCCGAGCTCGGCTTCACCGGTTCGGCCGGCGCCATCCTGGTCGGTGTCTCGCCGGTCATCGGGCTGCTCGCGGGAACGACCATCACGGCCCTCTTCATCGGCGCGCTGGGCGTGCGCGTGCGCGAGCGTGATGCCGTCGTGGGCGTGGTGATGGCCTTCGGACTCGGGCTCGGCGTGCTGTTCCTGACGCTGTATCCGCGCTACGCCACGGAGGCGTTCGCCATCCTCTTCGGGACCATCACCGGGGTCAGCCACGATGACGTGCTGCTGCTTGTCGTGATCGGCGTCATCACGCTCGTGGCGCTCGGTATCGTCTATCGGCCGCTGATGTTCGCGACGGTCGATCCCGACGTGGCCGAAGCGCGCGGCGTGCCGGTCGGGGCACTGGCCATCGTCTTCCTGCTGATCATGGCGGCGGCGGTCGCCGAAGCCGTCCAGGTCGTCGGCGTGCTGCTCATCCTGACGCTGCTCATCACCCCGGGCGCCACTGCGGAGCGCCTGACGGCCAGGCCCGGCCGAGCCACGGTCTACAGCGTGGCCATCGCGTTGTTCTGCACCGTCGGGGGCATCCTCGCCGCCCTCGTGACCAACGCCCCGGTCAGCTTCTACGTCACGTCGCTCAGTTTCGCGGCCTATCTGATCGCGCGGTTCGTGGTCGGGCCGCTCACGCTCGGTGCTGAAGGTCGCCGGATCGCCGCCGAAATGCCATCGCCCTGACGGCCGATTCGCCGGTCTCGTCGTGCCGGAAGAAGACGTAGACGTCCCGGCCGTCGGCCAGGAAGGGCTCGATCCGCCCGGCCCAGGCGTCCAGCTCGGCGTCGGTGTAGGTCGAGCGGCGCAGTCGAAGGTAGAGGAAGCGGCCCGTCGCGCGCAGGTCAGGCGGCGTCTCGAGTTCGTCCAGGTCGGTCGCGCACAGCACGACGCCGTGCTCGCGGAGGACGGCATGGATCTCGTCATCGACCCATGACGGGTGCTGGAATTCCATGGTCAGCGGCATGGGAGCCGGCCAGGCGGCGAGGAACGCTAGCAGGGCCGCATCGTCGCGCGGCACGTCCTTGGGCACGCGGAAGAGGACCGTCCCGAGCCGCTCCCCGAACCAGCGGTACGGGGCGGTCAACCAGGGCAGCGTCATGCCGGGGTCGGCACGCATCGCGCGGATGCTGCCTCCGCGTTGCGCCTTGACGGTGAACCGGAAGTCGGGCGGCGTGGCCGCCAGCCACGCCTCCACGCGCGCCGCGGTCGGGTGCTGGTAGAAGGTGTTGTTGAGTTCGCACGCACCGAGGCGCGCGGCATAGGCCGGCAGCAGCGCGTCGCCCTTCGTGCCCGGCGGATAGAAGCGCGGTGCCCAGGCCGCGTATGAGAAGCCGCTCGTGCCGACATAGAGGCGGCCACGTGGCGCCTCGCCCGGTGTTATTGCCACCGGAAGTAGCGCGCCGAGATCAGGAAGCTGACCGCCAGCCAGCCGCCCAGGACGAGCGCATCGATGGCCAGCGAAGCAAAGGGCGCTCCACCGACCATGACCTGCCGGAGCGCGTCGCCGAGGTAGGTCAACGGCATCAGCGTCGCGATCGGCCGCAGGAAGTCGGGCATCAGGGCGATTGGGAAGAAGATGCCCGACAGGAACATCAGCGGGAACTGGACCATGCTCGTCAGGGCGTTGGCCGATTCCTCGGTCTTGGCGTACGAGGCGATGACGTAGCCGATCGAGATGAAGGTGACCGACCCGAGCACCACGAAGCCGGCCACCAGTGCCAGGCTGCCGATGATCGACACGCCGAAGAGCACGCCACCGACGGCGACGATGAGGATCGTCTGCATCAACGCGAGGAGCAGCCGCATGATGATGTTGCTGCCGACCAACGTGGCGCGGTTGAGCGGCGTCGCGCTGAGGCGCTTCAGGATGTGCTTCTCGCGCTGCTCGACGAGCGGGATGGCGCTGAAGACGCCGAGTTGCATGAGCGCCATGGCCAGGATGCTCGGCACGAAGTAGGCCGCGGTGCCGATGTTGTTGGTCTGGAGCGCCTCATCGTCGACCGAGATCACCGCCGACTTGCCGGTCGCCTGGAGGTTCGCGGCGTTGACGACCTGCGAGACGACCTGGCGGATGGTCGCGCTCTGCGTCTGCTGGCTCGGATCGGTGCGGAGGCCGAGCGTGGTGGTGCCATCGGTCGCGAACGCTGCGCCGAGGCCCGGCTGCACGACGATGACCCCGTCGAGGTCGCCGTTGGCCATCTTCGCCACCAGGTCGGTCTCCGTCCCGTCGGTCAGTTTGAGCAGCCCGGTCGAATCGAAGGCGGCGCGCAATGCGGTCGAGGCCGGCGTGCCGTCCTGGTCGGCCCAGCCGATCTTGAACGTGCTGCCCGAGCCGCCCGAGAAGATCGATCCGAAAAGGACAACGAACAGGATCGGAAAGGCGATCGTCCAGAAGATGGCCGCACGGTCGCGGGTGAAGCTCTTGATGTTGGCGATGGTCAGGGCGATGAGGGGTCGCATCTCGTCTAGTCTCGCAGGGCCCTGCCGGTCAGCTCCAGGAAGACATCCTCGAGCGTCGCGCGCCGGACGGCCAGGTTCTTGGGTTCGGCGCCCATCGCCGTCGTGGCCGCCAGCAGACCACCGATGCTCGACGCAACGTCTGGTGTATAGAGCGCGATCTCGCCGTCCTCATGGACCACGCGGGAGACGCCGGGCAGTGCGCTGAGCCGCGCATCATCGAGGCCGGGGATGGTGTCGAAGCGGATCGACAGGTCCTTGAAGCGCCGCTGGATCAGCTCGCTGACCGTGCCCATCTCGAGGATGTGGCCGTGATCCATGATGGCCACGCGGTCGCACAGCTCCTCGGCTTCCTCCATCGAGTGGGTCGTCATCATCACCGTCCGGCCCTCCTCCTTCTTGACGCGCACCAGGTCCCAGAGGAGGCGCCGCGCCTGCGGGTCGAGCCCGGTCGTCGGTTCGTCGAGGAAGATCAGTTCAGGATCGTTGACCAGGGTCAACGCCACGGACAGGCGCTGCTGCTGGCCGCCCGAGAGTTCGCTCGTGCGACCATCGCGGCGTTCGCCGAGGTCGAGCGCCTCGATGATCTCCTCGGTCGGGCGGCGGTGCTGGTAGAAACTGCCGAACAGGTCGATGACCTCGGTCACGGTCAGCCGAGGGTAGAGCGATGAGGCCTGGAGCTGGACGCCGATGCGCTCCTTGAGCGCGTCGGGATCGCGGCCGGCGTCGATGCCGAGCACCATCGCCACGCCCGAATCCGCTTTTCGCAGGCCCTCGAGCATCTCGACCGTGGTCGTCTTGCCGGCACCGTTCGGCCCGAGCATGCCGAAGATCTCGCCGCGCGCGACCGTGAAACTCACCCCGTCGACGGCCTGGATCTGGCCGTAGGCCTTGCGCAGGTCGCGAGCCTCGATGACCGGTGCGCCCGTATCGGCCGACAGCTCGCGATGCCAGACCGGCGGCGCCGGTCGCCCCGAGCCGCTCGCGGTCACTTGCCGCTGCCGGTAGCCGCGCAGCAACCGCCGTCCGATCATGATCATCGACGGGAGCCTACAGCCGCGGGTCTGGTCCTGTCAGGGGCGCTGGCGCCCGGCCGTAGAGACGCCGGGCCCTGCCCGCGACGGGTGTTACGACCACGGCTCACGGCCTCCGCATGCTAGAACACGCCGCGTACCCGGTCGGTTGCGGGTCAGCGGGCCTGCCGGGCTAGCATGAGTGCGTGCCAGCGTACGACCCGACCACCGCCCTCCTGGTCATCGATGTCCAGAACGACTTCGCCGATCCGTCGGGCAGCCTGTACGTCCGGACCGGCGAGCAGATCGTGACGCTGATCAACGCCGAGGTGGCGCGGGCGAGAGCAGTCGGCGCCACCGTCGTCTACACCCAGGATTGGCACCCGGCCGTGACCCCTCACTTCCAGAAGGACGGCGGCGTCTGGCCCGTCCACTGCGTCCAGGACACGTGGGGAGCCGAGTTCCACCCCGACCTGACCGTCATCGGGCCGGTGGTGCGCAAGGGCAGCAACGGCGAGGACGGCTATTCCGGTTTCACGATGCGCGACCCGGTCATCGGCGCGACGGTGCCGACCGGTCTGGCCGACCTACTGGCGGAGGCCGGCGCGACGCATCTGGTCATCTGTGGCCTGGCGACCGACTACTGCGTCAAGAGCACGGCGCTGGATGGACGAGAAGGCGGATACCCCGTGACCGTCCTCGATGACAAGATCCGTGCCGTTGACCTTCAGGCGGGCGACGGCGACCGAGCCGTCGAGGAGATGCTCCGCGCCGGCGTGCTGCTCGACCGAGCCGAATCGATGACCGGACAACCTTCGGACTAGACTGGCGGCGATGGATCAGAAGACCGACGACCGGACGCTCTCCCCCGGGCTCGAGGGCGTCCTCGCGGGCGAAACGGCCATCGCCAAGGTCGACGGCCTGAACGGCAAGCTCACCTACCGCGGCTACCCCATCGGCGATCTCGTGCGCCACGGGACCTACGCGCAGGTCGCCGATCTTCTCTGGACCGGGGAGTGGGCGCCCTCGGCTGACCTGCCCTGTGCGCCGCTGACCGATGGCGTCATCAAGTCGCTGCGCGCGCTGCCGCCGGGCACCAATGCCATGGATGCGCTGCGCGGAGCTGTCTCCGCGTGGGGCGCCGCCGAGCGGCCGACCTGGCCGCCGACGCCCGAGCAGGCGCGGGCACTGACCGCCATCGCACCGTCGTCGCTGGCCGCGTTCGTGCGCATCCAACGGGGCGATGAACCGATCGATCCCGACCCGAGCCTGCCGCTCTCGGCGGGGTTCCTCTACCAACTCAACGGCAAGCGGCCGGACGCCGCGTCGGCGCGCGCGCTGGACGCGTACTTCATCGTCGCCGCGGAACATGGCTTCAACGCCTCGACGTTCACGGCACGCGTCATCACCTCCACCCAATCCGATCTCGCCAGCGCGCTGTGCGGCGCGATCGGGGCCTTGAAGGGGCCGCTCCACGGTGGCGCGCCGTCCGAGGTGGTGAGCCAGCTGCACGAGATCGGCTCGCCCGAACGGGCCGAGAAATGGATCAATGACGCGCTCGATCGCGGCGACCGGCTGATGGGTTTCGGCCATCGCGTGTACCGCGCCTACGACCCGCGCGCGGCCGCCCTGCGCGAAGTGGCGGAAGGGATGGCCGGCACGGCCGAGTGGCTCAAGCTCGCCGTGGCCGTGGAGGACGTGGCCCTGCGCGTCCTGAAGGAGCGCCACCCGGAGCGGCCGCTGCAGACCAACGTCGAGTTCTATACCGCCGCCGTGCTCCAGGGCGTCGGATTGCCGCCGGCCATCTTCCCGGCCACTTTCGCCCTGGCTCGCCACGCCGGCTGGACTGCCCACTGCATCGAACAGGGCCAGGCGAATCGACTCATCCGGCCGGACGTCCGCTACGTCGGCCCAGCCGAACGGGCGCTGCCGGCCTGAAGTCCGGCGCCGCCCGGCCCGACCGTCACGACCTCGACCGGTCCCCCTGAGTCCTCGCCCGTGCCATCCTCGCCCTCGATCACGTAGCTCGAGCGCACGGTCGCATCGCCGCGGGCGAACTGCTCGATGATCATGCAGTAGCGCGTGGCGGAGAGCTCGATGGCCCTGGCGACGGCCTTGGGGTCGATGTCTCGTCCCCGGAACCGATGCTCGACCGTGATGGCACGGAACGAGGCGGGGATGGACGCCCACTGTTCGCCGGTGACGTGCACCTCGTAGCCGTCGATGATCTGGCGTTTCTTTCGGCAGATGTCGATGACGTCCATCGCCGTGCACGTGGCCAGCGCGGCAAGGAGCAGCTCGGTCGGCCGGTTGCCGGCGGCGCCGCTATCGCCAACCGCACGGACCTCGCCACCGGACTCGGAGATGGCGTCGAACACCAGCCCCGACGCCCAGCGCGCGACGACCGACTTTGCCATGCTTGGATGGTGACAGTTTCGACTCCGAATCGCGTCCTCTACCGCGGCGGCGCGCTCGCTGACGGCCGTTCGGCCGACCTGCGGCTCGACGTGAGCATCCTCGTCCACGGCGACACGATCGCCTGGATCCGCCCGAGCGGCGGCGAGGAGGATCCCGGATCGGCCGAGGGACTGCGGGTCATCGACGCGGCCGGCGCGACGTTCGTGCCCGGCATGGTCGATTGCCACAGCCACCTGACCGGACCCGGTGGCGCGCACTGGATCGAGCGGTTCAAGGATCCACCGGCGGAGCTGGTCGCCGTCGCCGAGGAGAACGGCCAGCTGGCACTCGCCGCCGGCGTCCGATGGACCCGCGATGTCGGCGCGCCGATGGGCGTCGACCCGATCGATGGACGGCGCCGGTCGCTGAGCCTGGGTGTGCGCGATCGGTGGCGTGGCCGGCGTGACCGACCCTACGTTCGAGCCGCCGGAGCCTGGATCATGGGCACGGGCGTGGACCCGACCGACGGTGGCGTCGAGGCGGCCAACGGCGATGAACTCGTGGCGGCGGCCAACGGCCAGCTCGACGATGGCGCCGACCTCGTCAAGATCTACCTCGATGGCCCCGACCCCGACCTCTCGCCCTGGTCGGTCGACGAGGTCCGGCGGGTCGTGGCTGCCGTCCACGGGCGCGGCGCTCGCATCACGGCGCATTCGGGCCGACTCGACGGTGCCCGGGTCGGCGCCGAGGCCGGCGTCGATTCCCTCGAACACGGCTTCGAGCTGGACGCTGACGTGGCACGCACGATGACCGCCAACGGCGTCCGCCTCGTGAGCACGCTTGCGGTGATGCGCTCGTGGCTGACCTTCGGGCGGACTACCGACCTGCCACGCTTCGTCGGTGAGGAGAGTGCAGCCAGGATCCGTGGTCGCCTGGAACGGGCCGAGGAGAGCGTGCGGCTGGCGAAGGCCGCCGGCGTGGCCATCTGCACCGGCACGGACTTCGGCGGCGGCTCGCTGCGCGCCGATCAGTTGGCCTGGGAAGTCGAGTCGCTGGTCGCCGCGGGCCTCGAGCCGTGGGAGGCGTTGGGCGCCGCGACCTGGCGAGGGGGCGAGCTCCTCGGGGAGGCCGAAGCGGGCGTTCTCCGCGACGGCGGCCCGGCCGACTTTTTCCTCGTCCACGGCGACCCGTTGAGCGACCCTGCCGCGTTGTGGCGCGTCTGGAAGGTGGCCTGAAGGGGAGGCGCCTTGACGCGCCGGTCGCGCGCACGGCCGACACGCCGCTCTCCCTGCCCAGTCCTATTTGGGCATGAGCGCCGGTCTCGGGCGCCAGCTCCGAAAGCGTCATGCGTAAGCCGGACCTGGAGCGACCGGCTGGCAACCCCGCGCGCGTCTGCGAGCGCCTTGTCGCTCGGGTGCCGGAGCACCGTTGCGATACACTCGACGCTTGCTCGTTTCCTCGTGGCCGACCGTTGGCGAGGAACGACCGTCGCCCTTGGAACGAGACTGATGAACGTCTTCGGAATGACCGCTGACTTCTACGACGCGGTTAATGCCAACATCCGAGCGTTCCTCGCGCCCCGTCCGCGCTCGATCGTCGTTCGGAGGACGCTCAGCAACGTCGGCTCACCCCGAGCCGCGAACTGCCGGTCGGGGCGCGCGCAACGGCGACGTGCCCGGTCAGGACCTCGCGGCTTCCTGCGCCGGGTCGCTCGCCGTTTCACTCGCCGCAGGCCGACGAAGGTCGAGTCGCGCACCAGGGTTCCATCGTCGACAGGCGTGCTCAGCTCGCTCGTCCACGGCGGCCACCGGCCCAGCCGGGAAGACGGGGACATCGTTCCGGCAGGGGTCGAAGCGCCCATTGCTACCATCGCGGCCAGCCTCGACCTGGGAGCCTCGCGCTTCGCCACCGGGGAATCGCTCGGGTTCGACATCAGGGTGCCGGACCTGGGACGGCTGCTGCGGTCGGTGCTGGCTGCGTCCGAGACGCGGGGCCTGCACGTCATGGTCGACCTGCGGACTCGGCTCGATCGGCTGACCGCAGCCAATGTTACCCGCCTGGTCGACCAGCTCCGCACGAGGCCGACTTTCCGGATGTTCGTCCTGGATGGGGAGCGACTGGTCGAGAACATCTGCATCCGGCCCTGGGCAAGGTCGGGTCCTTCGCGATGGCGGGCGCTCGCCGACAGCGCGCCGGTCGCACAGATCCTCGAGGGTTCCTTGCCCGGCCCTGGCTGGCCGCTCCCGATAGACACGGTCGCGAGCTTTCCGATCGATGCGGTCTACACCTGGGTCGACGCCAACGATCCGCGTTGGCGGGAGCAGTTCGCGCGATACCGCGACCTGGCCGCGCTGGATCTGGACCGATACGCACAGTCGGATGAGCTTCGCTACTCGCTCCGGTCCCTGGACATGTTCGCGCCATGGGTTCGCCGGATCCACATCCTTTCGAACTGTGCGCCGCCCTCATGGTTCGTGGCCTCGGACCGCATTCGGTGGGTGTACCATGAGCAAGTCATCCCGGCCGAGTACCTGCCGCTCTTCAACTCGCATGCCATCGAGACGTTCCTCCATCGCGTGCCCGAACTCGCCGAGCATTTTCTGTACCTCAACGATGACGTTCTGGTCTGGAATGACGTCTTCCCGGGGTCGTTCTTCACCGCCGACGGCAGGACGATAGCCTCACTCGCCCCCCACGGAGCGATCGTCTCATGGTGGCAGGCGATGGACGCCGGAACGGCACTGGACTGGCAGGCGGCACGGGTCAACGGAGCGCGCCTCGTCCTGGAGCGGTACGGGTTCCTGCCCACTCGTCAGCACGAGCATGTGGCACATGCCCTGCGCCAGTCGAGGGTCGCCGCGCTCGAAGCTGAGCTGCCCGAAGCCTTCGAAACGGTTCGACGGTCGCGCTTCCGCGTCGCCTCGGACATCCCGCTCATCGCGTTCGTGTACCACCACTGGGCTGAGCTCCATGGCCAGGCGGTCACGCGCTTCCCCAAGCGACTGACTATCGATACCCACGGCATCAACCAACTTGACCCAGCGCGATTGACGGGCATCGACTTCCTTTGTGTCAACGATTCTGATGGAAGCGCTGTCGACGACAGGGCACAACGCGCGAAACGACGGCTATTCGACTCGCGGCTGTCGATTCCCGGCTCTGCCGAGAAGCTCGGCTGAACATTCGCAAGTGGCCGAGAGATCAGGCGACGGCAGCGACCTCTGTAGGCTCGCCGTGGGACTCGGTCGGCAGGAACTGCTCGCGGTAGACGCGGGCGTAGGCGCCGCCGAGCGCTAGCAGCTCGGTGTGCGTGCCGCGTTCCACGATGCGGCCGCGCTCGTAGACGAGGATCTGGTCGGCGCGCAGGATCGTCGACAACCGATGCGCGATGGCGATCGTCGTGCGGCCGCGCATGACGCGCTCGATGGCCGTCTGGATGAGCCGCTCGCTGACCGTGTCGAGCGCACTGGTCGCCTCGTCGAGGATGAGGATGCGCGGATCCTTGAGCAGCACCCGCGCCAGCGCCACGCGCTGCTTCTCGCCGCCGGACAGCTTGTAGCCGCGCTCGCCGACGGTCGTGTCGTAGCCCTGCGGCAGCTCCCGGATACGGTCGTGGATCGCCGCCAGCCGAGCGGCGGTCTGGATCTCGCGGTCGGTCGCGCCGGGCTTGGCGTACGCCAGGTTCTCGCGGACCGTGGCGTGGAAGAGATACGTCTCCTGGGTCACGAAGCCGATGACGTCGCCGAGGCTGGCGAGGCGGATCTGCCGCACGTCGACGCCGTCGATCTCGATGGCGCCCTCGTTGACGTCGTAGAGCCGAGGGACGAGATACGTGGTCGAGGTCTTGCCGGCGCCCGAGGGGCCGACGAGGGCGACCAGCTGGCCCGGCTGGACCTCGAAGTCGATGTCCTCGAGCGCGAACGGTCGGGCGTCGTCGCTGGGTCCGCGCTGGGCGTTCGATTCCCCGTCGGCCGACGCCGGCTCATCGTCATCGGTCGCCAGGCCGGGCGCCGGCGGCAGGATGGCCTGCTCCGGGTACTGGAACCAGACGTGGCGGAAGCGGACCTTGCCCTTGACCTCGGCCGGTACGACCGCCACTGCGTCGGGCGCATCGACGATCTCGGGCTCCATCTCCAGGTACTCGAAGATGCGATCGAAGAGCGCGAGCGCGCCCTGCACCTCGACCTGGACGTTGAGCAACTGGCCGAGCGGGAAGAAGAGCCGACTCTGGAGCGTCGTGAAAGCGACGATGTCGCCGATGGTCGGCGCTGACGGATCGTGCTGGATGGCAAGGATGCCGGCCAGCCAATAGACGAGCGCCGGCGTGATGCTGAAGATCGTGCCGATGATCATGAAGAACCACCGACCGACCATGCTCTGGCGGATCTGGAGCACGGCCAGTTTCGCATTGGCCTTCCGGAATCGATCGATGGCCGTCTGCTGTTGGCCGAACGTCTTGGTCAGGAGCATGCCGCTCACGCTGACCGTCTCCTCGGTGATGGTGGTGATGTCGGCGAGGCTTTCCTGGGTCTGCTTGGCGACCGCGCGTCGCACCTTGCCGACGCGATAGGTGAGATACATGAAGAACGGGGTCACCGCGACCGAGAGCGCGGTCAGCCTCCAATCGATGAGGATCATCGCCGCGAGCGTGCTGATGACGACGGTGAAGTTGGCGAAGACGCTGCTCGCGGTATCGGTCACGAGTGATTGGATGCCGCCCACGTCATTGGCAAGGCGGCTCTGGATCTCGCCCGTGCGCGTCTCGGTGAAGAAGCGCAACGGCATCGCCTGGAGGTGCGTGTAGAGCGCGTTGCGCAGGTCCTGCATCACGCTCTGGCCGATGATGTTGTTGAGGTACGTCTGGCCGACGCCGATGAGGCCGCTGATGATGGGCAGGATGATCATCAGGCCGACGTACAGGTCGAGCTTGCCGAGGTCGCGGTTGGGCAGCGCGTCGTCGATGAGCAGCTTCAGCAGGTACGGGTTGGCGAGGCCGATGAGGCTCGTCAGGATGATCGTCAGGAGCACGATCAGGACGCGGCCGCGATAGGGCCGGAAGAACCCGGCGATGCGGCGCAGGGTGGCCGCTCGGCGTTGCGGGCGCATCGTCATGTCGGGTCCCGACCCGCCACCCATGTGGTGATAGCGCCCCCTGCCTCCGAAACTCATCCTCGTTCGCTCGCCGTCAAACGGTTGCCGATGCCTCCTGCATGCCGGCCGATTCGGTCTGGTCGGACCGATCATCGCCGGTCGCGGAAAGATCGCGGTCGGACAGCATCCGCCAGCGGTTGGCGAAGAGATAGGCGAACACGTACAGCAGCGCCACGACCAGCATCAGCGCCTGGTAGCCGGTCAAGAGGGCGAGGTATTCGAGCGCTCCACCGACCATCGCACCGAGCAGGTTGCTGGCGAAGGCCATGTCGGCCGTCTTGGTGTCGCGGAACGAGTAGCTGAAGACGAGATTGGCGAAGAAGACGGGTGCGAACGCGAGCACCGCGGCGAGGAGATAGCGAAGCGCCGGCGGATCGATCAGGACCTGCTCGGGCGGGACGACGAAGGCGACGCCGAGGGCGACGAAGAGGCCGACGTAGAGCCAGCGCGCTTGGCGGATGCGCCACCGCGCGTTGATCAGGATGGCCAGCAAGACGCTTGCCAGGATGGCGAAGAACGCCAGGGCGTTGACCAGCCAGGTCGTGCCGAAGAGCAGGCTGAAACTGACCAGGCTACGCGTCTCGAGTAACAGGAACGCCACACCGAGGGCGAAGAAGTGCGGGCTGAAGCGCCGCAGGCTCGTGCCCGTGACGCGCGCCGAGAGGCCCACCCCGACCACCGCGCCGATCAGGATCATGCCCAGGGCAAGGAAGTAGTACGGCGCGATGAACGGCGTCCGCAGGTACAGGAACGGCCAGTCGTCCGTGGCGGGGGTCGGGACGTCACCGGCCACCACTGGCACCGGGTCGACCGTGTCGCCGGGCGGCGGCCCTCCGTTGAGCGACGCCACCAACGGTCCGTCGGCCAACGCCGCCGAAACCTGCTGATACGTGTGCACGAGCGGCGGTTGCCCGAACGCCTCGGTCAGCATGTCGGCGAGCTTGGTGACGAGCCAGTCCTCGCGATAGAAGTTGTAGAGCACGAAGATGCCGTCGGGGTTGAGATGGTCCTTGACCGACTCGAAGGCCTGGACCGTGAAGAGGAAGGATTCGAGTCGGATGTTGGCGGTGGTGCTGACCAGCGTCAGCGAATCGGGCAGCGCGAAGACCACCAGGTCGTATTTCTGGGTCGTGTTGCGCAGGAACGCCCGGCCGTCGTTGTTATAGGCCGTGACGCGCGGATCCTGGTAGGGATGATCGGGGTGGTCGGCGCGCCCGATGGCCTGGATGGCCGGATCGATCTCGACCGCGTCGATGTGCCCCGCGCCATGAGCGAGGGCGACGGAGGTGTCCGTGCCGCTGCCCGCCCCGACGATCAGGACGTCGTTGTAGGTGCGCCCCGGGAACCACTGGTAGACCTGGTCGTAGAAGCCTTCCTTGAACGGCGAGTCGTTGGCCAGCATCACCTGGTGCGGGATGCCGTTGACGTTGATGTACTCGCCCTCGTTCGTACTGACCTTGTCGATGCGGTAATAGGGCGACCAGATCTCGCCGGCGGCTCCGCTCGTGGCGATGAACACGATGACGGCGACGATGGCCGCCATACCGACCAGCGCCCCGCCCACCTCGGTCCAGCGCCGTTTGATGCGCATGCCGCCGAGGAGCAGCAGGAAGAGGATGCCGATGACCGTGTACCAGACGCCCGGATCGGTCCCGGCGGCCGACAGTCCAGTGAAGACCGCGATGCCGGCCATCGAACCGCTGATGTCGATGGCGTAGGCGCGCAGCGGCGGCATGCTTCGCAGCAGTGGCCCGAGCGGGACGGCGAGCGCGGTCATGACCAGCGTCACCAGCAGGAAGACGAGTGGCAGGACCAGGAAGTTGGTGTCGGCAGCGTGGCTCTCGGCGAGCCCGAAGAACAGTTCGTCCTGCGACTTGACCTGGACGTTGAGCTGCGCCTCGATGACCAGCACGGCAACGCCGAGCAGCAGCAGCGCGAATGGCCACAGCGGCATCTGACGGCCACTCCGGCCGAGCAGGATGCCGAGGCCGATGCCGAGGAAGCTCGCCATCAGCAGGAAGTTGCTGAAGAAGCCGATGTAGAGGACCTGGGACGGGATCCACCGGATGAGCATCAGCTCGACGAAGAGCAGCGTGGCGCTGGTGAGGAAGAGCCGAACGCCACTGCGCGCCAGGAGCGGCACCATCAGCGTCGCGATCGGGGAGTGCTACGATCGCCCGCCGGCCACTGCGCCGGAGCAGCGGAGGTGCGGGTGCTGGCGATCCATGCCATCAGTTGGGCGTTTCCCTCACGGTGAGCGGCGAGTCCATCACTGAGCCGAGCGACCCATCCGCGGGCGAGCCCGAAGCCATCTTCATCGTCGGGGTCAGCCGGAGTGGCACGACCCTCATGCGGAGGGTACTCGATAGTTCGAGTCGGATCGGCATCGCCACGGAGAACCACTACCTCGGCCACTTGCTGGAACGAGAAGGGGCGCGGCACTACTTCCATCGGGCAGGCGACCTTCACGATGACGCCGCGGTGCGCCGGCTGGTCGATCTGATCTGGTCGGGCGACTTCCAGCGGCGCTCACGGCTACGCGAGATCAGCCCGTACTGGCGCTGGCTGACGCGGACGATGGACCGGTCCGAGTTCGAGGCGCGGGTGCTGGCGTCGGATCGGACGGATCGAGGGCTGTTCATCGTCCTGATGCGTGCCTACGCAGACGCCCGGGGCAAAGCCGTGATGGGCGAGAAGACGCCGGCGCACCTTGCGTTCGTGGACACGTTGATGGAATGGTTCCCGCGCGGACGAGTCGTGCACATGCTGCGCGACCCGCGCGCCATCTATCTGTCCGAGGTGCGACGCCGGTTGGATCGGCCCGAGAGCGTGCCGTATCGCCAGTTGGTCCACGTTCCGCCGCTGTTTCGGGGCTTCATCCTTGGCCAGGTCACGTGGGTCTGGCGCGGCGCCGCGGACCGGCATCGCGTGTTGAGCGCGCGCTACCCCGACCGGTACCGCCTCGTCCGCTTCGAAGACCTGGTTCGCGAGCCTCGGGCGACCCTGGAAGGCCTGTTCACCTTTCTCGGGGTCGAGATGGAAGAGCGCGTCCTCCAGCAGAAGGTCGTCTCCAAGGGCAGCCAGGTCGGTCAGGCCGGTTTCGATGCCGGCGCCGCCGACCGCTGGCGTAAGGACATCTCCCCCCGCGCCGACCATTGGCTCCGCGGCCGCCTGGGCCGCGGCATGCGCGAGACCGGCTACAGCGAGTAGGCCGGGCATCTGAGCCGAGCGACTACGAGGTGGCGACGGCTACCGCCCCGGCGACCGGTTCGGAGCTTCCTTGCGCCTCGAGCCACCGTTCGGCATCGATGGCGGCCTTGCAGCCGTCGGCCGCGGCGGTCACCGCCTGGCGGTAGCGATGGTCGTGGACGTCGCCGGCCACGAACACGCCATCGATCTTCGAGAGCGTCTCGTCATGGACCTTCAGGTAGCCCTTCTCATCGACCTCGAGCCAGTCGCGGAAGACCTCCGTGTTGGGTCGGTAGCCGATGGCGAGGAAGAGTCCGTCGGTCGTTTCGACCACCTCCTGGCCCGTCTCGGTGTCGCGCAATCGGACGCCGCTGACGACCTCCTCGCCGAGCACGTCGATGACCTCCCGGTTCCAGCGCACCGAGATCTTGGGGTTGGCCAGCGCCCGCGCCTGCATGATCTTGCTGCCGCGGAACTGGTCGCGCCGGTGGAGCATCACGACCTCGGTCGCGAAGCGAGTCAGGAACGTGGCTTCCTCGAGGGCCGTATCGCCGCCACCGACCACGGCCACCTTCTTGCCACGGAAGAAGAACCCATCGCACGTCGCGCAGGCGCTGACGCCACGGCCGCGCAGCCGCGTCTCATTGTCCAGGCCAAGCCACAGCGCTGACGCGCCGGTCGCGACGATGACCGAATCGGCCGTGTAGGCGTCGCCATCGGCCCAGAGGCGGAATGGCCGGGCCGAGAAATCGACCTTGTCGACGTCGACATCCATGATCCGGGCACCGAACCGCTCCGCCTGCTTGCGGAACATGTCCATCAACTCGGGTCCCTGGACGCCGTCGATGAAGCCCGGGTAGTTCTCGACGTCACTGGTGATCATCAGTTGGCCGCCAGGCACGTAGCCGGCAAGGACGATCGGTTCGAGGTTGGCGCGGGCCGCGTAGATCGCCGCCGTCAGGCCGGCCGGTCCGGACCCGACGATGACCACCTTCGCGTGGCCACCGCGTCCGGACGGCGCAGTCGCCACGGCCGAGTTCGCCGCGGCCGCGCTCGCGGTGCCGTCGTCGACGATGGAGATGGCCGGGAAACCGGTGATCGGAGGCGTCATGGTTCGAATCCTAGCACGAGAAGATACTCCTGGGGAGTATCGCTGGCTCGGATGGCTGCAAGCTCGCATCGCCTCGCCGCCATCTCATCGTGCGTCGCATACTGATGCCATGCCGCGCATCAGTCGCGATTGGATCGCCGGCGGGATCCTGCTCATCGTGGGCAGCTTCGAACTGGCTCTCACGTTCCTGCCCGACGTCGCCTTCCTTATCCCGTTGCTGCTCGGCCTGGGGTTGCTCGGCCTGTTCCTCGTACTGCGATCGCCGGCGTTCCTCAGCGCGGGCGGCGTCATCTCCGGCATCGGCGTCGGCATCCTTACCGCCCGCCAGGGCGATCCCGACCTCGCGGGTGCGGGAGTCCTCGTCAGCATCGGCTTCGGCTTCGTGCTCGTCTCGATCCTCGGCGCCATCTACGACGTGCACTCGGTACGGACCTGGCCGCTCGTCCCGGGCTCGGCGCTCATCGCCGTCGGAGCGGTCATCTTCGCGACGGGGCTCGGGCCGGGGGTCCTGGACCTGGCGGTCCGGGGCTGGCCGGCCGTGCCGGTCATCGTCGGTTCGTACCTGTTGCTCGCCGCGCGGCTGCGCCTTCCGCTGTACGCCGACGACGCAGAACCCGTCGAGGAAGTGCCCGACGAGACCCATCCGGTGCCGACCGGCCGCCACCAGGAGCAGGGCCCCCAGGCGCCGACGATGTCCTAGTCGATCGGGCTCCGGTCGCCCAGGTCGCGGACCTGCGGGATCACGTCGCGACCGATGAGCTCGAGCTTGCTGACGTCCCAGACGTCGCGGACGCTGAAGATGGTGTGCATCGAGCCAGCGTCAGCCCAGCCGCCGAGGCGATCGACGAACGCGGCCGGCGTCAGCGACCCGTCGGCGCCATCGGTGGTGATGGAGATGCCCGCCAGGTTGGACTTCTCGATGGTGTCGTAGTCGCGGCCGAGCCGCTCGCAGTGGCCCCGCAGCACGTCGTACTTGTGCTGCAGGTTGTCCGGCCCGCCGAAGATGTTGCAGGCGTCCGCGTATTGCGCCACGAGCCTGAGCGTCTTCTGCTCGCCGCCGCCGCCGATGATGATGGGTGGATGCGGCCGGCTGAGCGACTGCGGGTGGTTGAGCAGCCGGCCGGCCTGGTAGTACTGCCCTTCGTACGGTCCGTCGTCGCCGCGCCAGGCCTGGTGCGCCATCTGGAGCGTCTCCTCGAGCATGCCGAATCGGTCGCGCAGCTCGGGGAACGCGAAGCCGAGCGCGTTCGATTCCTCGATGTTCCAGGCGGCGCCGATGCCGAAGTAGGTCCGGCCGCCGGCGAGCACATCGAGCGTGGTCGCGGCCTTGATCCAGAGTGCCGGTTGGCGATAGTGGATGCCGCCGACCATCAGGCCGAGTCGGGCGCGCTTGGTCAGGCCCGCCGCGTACCCGAGCGTCGTGAAACCCTCGAGCATCGGGTCCTCCGGCGGACCGTTGCCGCGGATCTGGAAGAAATGGTCCATCACCCAGATGGAATCGAAGCCGACCTCGTCAGCGGTGCGCACGACCCGTGCCAGCGTCGGTCCGATCTCGGCGTCTCCACCGGGCCACGTGAACGACGAGATCTGGAGTCCGAGTTTCACCCGCGCAGAGTAACGGTTATGGCCATCCGAGGTGGTTACCGGTCAGGTGAACAGGTCGGCGTCGCGGGGCATGACCACGTCGCGCGCCACGGTGCCGTCGCCGTCGGGCAGGGTGGCGCCACGGACGAGCGTCAGCGGGCGTCCGGTGACCTTGCCCGACGCCAGTTCCGCGGCCGAGGCGATCTCGTCGGCCACGGCCACGACCGTGGCATGCATCACCCGCCCATCAGCGTCGGGATGGCCGCGCAGGTCATCGAGCGGCGCGAATCCGGCCACGCCGAGGGCCACGTCCGTGATTCCCCACCGCCACGGCCGCCCGAACGAGTCGCTCACGATGACACCGATGGGAACGCCGAAGGCCGCCACGAGACGGTCCCGGATGCCGCGCGCGGAAGCGTCGGGATCCTCGGGGAGCAGCGTGACCGTGTCGGGTTCGCCGACGTTGGAGGCATCGACACCGGCGTTGGCACAGACGAATCCGTGCGCCGTGCGGCTGATGATGACGCCGCGTTCCATGCGCAGGATGTCGACCGACTCGCGCAGCACCACCTCGACCTGGCGGGCGTCACGCTCGAAACGGGCGGCGAAGTCGACCGCCGCTGGCCGCGGCTGGACGGTCCGAAGGTCGACTACGCGGCCCTCTGCCTTCGAGACGACCTTCTGGGTGACCACGAGCACGTCGCCGGCCGCCGGCGCGAGCGACGGATCCTCGTCGGCCAGCGACCGCCATGCCTCGATGGCCATCGCGGCCAGGTCGTCGCCCGGCCGCACCTGGGGGAGCGGCGGCAACGCTACTGCCAGCAGCCCGCTGGTCACGGCGCGCCTCGAACCGCACCGAGAGCGGCCAGTTCCTCGAGCAGCGATGGCTCGAGGCGCTCGAGGTCCTCGGGCGTATCCAGGTCGAAGCCGAGGCGCGGATCGTCGACCACCTGGAGGCTGGCATCGGCCTTCTTCGCCGCTCGCAGATGAGCTTCGAGACTGGCCGACCCGAAGCTCGGTGGGATGACCGCGGGCGGCGAGAGCAGCAGGGCGTTCGTGCCGCCCCGCGCATCGGACGGCGCGACCACCACCACGGGCCGACCATGGCCGGCGGCGAGTGCCGCGTCGGCCGCCTCGAGGAGAAGGTCCAGTGCTTCCCCTGAGAGGAGTGGCAGATCGGCGGGGAGCATCAGCACCGCCGTCGCCCCGCCGCGGACCGCGTCGTCGCGGGCGATCGTCAGCGCCTCGTTCAATCCCTCTTCCGGTTGGAGTAACGGTCGGATGGGAGCGAGGCCGAGGCCCGGTGCCCGGTCCGGTCGTGCCGCCGCGAGCGCGTCCCCGTCCATGCTCACCAGATGCACGGCACGCGTCGCCGGCCACTGCGTCACGGTCGCCAGCGTCCGCCAGAGCATGCCGCGCAACAGCGTCTCGCGTTCCTCGGCGTCGATCGCTTCGCCCAGGCGCGCCTTGCCGCCCACGAAACTGCGCAGCGGCACGAGAACGTGGAGTCGATCGAGGTCGGCGGGCGGTGTCCCGCCGGTGGAAGGGTTCGTTCGGGGCATCACGTCGGGCATGGTAGAGCGGCGTGGTATGTCCGTCGCCCGCCCGCGACCACTGAAATGTCCAGCGACCTGTCCTCGTCAGGCCTCGCTGACGATCGCGCGCGCCAGCTCGGCTCGCTCGGCGTCGTTGGTCATGACCGTCTGGGCGACCTGCACGCGCAGACCGAGCGCCTCGATCTCGGGCGCCGACGAGGCGTCCTGGCGGTCGATGACGATGGCGTCAAGCAGCCCGGGGTGGAGCCCGAGGTAGTGGCGCGCGACGCCGGCGGCGCTCGACTCGCCGCCGAGTGACGCGAACATCTGGTCGGCCGGGCCACGCAGCGCCGCGCCGCCGACGATGGGGCTCACAGCCACGATGCGGGCCTCGGCGGCCATCAACGCGGTCAGCATCCCGGGCACGGCCAGGATGGTGCCGATGCTCACAAACGGGTTGGACGGTGCGAAGACGATGAGGTCGGCACGGGCGATGGCTTCGGCCACTTCCGGCGTCGGGTGAGCCGACTCGATGCCTTCGAAGCGCACCTCCAGCGCCGGGTCGGCGTGATGGCGGCGGACGAACCACTCCTGGAAATCGAGCCAGCCCTCGGCGGTCCGGATGTGCGTGCGCACGCGTTCGTCGGTCATCGGCAGCAATCTGGCCGCGATGCCCAGGCCGTGCGTCAAAGCGGCCGTGACATCCGTCAGCCGACGGCCGTCGCGGAGGAGCTTGGTGCGGCCGATGTGCGTGCCCAGATCGCGGTCGCCGAGTCGGAACCAGACGGGCGCCCCGTATCCATCGAGCATCGCGGATGCCGACCAGGTCTCGTCGCGCACGCCCCAGCCCGTGTCGGTGTTGGCGAGGCCGGCCAGCGTGTACATGACCGTGTCGAGATCGGGCGAGACGGACAGCCCGTGGACCTCGAGGTCATCGCCGGTGTTGACGATGACCGACAGGTCGATCGCCGCCTCGTCGGCGATGAGGGCCATGCCGTGGGCGAGCTTCGCCCCGCCGAACCCGCCGGCGAGGACCACGATCGAGCGACGCTCCATGACGACCGACCAGCGCTACGCGCGCAGCGCCGGCAGCACCTCGCGCCCGAATGCCTCCGCCCACTCGCGCTGGTTGCGCCCGACGTTGTGGAGGTAGATCCGGTCGAAGCCCAGGTCGACGAACTTCTGGATCTCGCGCCGATGTGCCTCGAGATCCGAGGAGATGAGCATCCGCCCCTGGAAGTCTTCCGGCCGGACGAGCTTGGCCATCTGCGCGAAGTCGTGCGGTGAGCGGATGTCCTGCTTCGGGAACTTCATGCCGCCGTTGGGCCACTCGACCATCGCGTTGGTCAGCGCGTCTTCGTCGGTCTCGGCCCACGAGAGATGGAGCTGCAGGATGTACTTGAACTTGTCCGGATCGTTGCCGCCCTCGATGCACCCTTCGACGCACTTGGCCCGGATCATCTCGATCTTCTCTTCCGGGGCCCCGACCGTGATCAGCCCGTCGGCCACACGGCCGGTCTTCTTGGCCGTGATCGGGCCGGCCGTCGCGATGAGGATCGGCGGCGGCGTCTCCGGCATCGTCCAGAGGCGCATCGTCTCCATCTTGTAGTACTCGCCGCTGTGCTTGACGTCCTTGCCGGTGAAGAGCTTGCGGATGATCTCGACCGACTCGAACATGCGCGCGATGCGCTCGGCGACCTCGGGCCAGTAGCCACCGACGACGTGCTCGTTGAGCGCCTCCCCGGAGCCGAGACCGAGCCAGAAGCGGCCCGGGTACATCGCCTCGAGGGTGGCCGCGGCCTGGGCGATGATCGCCGGGTGCTGGCGGAAGCTCGGGCACGTCACGCCAGGCCCGACGTCGCCACCGGTGCGCGCCAGAGCCGCGGTCATGAACGCCCACACGAACGCGGCCTGGCCCTGCGTCGGCACCCATGGCTGGACGTGGTCGGCGGCCATGACGCCGCGGAAGCCGTTCTTCTCTGCCACGTCGCACAGGTCGAGCAGCTCGGTCGGATGGAACTGCTCCAGCATCGCGGCGTAACCGATCTGGACCTTGGCCATCATTCGAGCCCTCCGTATACCCGGACCGAGCGCGGGCGCAGAAGGAAGCTTATGCGCGTTTCCTTTTGGAACTGATTCGCGATCGTCCGCTCCGCCTGTTCGGGCGGGTCGTAGCGCCGGGCCATCGCCGCGATGTCGGCCTGGGCGCGCTCCTGATCGCCGATCGCCTCCGCGACACCGCGGATGGCGACGTAGTCGAGCCCGGTCTCGACGGTCAGGCTGCAGCGGGGGTCGCGCAGCAGGTTGGTCGGCCACTGGCGGCCGACCTTCGAGTTGATGACCAGACCCGCGTCCTCGACGAGGTACCAGATGACCGCCTGGAGCGGCGTGCCATCCGGGTTGACGGTGGCCAGTACGCCGTACCGGTCCCTGGCCTCGAGGAAGCGCCGCACGAGCGGCTCCCAGACCGCGGGATCAGTCACCCGGCGTGGTCGCGAGGCGATAGATGGCGCCGTCGGCAGGCGAGGGGACCGGGTCACGGGCGGGCGCTGACCTCTAGATCGGGCACAGGGGGGACCTGCCGATGATAGGTGCTGGCGCGGCGCCGGTGGGCCTTGCTCGGAGGGAGGCGCCTCAGCGCAGGCGCTCGCCGACGGCGATGGGCAGATGGAGCGTGTTCTCAGGCGGGGCGAGCGGGCAGCTCCATTTCGGATCGTACGCGCACGAGGGGTGGTAGGCCATGTTGAAGTCGACCGTCAGCGTGTCGGTCGCCGCGTTGCCGCCGTGGTCGGCGCTCTTGATGGTGTCGAGCGCGTACCGGCCGGCGCCGTAGGTCTCGTGCCCGCTCGTGGCGTCGCGGAAGGGCAGGAAGATGCCGCCGCCGTAGCCCTGGATCCAGAAGACGGAGAGTGATTGGCCGGCCAGCGGACCGACGAGCTGGACGCGGCCGATGCGCCGGAAGGCGATCGTCTCGTTGCCCGAATTGGGCAGCGCTGTGGCCGCTCCGAAGTCGATGTGGGTGCCAGTCGCGGCCGCTTCTGCCACGGGCGCTTCTGCCACGGGTTCCAGCCGCAGCGTCATCCGATACGCGGCGTCATACGGCCAATACCGCAGCCCGGCGAACCTGGCGCGCTCTTCGGGTCGCAGCGGGGACTGGGGATGCTCGGCGAAGAGGCGGTCCTTGGCGGCGCGGAACGCCGACGTGGCCGCGGCCGGGTCGCGGGTCGCCGCGTCACGCCACTCGGCGAAGAGGATGGCCACGCGGCGCCGCCAATCGGCCAATTCGAGATACTCGCGCTCGTTCATCGCGTCCCTCCTGGGTAGGAACGAAAGAGCGGCCGCCTTTCGGCGACCGCTCCCTGATGATCCGGCTCCGTGCTGCGTCGGGTCAGTACGACCCGCCGCCCGTGTTGAGTCCGGCCTGGATCAGCCACGCCTTGGCGATGGCCGTGATGTCCTGCTTCTGGACCGTGAAGTCCGCATTGAGCTGGGTCAGCTGCGCGGTGTCCATGGCCGCCGAGACGGCGTTCAGGATGGCTTCGAAGCCAGCCTTGTCGCTGAGCTTCGCAAGGTAGTCGTTGCGGACCAGCGGCGAGATGTTGTCGGCCGGCTGCGTGGCCTTGTCGTCGAGCAGGACGACCCACTGGTTCTGCGCGATGTCCGGCTGCGTCGAGCACAGCTCACCGACGTCGATGGTCTTGGCCAGGAGCGCCTGCGCCATCGGCGTGTCGCACGCCGAGAGATACGTGACGTTGGTCGGCGCGAGGCCGTAGGCGCTCTGGAGTGCCGCGGCGCAGACCGGGTTGGTCTTGCAGTCGGTCGCCAGGCCCCACTTGAGTTGGTTCTGAACGGCCGTCGTGTCGCTCATCTTGACCAGGTTGTCGGAGGACGCGGTCTCTGAGCGAACGACGAACGCGTTGGTGTCGACGGCCGGCGAGAACGGCAGCACGGTGATGCCGCCACCCTTGCCGTTGAGGGCGGTCTGGAGCGCCGTCATGTTGGCGGTCGGGTCGCCGGTCTGCGTGCCGGGCGCGTAGGACGCCAGGTCGCTGCCGATGTACTCCGGCTCGAGATCGATCTGCCCGGACTCGAGGGCGGGATTGGTGACGGCGCGGGCGCCGAGTCCGATCCCGGCGCGGTCGACGGTATAGCCATGGGCCTCGAGAGCCTGGGCATAGATCTCGGCCATGATCTTGGCTTCGTAGAAGCCGGCCGATCCGATCTTGATGGTCGGGGCTCCGGCCGCGCCCGTGCTGCTGGGCTGGCTGTTCGGTGTTGGCGTTGCCGTGGATGGCGTTGCCGTCGCGGGTGGCGGTGTGGGCGCCACGGGTGTCGGTGTGCTGCCCCCACCCGTCGAGCAGGCGCTGAACAGCACCAGCGTCGACGCCCCAAGGGCAAGCATGCGGGATAGCCGCATGGGTCGTTCTCCTTATGTTCCCCCGCCGTTATCGGGCTGATCGGCTCAAGGGTCGGCCGACTATACCCGCTCGCGGACACGGCGTGAAAAGCCCGCGCCAGTGATACGAGCCGACCCGCCGAATGGATCTATGCGCCGGCTGGACTGGTAGCGGCGGTCGCCGCTCCCGCTCGCAGCCCTCGCGAGGTGAGCCGTCGCCCAAGCAGGGCGAAGCCCGTCTCGCTCGACAGGACCAGGGCGGCGACGAGGACCACGCCACCCCAGATCTGGCCGGTGTCGCGCTGCGCGATGCCGTCGACCAGGAAGCGGCCCAGGCCTCCGAACCCGAAGATGGCACCGAGCGTCGCCGTCGCCAGGACCTGCACGGCCGCCGAGCGGACACCGCCGAGCACGACCGGTAGCGCGACCGGCAACTCGACGCGGCCCAGGATCTGCCACTCGCGGAAGCCCATGCCGCGGGCCGCCTCCACGAGGTCACGATCCACCTCGTGGATGCCGGCATATGCGTTGACCAGGATCGACGGGGCGGCCAACAGCAACATCGCGAGGATGGTCGGGTAGGTGGTGAAACCGAGCGCGGGGTCGATGACCGCCGTGAACGGGACGAGGATGCCCATCACGGCCAGGGTCGGCACGGCACGACCGAGGTTGGCCAGCCCGACGGCCAGCCGCGTGCCGCGACCGGTATGGCCGATCCAGAGGCCGATGGGCAGGGTGATGGCGATGGCGAGGGCCAGCGTGATGGCGGAGATGCCGACGTGCTCGGCGAGGCGGGCGGGGATGCCGCTCTGGCCGCTCCAGTTCGCGGGGTCGCCGAACCACGCGATGGTCTTCGTGACGATGTCCATCGGCGGGCGTCCTCAGCTCGTCGCTGCGTCGGCCGGCAGCCGCTCGGCCGCCAGCGCGGGCGGGCGCGTCCAGGGGGTGAGGAACCGTTGGACGCGCACCAGCACCGCGTCGACGACCAGCGCCAGCACCATCGAGCCCACCGCCCCGGCGGCGATCTCGGTCGCGAACCCGCGCGAGTAGCCCTCGAAGATGAAGAAGCCGAGGCCGCCGAATCGGTCACCGAGCGTGCCCGTGATGGTCACGAGGCCGATGGTCGAGACGCTCGCCACGCGCAACCCGGCGACGATGAGCGGCACCGCCAGTGGCAGCTCGACGCGAAGCAACCGCTGGTCCCGGGCGTAGCCCATGCCATCGGCAGCCTCGAGCACATCGGCCGGCACCGCGTCGAAGCCGGCCACGATGTTGCGGATGAAGATGACCTGCGTGTAGATGACCAGCGGCACTTCGGCGGTCAGCAGCGACAGGCCAGTGATCGGCACGAGCGCCGCGAAGAGGACCAGGCTCGGGATCGTGTACAGGATCCCTGCCGCGCCGGCGATGGGCGGATAGGAGCGGCGGCGGCGGATCGCCACGAGGCCAAGCGCGAAGGCGATGGCGAAGCCAACCACCAGCCCGACCGCGGCCAGGTACAGGTGCTGGACCGTCCGATCGGCGAAGGCTCCGAGGTGGTCGGCCAGCCAACCCCAATCGAGCATCAGGCGCCGGCATCCGGACGTGCGGCAGGACCATCCGGACGGGCGGCCGCCGCGATGTCGCCGTCGGTCACCAGGCCGAGCACGCGTCCTCCGCGGTCGACGGCGATGCCCGCCTGGACCTCGTTGTCGAGCAGCATCGAGAGCGCGTCCTTGAGCGTCGTCTCGGGCGCGAAGAGGGGTGACATGGAGACCGCGGCATCAGCACTGAGCGTGCCAGTGGCTGGGATCTCGGCCTCATCGAACCAGCCGATCGGTGCGCCCGATCGGTCGACCAGCAGCAGGTACGGGAACGGGTCAGCGGTGATGCGTCGCAGCGCATCGGCGGCATCGTCGCCGGGTCTGGCGGTGACGGCGGCGTGCAGCGGAAGGTCGCGCACGCGCATCAGCGACATCCGCTTCAGACCGCGGTCGGCACCCACGAAGCGAGCCACGAATTCAGACGCTGGCCTGGCCAGCAGCTCCGCGGGCGGCGCGAACTGGGCCAGCCTGCCACCGTTCTGCATGACCGCGACGAGGTCGCCCATCTTGATCGCTTCATCGATGTCGTGGGTCACGAAGAGGATGGTCTTGGCGAGATCCGCCTGGACGCGGAGCAGCTCGTTCTGGAGGTGCTCGCGCACGATCGGGTCGACGGCGCCGAACGGCTCGTCCATGAGCATCAGCGGTGGGTCGGCCGCCAGCGCCCGTGCCACGCCGACGCGCTGGCGCTCGCCGCCCGACAGCTGGCTGGGATAGCGATCGCGGTATCTCGCCGCGTCCAGTCCGACGATCCCGAGCAGTTCCTCGGCCCGCTCCCGTTGCCGCGACGCCGGCCAACCCAGCAGACGCGGCACCACGGCGATGTTCTCGCCGATGGTCTGATGCGGGAAGAGCCCCGTCTGCTGGATGACGTAGCCGATGCGCCGGCGCAGGCCGATGGGATCCTCGGTGGAGATGTCGCGGCCATCGATGAGGATGCGGCCGGCGGTCGGTTCGATGAGCCGATTGACCATCTTCAGGCTGGTCGTCTTGCCGCACCCTGATGGCCCGACCAGCACGCAGATCTTGCCGGCTGGTACCACGAACGAGAGGTCGTTGACCGCACCAGGCCCGTTCTCGCCCGCGTCGTACCGCTTGGTGACGTGCTCGAACTCGACCGTCGCCGCGGCGTTGCCCAGTGCCCGCTCGTCTGGCTCCATCGCCGAACCCTAGCCGAGAAGGGTGGCGAGAGGCAATCGGCGGGAGCGCCGGCCGCGCCGAGTGGCGGCGTCGCCGACTAGACTTTCCCGGCACACGCGCCCGCTCGAACCCTCTCGACCAAGGAGCCCACCGATCATGCCCCAGATCCACCTGCGCGCCGAAGTCGGCGATTACGCCCCGCTCGTGCTGTTGCCCGGCGATCCGAATCGCGCGACGCGCATCGCTGCCCGCTTCGATGGCGGCCTCGACGCCGCACGCAAGGTCAACGACCATCGCGCGCTGTACGGCTACACGGGCGCCTACAAGGGCCACCCGGTCAGCGTCCAGACATCGGGCATCGGCACGCCATCGCTGTCGATCGTGGTCGAGGAGCTACTCCGCCTGGGTGCCAAGCGACTCGTGCGCGTCGGGACGTGCGGCGGCATCGGGCGGGGCATCCACACCGCGGACCTCGTCATCGCCACCGCCGCGGCACCGGTGGATGGGTCTACACGGACGTTGATGCACGGCGATCCTTACGCGCCGGTGGCGGACTTCGCCTTCACGCGAGCCCTCGTGGACGCTGCGGAGGCTGCCGGGATCCACCCCTTCATCGGCCCCGTCGCGACCGTCGACGTCTTCTACAACCCCGACGAGGACTACGTCACCAAGTGGCGGAGCCGCGGCATCCTCGGCTTCGAGATGGAGGCCGCCGCGCTCTTCACGCTGGCGTCGCGCGCCTCGGCGGCCGGCGACGACGTCCGCGCCGCATGCATCCTGACGGTCTCCGACACGCTCGCCGAGGAGGAGACCTCTGAGCAGACGTACCTGCCGCTCGATGCGCTGGAGAAGGCGACCGATGTGATGGTCGAGATCGCGCTGGAGGCTGGCACCCGAATCTGAAGGACTCGGGCGCCTGAAGTCGTATGACCACCGCCATCCCCATCGGGGTCAATCTCACGTCGATGGGCGTGCCCGCGTCCTGGTGGAGTGGCACGGCGCGCCTGCTCGAGAGTGCGGGCTTCCGCGCCGTCTGGTGCTGGGATCACTTCGTCAGCCGTGGCCGCCTCACCAATCCCGTCCTCGAGTGCTGGACGACCCTCGCCGCGACCGGCGCGGTCACCGAGCGCATCCGCCTGGGGGCATTCGTCAGCAACGTCACGAACCGCCACCCGGCCGTGCTGGCGCGCATGGCCGCCACGGTCCAGGAGCAGACCGGCGGCCGGCTGGAGTTCGGGATCGGCATCGGCGGGCACCCGGCCGAGCACCTCGCCTACGGCATCGACTACCCGGCGGCCTCCGAACGGGTCGAGCTCCTGGAGGAGCAGGTCGCGGTCATCCGCGCGCTCTGGACGGGCGGGCCGGTCGACTTCGAGGGCCGGCACTATCGGCTCGCGGGGGCCTATGCGCATCCTGTGCCGCGACCGTTGCCGCGCATCATCGTGGGTGGCGAGAAGCCGGGCGGCGCGCGGCTCGCGGCGCGCGTCGGCGACGCCTGGGCGATGAAGGGCGCCGACTACGACCGATTGGAGCCGATCTTCCGTGCGGCACTGGAGGCGGCAGCGCGTTCGCGCGACCAGGTCGAGGTGATCGTGGCGCTATACCTCGAGCCGGGGGTTCCTCCGTCGCGGCAGCCGATACTGGCAGACCTGGCCGCCACCGCGCGCGAGTGGCGGGACCGCGGCGCGGATGAGCTGATCATCCACTGGGTCCGGCCGCGCGACATCACCGCGCTGCTCGTCGCGGCCGAGCGCGCGGGTCTCTCTGCCGGCTGAGCGTTCGTTGCTGGCCGCCGAACGGCTCGGCGCGGTACGCTTGGCGCGATGGCCAACACTCCCGGCGCGGACACCGAGTATCCCGATCGCTGTGCACGCTGCGGCCGCCCGACGCCGGCCGGCGTGTCGCTCTGCGAGGAGGACAACCCCGGCCACATCAAGGCGCCGAGCGCGACCCAGATGCACGGCACGATCCTCGTGGCGGTGCTCTTCGGCTTCCTGCTGTTCATCGTGGGGGCACGGTTCGCGGTCGGCGGCGGAGGGCCGTTCACGGCCACCGTCGAGGGACGTGCCACGCTCGCCGATGGCGGCATTCAGATCGCCGTGCGCGTTGCCAACGGTGGTAGATCGACCGCGCCGGCCGACTGTCGCGTCACCCGCGACGGCCAGCCGCGCCCCGAGGATGTCGACTTCCGTACCACCGACATCGCCCCCGGTGCCACGCTCGACCTCGACCGAACCCTCCTGCCGGTCCCCGATGGCGAAGCCCCGTACGACCTCCAGCGCCTGACGGTGACCTGTACCTAAGCGCACTCAGCCCGCGGGTGCGGCCCCTGGATCGGCCGCGCGCTGGGAGCCGGTGCCGCTCACCGAACGCCGGATGCCGAACGCGTTGACCGCCGCGCCGCCGATCAGCAGCCCCGTGCCGACGAGCATGGCCAGGTGGTACGCATCGGTGGAAGCCTGCTTGGTCGAGGCCAGCTCGGCCGCGGTGAGGTTCAGCGAATCGGACGGCGGGTTAAGCGGCGGCACCTCGTGGCGCACGTCGGGTGAGGTCAGGTCGAGCCGCGGGATGGAGGTCGTGATCGCGCCGTAGAAGGCGGTGCTGATGGCGATGAACAGGATGGCCGTCACGAGCGGCTGCCCGACGCGCGAAACCGCGTTGTTGATCGCCGAACCGAGCCCGGCATTGGCCACCGGGATCGAATTCATCAGGGCCGTCGTCAGTGGCGCCACGACCAGGCTGATGCCGACCGCGAAGAGGATGAGCGTGGGCAGGATGTCGATGAAGAAGTCCGTCGGCGGGAAGAGGCTGCTCGCGTTCGCGGTGCTGGCGGCCCATGGCAGGCTCGTCGCCGGGATGCGCAGTTGCCAGGCCAGCGCCGCCGCCATCAGCAGCGGTCCAGCGATGAGGAACGGGCGTGCTCCGATCCGTCCGGCGAGCGCCCCGACCCGCGTCGACAGGACCGCCAGCAGGATCCCCGACGGCAGGCCGACCGCCCCGGCGGCGAGGGCGGTGTAGCCGATGGTGCCCTGCAGGAAGAGCCCCTGGAACTGGAAGGTCACGTAGAGCGCGCCGTAGATCAGGAACGTCGAGATGTTGATGACGGTGAACTCGCGCGACTTGAACAGGCTGAGCGGGATGAGCGGGTCCTTCTTCTTGACCATCAGGATCGGGAAGATCACCGCCGCCACGAGCCCGACGCCGAGCGCCGCGAACGCGACGAAGTCGTTCCACTCCTTCTCCTGGCCACGGATCAGGCCGAAGCAGATGCCGCCGATGGCGATGGCGATGACCGCCGAGCCGAGCCAGTCGAGCCCGCCCGTGCGGTCCTCATCACGCGACTCGGGTACGTGGCGGAGCGTCGCGTACAGGCCGACGATGACGAGCGGCACGTTGATGAGGAACGCGATGCGCCACGTGAAGTTGTCGACGAGCGCTCCGCCGACGATCGGTCCGACAGTGGTGAGCGCGGATGTCACCGCGGCCCAGACGCCGAACGCTCGGCCGCGGTCCGCGCCCTCGAAGTTCGCGGTGATGAGTGACAGCGAACCCGGGATGAGCAGCGCACCGGCCGCACCCTGGGCGAGGCGGAAGACGATGAGCAACTCGAAGTTCGGCGCGAGGCCGCACAGCGCCGAGGTGATGCCGAAGCCGGCCAGGCCGATGGCGAAGATGCGCTTTCGGCCATAACGGTCGGCCAGGGCGCCGGAGATGATGAGCAGCGCGCTCAGCACGGCGAGGTAGCCGCTGTTGATGTACGCCTGTCCCTCGAGGACGCCGACCGAGGTCGCCGGCAATTCCTGGCCGATCGTCTTGAGCGCGACGTTCACGACGGTGCCGTCGAGGAAGACGATGCCCGACCCGAGCACGACGGCGGTCAGGATCCAGTTCTTCTGCGTCAACGACGGGCCTCCCTCGGTCTTCCCCGATGCGCGGGATGGTCGCACAAGCCAGCGCCGCCGGTCCGGCGGCTCGACGGGGTAGCATCGGTGCGATGGCCCTGCCCGATCTCCATGTGTCGTCCGCCCCGGAAGCGGCTGCTCGGTCCGTCGGGCTGGAGGCGGAGCTGACGGTCGCTCTTGAGGCGGCGCGCCGGGCCGGTGCGCTCCAGATGGACCGCTACGAGCGGCTGGAGCGGATCGTCCACAAGAGCGCCCATGACGTGGTGACCGAAGTGGACACGCTGTCCGAGGAGCTGATCATCGGCGCCATCCGGGCAGCCTTCCCGTCCGACGTCTTCCTGGCCGAGGAATCGGGGCACTCCGGGGGCCCAAAGCCGGGCGGCCCCGCGACGACCTCGCCCTCGCCGATCGTGCCGATGCCCGTTCCGGCTGACCACCGCATCTGGGTCATCGACCCGCTCGACGGCACGGTCAACTACGCCAATGGGATCCCCGTCTTCTGCGTCAGCATCGGCCTGGTCGTCGGCGGACGGCCGACGGTCGCTGCCGTCTACGACCCAGCCCGCGACGATCTCTTCAGCGCGGTCGCCGGCGGCGGAGCGTTCCTGAACGGCCAGCCGATCCACCACGTGGCCAAGGAGAAGATGAGTGACGCGGTCATCTCGCTGGCCCTGCCGCACCAACGGTTCTCGCGCCGTGAGGGCCGCATCCAGAAGGCGATCCGCGTGTCGCGCGTCACTGGCAGCGCAGCGCTCGCGCTGGCCTACGTCGGCAACGGTCGATTCGATGCCTTCATCCAGGCGGCCGGGCTTTCCCTCTGGGACATCGCCGCGGCCGGCCTCATCGCCATCGAGGGTGGCGCGATGATCACCGACATGGCCGGCGGCGCCTGGTTCGACCTGTCGCGGGGGACTCGCGCGACCGGCATCGTGGCCGCGCCGCCGATCCACCACGCGGCGTACCTCGAACTTCTGCGCTGAAGTAGGTCGTGGCTCGTCCTGGTCGCGTCTCGTCCGACGCTCGGGCTGCGCTCAGGATCGGCCTTCTGTCTTCCTCCGCCAGTCCGGTTTGAGCATAAGACCGGCGCTCGATACCGCCCTCGGCGCGACGCCCACTGCCTAGCGTCATGACGACCCGGTTTGGTGCTAGCTATGCATAAGCCGGACTGGCGGACGTCGGACAGACCCCAACTGCCCACGGTGGAGGACAGGCCCACACCCGACGGTCGGCTATTCGTCCGCCCAGCGAGGCACGCGGCTGACCAGCCCCGGCGCCCCGAGGCGCTCGACCATGGCCGTGAATGGCGCCCGCGGCACGCCTCGCCACCGCAACTCGTCGGGCGTCCGTTGCGGGATCGGCGCGTCCAGGTTGAGCGTTGCCAACTCGCGGTAGAGAAGCGCCTCGTCCCAGTGCTCGCGCAGCGTCTGTGCCAGCACGGCCGCGCTGCGCACGCTCAGGTCCCAGCTGCGCACGGACGGGGGGATCTGCTCGAGATGGGGGTAGCGCAGGAGTACGGCCGCGGCCGACTTGGCGCCCCAACCCGGCAGGCCCGGGTACCCGTCCGAGCTGTCGCCGACCAGCGCCAGGTAGTCCGGGATGCTCGTCGGTCGAACGCCGAATTTCGCCTCCACGCCGTCGGCATCCAGGAACGCCCGCTGGCGACGGTCGTAGCAAACGACGCGTCCGTCCTCGCGAACGCACTGTGCCATGTCCTTGTCGGGCGAGAGGATGACGATACGCTCGACCTCCGGAGCGTCGGCCCAACGCGCGGCCGCGGCGCCGAGAGCGTCGTCCGCCTCGTCATCGACCATCGGCCAGACGATCGCGCCGATGGCACGCAGCGCGTCCTCCGCCAATGGGAACTGGGCGAGGAGCTCCGGTGGCATGCCGGAATCGGTCTTGTACCTGGCGTATCGATCGTTGCGCCACGACCGGATGACATGGTCGGCGGCGCAACCGAGATGCGTGACCCCATCCTCGCGGAAGAGATACAGCGTGCTCTCGATCAGCCCGACGGTAGCGCCGACCGGCTGGCCATGCGGGTCGGCATGGGGCGGCCGGCCGAAGTGCGAGCGAAAGAGTTCGTAGGTCGCGTCAAGGAGGTGGAGCTGCACCGTCGAGTCGGGCCGGTCGGTTCAGTCGGAGGCGGCGACTTCGTCGGATCTGGCGGGTGCTCGTCGCCTGGTCGGCGCCCGCCTCGCGTCTGATCGCTCCGCGTCAGCCTTCGCTGCGTCCACCCGCGCCGCGTACCGGGCGGCCACGGCAGCACCGATGATGCCGGACGAATTGAGATGGACCGCCGCCTTGACCGGCGCCCGCGTCACGAGCCAATCCTTGTAGCGCGGCAGCTCCTTGCTGACACCGCCGCCGAGGATGATCAGGTCCGGCCAGAGATACGCCTCCATGTGGGCGAGGTAGCCGTTGAAGTCGCGTGCCCAGCGGCGCCATCCGCGATGACGTCGCTCGCGGGCCGCGCCACTCACCAGCGTCTCCGCATCGCGGCCGTGCAGTTCGATATGCCCGAACTCGCAGTTCGGAACGAGCCGTCCGTCGATGAACAGCGCCGATCCGATGCCGGTACCGATGGTCAGCACGAGGACCGTGCCGGTCACGCCCTTGCCGGCGCCGTGGAACATCTCGGCGACACCGGCCGCATCGGCATCATTGATGGCGTACACGCGCCGCCCGATGGCGGTCCCGAGCAGCTCCTCGGCCGAGACGTCGACCCAGGCGCGATCGATGTTGGCCGCGGTCCGGATGTGGCCGTCGGTGATGACGCCCGGCAGGCCCGCGCCGGCGGGCATGTCATCGGGCACGGTCCGGCCGGCCAGGACCTTGCCGACGACCGATGCCACGGTCGCCGCAACCGCGGTCGGGGTCGAGGGCTGCGGTGTCCGCTCACGCACGCGATCGCTGATCAGCTCTCCCGTCGAAAGGTCGACGAGGCCGGCCTTGACGCCCGTCCCGCCGATGTCGATGCCGAGGGCATGGCCGGCCACGCGGTCGCCGGGAACGGGCACGAGCGGATCATCCATGGTGACGTGGCCGGTCTTCGTGGTCGTCGCGATGTCCATCGGTGGAGGATACGCTGGCACGCGATGAACGCGCCGTGCGCTCGATGATACGAGCAGCCCGACTGACGCTGCTTCGGCTGGCGGCATGCCTGCCGTTGGCGTTGCTCGTCCTTACCGCGCAACAGGTCATCCTGCCGCAGCGCAACGGACTCGCGGCGGTGGCGGAGATCATCGCGCCGCACCTGTTCGCCGTGACCAGCGTCGCTCTCCTCGTGCTGCTCCTGGCTGGCCGCGGCGACCGCATCCACGACCTGGCGTCAGATCGGCCGCGACGCTTCATCGCCGTGGGCCTCGTGGCGATCGTGGCCGTCGGCGTCGTCCGTTTCGGCCCGGGCATGTTCGCCGTCCCGCCGGCGCCGACGCCGGGCGATCTCGTGGTTCGAGTCATGAGCTGGAACCTCGAGGCGACCGGCTCGGGTGTGCCCGGCTTATTGCCCGTTCTGGAAGCGTCCGACGCCGACGTCATCGGGCTCCAGGAACTCGATCGCAGCAACAGCGCCGCCATCGCAGCCGACGCCACACTGGCGGTGCGCTATCCGTACCGGCTCCTCCGACCGAGTGACGGCTCGGACGGTATCGGCCTGTTGAGCAGCCACCCCGTCATCGACTCGGGCGCGATCGACGATCCGTCCGCCATCCGGGCGCTGCTCGACCTCGGCGGCGGCCGAACTCTGCTCGTGGTCACTGCCCACCCGCACCCAGGGTCGCTGACCACGCTGTTCGACCCGCCCCTGCCGATCGATTTCGACGCCACCCAACGCGACGCCTCGCTGGTCCGGCTGCGCCAGACCTTCGTCGACCCGAATCGGTCGGTCGGCGAGCCGCTCGTCCTGTTCGGCGACTTCAACACGACCGACCGTGAGCCGGCGTTCGCTGACCTCTCGGCCGGGTTGCAGGATGCGCAGGACGCCGTCGGCGTCGGCCTCGGCAGCACCTGGCGGCCGCATGACATCGAGTGGCTGCCGTTCGGGCTGTTGACCATCGACCACGTCCTCGTCGGCGCGCCCGCGGCGCCGCTCTCGATCTCGCCCGACTGCACGCCGCGGGGCAGCGACCACTGCATCCTGAGGGCGACCATCGAGGTGCCGTAGGATGAGCACGATGTTCGACCACTTCGGCGATTTCAAGCGCCAGCTGCCCGACCGCGACGCCGCGGAGACCGACGACTGGATCGACTCGCTCGACTCGGTCGTGGCCAACGAGGGCAGCGATCGTGCCCAGTTCATCCTCTATCGGCTCCTGAAGCGGGCACGGCAGCTCAACATCGGCCTGCCGCCGCTGACCCAGACGCGCTACATCAACACCATCTCGCCGGAGCAGGAGCCCCCGTTCCCGGGCGACGAGGAGATGGAGCTGCGCATCCGCCGCATGGTGCGCTGGAACGCCGTGGCGATGGTCTTGCGGGCCAACGCCGTGTCGGCGGGCATCGGCGGCCACCTCGCCACGTATGCCTCTGCGGCGAGCCTCTATGAGGTCGGCTTCAACCACTTCTTCCGTGGCAAGGACGCCCGCGGCATGGGCGACCAGGTCTTCTTCCAGGGCCACGCTGCGCCGGGCATCTACGCCCGCGCGTTCCTCGAAGGTCGCCTCAGCGAGGACCAGCTCGATCACTTCCGCCGCGAGGTCGTTCCGGGCCAGGGACTGAGTTCGTATCCGCATCCGCGGCTGATGCCCGACTTCTGGGAGTTCCCGACCGTTTCGATGGGCCTCGGCCCGCTTGCGGCGGTCTACCAGGCGCGCTTCAACCGCTACCTGGCGGCGCGCGGCATCAAGGACACCAGTGACAACCACGTGTGGTGCTTCGTCGGCGACGGCGAGACGGACGAACCGGAGGCGCTCGGGTCGATCTCCATCGCCGCCCGCGAGGGCCTCGACAACCTGACCTTCGTGGTCAACTGCAACCTCCAACGCCTGGACGGTCCGGTGCGCGGCAACGGCAAGATCATCCAGGAATTCGAATCGACGTTCCGCGGCATGGGGTGGAACGTCCTCAAGGTCGTCTGGGGCCGGCAGTGGGACGATCTCCTCGCCCGCGACGTCGACGGTGTGCTCGTGAACAAGATGAACACGACCGTCGACGGCGAGTTCCAGAAGTACGCGGTCGAGTCGGGCGCGTACATCCGTGAGCATTTCTTCGGCCCCGACCCGCGCCTGCGCAAGATGGTCGAGCACCTTTCCGACGACGAGTTGCAGCGGTTGCCGCGCGGCGGTCACGACTACCGGAAGATCTTTGCCGCGTACAAGACCGCCGTGGAGCACGAGGGCACCCCGACCGTCATCCTGGCGAAGACGGTGAAGGGCTGGACGCTCGGTCCCGACTTCGAAGCGCGCAACGCGACGCACCAGATCAAGAAGATGTCGCCCGATCAGCTCAAAGCGTTGCGCGACCGCCTCTACATGGAGATCCCCGACCGCGAGCTCGAGACGGGCATGGCTCCGTACTTCCACCCCGGGCGGGAATCACCCGAGTACGAGTACATGATGGAGCGCCGGCGCGCGCTCGACGGTTTCCTGCCCGATCGCTCCGAACGTTCGAAGACCGTCGTGTTCCCGCGCGACGGGATCATCGACCAGTTGACCGCGGGAACCGGCGAGAAGGTTCCCGCATCGACGACGATGGCGTTCGCGCGGCTGCTTCGCGTGCTGCTGAAGGAACCCGAGATCGGGCCGCGTGTCGTTCCGATCATCCCCGACGAGGCGCGGACGTTCGGTCTCGACGGGCTCTTCGCCGAGTTCAAGATCTACGCACCCTTCGGTCAGCAGTACGAGCCCGTCGACGCGGGACTGATGCTCTCGTACCGCGAAGCCTCCGACGGCCAGCTGCTCGAGGAGGGCATCACCGAGGCGGGCGCGATGGCGTCGTTCACCGCGGCCTCGACCGCGTACGCGTCGTGGGGTCAGCCGATGATCCCCTTCTACATCTTCTATTCGATGTTCGGTTTCCAGCGCACCGGCGACGAGTTCTGGGCCTTCGGTGATGCGCGCGGCCGCGGTTTCCTGCTGGGCGGCACGGCCGGCCGCACGACGCTCAACGGGGAGGGGCTCCAGCACGAGGACGGCCACAGCCCGCTGGTCGCGTCGGTCATCCCCAACATCCGCATCTACGACCCGGCCTTCGCGTACGAGACCGCGGTCATGGTGCGCGAGGGCATCTCACGCATGTACGGGGCCGCGCCCGAGGACGTCTTCTACTACCTCGCCCTCTACAACGAGAACTACGCCATGCCGCCGCGGCCTGACGATGCGACCGACGAGGCGATCCTGCGCGGCCTGTACCGTTTCGCGGCGGCGCCCGAGGTGGCGGCTTCGCCCGGCGACCGTGGCCCGCTGACGGCGACCATCCTCGGCAGCGGCTCGATCATGCAGCAGGCGCTTCGCGCCCAGCACCTTCTGGCCGAGCGATTCGGGGTCGCGGCCGAGGTCTGGAGCGCGACCTCCTATCAGCTGCTCCGCAATGAGGCACTCGGGATCGAGCGCTGGAACCGCCTCCACGCTGCGGAGGAACCACGCACGCCGCTCGTCGCCCAGCTCCTCGCCGAGCCCGGCGGCCGCGGACCGATCGTCGCCGTCAGCGACTATCTGAGGGCGTGGCCGGACCTCATCTCGCGCTGGGTGCCGGGTGGCTCGTGGCGAAGTCTCGGCACCGACGGCTTCGGTCGCAGCGACACGCGCGAGGCGCTGCGGCGCTTCTTCGAAGTCGATGCCGAATCGGTCGCGCTGGCGGTGTTGGCCGAGCTGGCGCGCTGCGGTCGCATCGAACCGGAGCGAGTGGCGGCGGCAGCCCGCGACCTGGGCCTCGATCCCGAGGCGCCATTCTCGTTGACGCACTGAGCAACGCGGCGGTCCGCGCCGAGCCGCGCGGCATCGGCACGTCCGGTGCCCGTGACCCGCTCGCGCGCGAGGTCAAGCTGCTCGGCGCCCTTCTCGGCCAGGTCGTGACCGAGCAGGCCGGCGCCGAGATGTTCGGGTTGGTCGAGCGCGTGCGCCGCGCCACGATCGAGTCGCGCCTCGGCGGCGGTCGTGACGGGGATGCCGAAACTCGGGCGAAGGATCGCGCTGCCCTTGCGCACGAACTCGACCCGCTCGACCTGGCAGCGACCGAGGATCTCATCCGTGCCTTCTCGCTGTACTTCCAGCTGGTCAACCTGGCCGAGGAGAAACAACGCGTCCGACGCCTCCGCCGGCGGGGGCGCTCGGCGCCGGGAGGCATTCTGGAGGACTCGGTCGCGGCGGCTATCGAAACGCTGCGCGCTGAAGGCCTGTCCGCGCGACGTACGAGCGCGATGATCGACGGCCTCTCGATCGGGCTTGTGCTCACGGCGCACCCGACCGAGGCACGCCGCCGCACGCTGCTCGTTGCCCTGCGCCGTTGCTACCGACTGCTCGATCGGCTGGACGATCCCCGTCTCACGCCGTCCGAGGACGCCGAGATCCGCCGACGGTTGCGCGAAGAGATCAGCCTTCTGTGGCACACCGCCGCGGTCCGGGTCCAGGCTCCCACTCCGCTCGATGAGGTCCGTTCGGCGATGGTGTTCTTCGACGAATCGCTCTTCGTCGTGACGCCGCGCCTCTACCGCTCACTCGACCGGGCATTCGATCTTGATGCCGCGCCGACGCGGGACGCGGCTGCGACGGTCAGAGCCGCGCGGGACGCTGGCCAGAGCGGCACTCGCCCACCGGAGGGCGGTGCGTTCCTCCACTGGGGGTCGTGGATCGGTGGCGACCGCGACGGCAACCCCAATGTCACCGCCGCCACGACGCGGCAGGCACTTTCCATACAGGCGGATCACGTGCTGCGGGCCTACGAGGCGGTCGCGGCTCGCCTGATGCAGACGCTCGCCGCGACCGTCGCGCCCGAGAAGCTGAGGCCGAGCCTCCGGGCACGTCTGGCGGCCGACCTCGCCCAGCTGCCCGAGACCGCCGCCGCGCTGCGCGAGCGCTTCCCGGACGAGCCGTACCGGCAGCGGCTGGCGCTCATCGGGGAACGCATCCGGCGCACGCGGGCACGGCTCGTGGCGGATGCCGGTGGCGCGGCGGTCGTGGGCAGCTACGCCGACCCGGCGCACCTGATCGACGAGTTGGACGAGTTGCGGGACGCGCTGGCGGGCGATGGACTGGTGCGCGTCGCCTACGGCGAGCTGCAGGATCTGCGCTGGCAGGTCGAGACCTTCGGGTTCCATGCGCTCTCGCTCGAGGTCCGCCAGCACAGCGGCGTCCACGCCGCCGCCCTCGCCGCGCTCCGCGAGGCCGGCCTGCGCCCAGAGGCAGCCGCGCACCTCGAGGTAGCGCCCGGCGTGACCGTTGACGAGGTGCTCGAGACCTTCCGCGCCATCGCCGACATCCAGGCGCGCTTCGGCGAGGCCGCCTGCCGCCGCTACGTGATCAGTTTCACGCGATCGGGTTCCGACGTCCTCGACGTCCTCGACCTCGCACGTCGCGCCAGTCCGGATGGCCCGCCCGCTCTTGACATCGTCCCGCTCTTCGAATCGGCCGATGCGCTCGAGGATGCCGGCGGTGTGCTGGACCGCCTGATCTCGAACGGGTCCTACCGCCGGCACCTGGCCGGCCGCGGCGATCGGCAGGAGGTGATGCTGGGCTACTCCGATTCGACCAAGGAGTCGGGGCCGCTGGCGGCGGGCTGGATGCTCTACCGGGCCCAGGCGGCGTTGGCCGCCGTCGGCCGCCGACACGGGGTGCAGGTGACGCTGTTCCACGGCCGGGGCGGGGCCATCGGCCGCGGCGGTGGGCCGATGAACGCGGCCATCCTCGCGGCCGCGCCCGACTCGATCGACGGCCGACTCCGGCTCACCGAGCAGGGCGAGGTGGTCGCGGACCGCTACGCCAATCCCCAGATCGCCCTGCGCCACCTCGAGCAACTGACGAACGCGGTCCTCATCGCCTCATCGCTCGGTCACGAAAGCCGGAGTCGAGCGGCGCAACGCGCCGGGATGGCCGTGATGGAGGAACTGGCCGCCGGCTCGCGTCGCGCCTACCGATCGCTGGTGTGGGAGGACCCGGCGTTCGCCGATTACTTCCGTGCCGCCACGCCGATCGGCGAGTTGGCCGGGATGGCCATCGGATCGCGACCGAGCGCGCGGGCTCGTCTCGCGCCGCCCGACGGCGATGGCTCCACTCTGGACTCGCTGCGCGCCATCCCCTGGGTCTTCGCCTGGTCACAGTCGCGAGCCAATCTGCCCGGTTGGTTCGGCATCGGCACTGCACTCGACCAGTACGAGGCAGCACACGGCCGACGTGGCCTGGCGCGGCTGCGCCGGCTGTACGCAACGTGGCCCTTCTTCGCGACGCTGCTCGACACGGCCGAGATGAGTCTCGCCAAGGCAGACTTGCCGGTGGCGTCCCGTTACGCCGAGCTGGCCGATGGCGCGGCAGCCGGGCGTATCTGGGAGGTGATCCGTGACGAGTTCCGGCGCACCGCGGACGGCGTCCTGCGCATCAGTCGCCGCGATCGCCTGCTGGACTCGATGCCCGTCCTGCAGCGCTCCATCGCACTGCGCAACCCCTACGTCGACTCCCTGTCCGAGCTCCAGGTCCGGCTGCTCCGGCGGCTTCGCTCCCTCGCCCCGAACGACCCCGAGCGGGAGGCCGTGCTCCGGCTTGTCCACCTGACGGTCAGTGGCGTCGCGGCCGGCGTGCAGAGCACAGGGTGAACATGCAGCGCGATGCGATTCGGGCGAGACTTCGCGGGTGCTGAAGCGCTGCCTGAGCCGTTGCATGGCCGGATCCGTCGCTGTCGCGTTACTGGCGGGCGCGTGCGCCGGCCCGATCACCTCGGTGACGCCCATCCCGACTCCCGGTTCCACTTCGACACCGACCCCGGCCACGCCATCGGCGACCGGATCTCCGGGCACGGCAGGCTCGCCGACGCCTTCGACGAGCGCGTCGAACACGCCGGGAGCATCAACTACGCCGCCGCCAGGGGTCTCGATCCAGATCGTGCCGTTCGTCGACAAGGTCATCGCCGTCTTCCTGGCCACCGCCAACGACGGCACCGGCGATCTCTATGCGGTCGAGCAGATCGGCAAGATCGTCCGTCTCCACGCCGATGGCTCGGTCGACGCGACGCCATTCCTCGACATCAACGATCAGGTCGTCTACGGCGGCGAGCAGGGGCTGCTCGGATTGGCCTTCCACCCCGGCTACCCCGCCGACGGTCGGTTCTACGTCATGTACACCGCGGCCGGCGCCGGCGCCAACACCATCGCCCAGTTCACCGCGACGAACGGCGTGGCCGATCCGAGTTCCGAGAAGATCCTCCTCTCCATCCCCGACTTCGCCCCGAATCACAACGGCGGCATGCTCGCGTTCGGTCCGGATGGGTATCTCTACGCCGGCACCGGTGACGGCGGCGATGCCGGCGATCCGCACGGCAACGGGCAGAACCCGCAGGCCCTGCTGGGCAAGATCCTGCGCATCGATGTCGACCATGGCGACCCATATGCCATCCCGGCCACGAACCCGGTCAATCGGGGCATGGACTGGGCGCCCGAGGTCTGGGACATGGGCATGCGCAACCCGTGGCGCTACAGCTTCGACCGCCAGACCAGCGACCTCTGGATCGGCGATGTCGGTCAGGGCCTGTGGGAGGAGGTCGATGCCGAGCCTGCCGGCCTCGGCGGCCGGAACTACGGCTGGAACACCATGGAGGGGTTGACCTGCTACAACGCCGACACGTGCGACCAGACCGGCCTGACCCTGCCGGTCGCCACATACGGCCACGGCCAGGGCCGCTGCGCGATCATCGGCGGCTACGTCTATCGAGGCAGCGCCACACCGGCCGCCGATGGCACGTACGTCTTCGCCGACGACTGCACGGGCCAGTTCTTCTCGCTTGATGCGGCGACGGCACTCGCCACCGGCAGCGCCACCATCACGACGCTGCTCAAGACCGAGCTTGCGCCGAGCTCCTTCGGCCAGGATCAGAACGGCGAGCTGTACGTCACCGACCTCAACGGCACCATCGACCGGATCGTCTTCCAGTTCGGTGGCGGATGACCGGACGAGGGCGGGCCGGAAGCGCTGTTTCGGACGTGGCGCGGCTGACCGCTACCATGCGCGGGATGCGAACCACCTTTGCCGTCATCGCGATCTGCACCGCCCTCATCGCCTCGGCGTGCGCGGCCGAACTGCCGAGTCCCAGTCCGAGCCAGACGGGCCGGCCGACCGGCACGCCGGGCGCGACGGCGTCCCCGAGCGGCGCGACCGCGACTCCAGCTGGTCCGACGCCGACGGCGACCGGCACCTCACCGACACCGACCTCTGGCGGGACGCCGAGCATCGAGCCGCCGCCGACCGACACGCCGACCCCGACCCTGCCGCCCGGCGCGTTCGATCCCAGCAAGGTCCTGCTGGCGCTCGAATCGATCGACATCTTCGGTCTCAACCACCCGGTGGAGGTGACCAACGCCGGCGACGGTTCGAACCGGCTCTTCGTCGTGGAGCGCGCCGGCCTCGTGCGCATCATGTCGATCAACGGCAACGTGGCCGCGAAGCCGCTCCTCGACATCACCGATCGCGTCGATACGCACGGCGAGAACGGGCTCTATGCGGTCGCGTTCCACCCGGACTTCGCATCGAATGGGAAGTTCTACGTCTATTGGACCGACGCCCACCACCACTCCTTCGTGACCCAGTACGTGGCGCAGGGCTCTGGCCCGGTCAATCCCGATTCGGGCAAGACCATCATCGAGATCGACGCGGCCTCGTCGGCCGACGGGGGCGGCTGGCTGGGGTTCGGGCCTGACGGCGACCTGTACATCACGGTCGGCGAGGGCGATGGACCGAACGATCCGGCCCGCACGGGCCAGGACACCTCCGATCTGTCGGGCGACATCCTGCGCATCGACGTCGACAACGGCGACCCGTACAGCATCCCCGCCGACAATCCGTTCGCGAGCGGCGCCGGCGGCGCGCGGCCGGAGATCTGGGCGTACGGCCTGCGCGATCCGTGGCGCGCGTCGTTCGACCGTGCCAACGGAAACCTCTGGATCGGCGACGTCGGCGAGTCCAAGTGGGAAGAGGTCGATGTCGACCCGGCCGGCGTCGGCGGGCTGAACTACGGCTGGTCGGACATGGAAGGCCCGACCTGTTTCCGGAAGGCGAACTGCGATCAGACCGGCTTCACCGCGCCGGTCGCCGTCTACGACCACGAGCACGGCTACTGCTCGATCTCCGGTGGCTACGTGTATCGCGGCTCGACGTATCCGTTCCTTGACGGCGCTTATCTCTACGCCGATTACTGCTCGGGCAACATCGCCGCGTTCGACGCGGCCAACGCCGTCGCGACCGGCAGTGCCGCCCAATCCAAGAAGGTCGCGTTCACCGGTTACAACGTCGATTCGTTCGGAGAGGACGAAGCCGGCGAGGTCTACGTGGTCGATTACAACGGCGGTATCTATCGGATCCGGGCCGTCCAGATCCCGTAGTCCCGCGCCGCCACCGTCACCACTGCCGCGCGACAATGCACGGCAGTGGCACCATCGCGCGATGACGGCTGTCGCCGATCGATACGACCGTAATGCGCGGCTCTACGAGCGCTACTGGGCGCCCGTGCTCGCGCCGGCCGCGGCGCGGCTGCTCGACCGATGCGAACCATTGGTCCGCGATTTGATCGCGGACCGCGGCACGCTCGACATCCTCGATCTCGGCACCGGCACTGGCGCTCTTGCCATCGACGCCGCCCGGCGCTGGCCCGCCGCGAGCATCATCGGCATCGATATCGCCCGCGGCATGCTCTCTGTCGCGCGCCAGAACGCGGCCACGGCGATCGCATCGGCGTCCGAACGCCCGCGCTGGCTCCGCGGCGACGCCGAGCGCCTGCCGGTCGCGGACGAATCGGTCGACCTGGTCGTCTCATCGTTCGTCCTCCAGCTGGTGCCGGATCGGCAGCAGGCGCTGGCCGAGATCGTCCGCGTCCTTCGCCCGGGCGGGCGCTTCGCCTTCGTCACATGGCTCGTCGGGCGCGATCATTTCACGCCGGACGTGGAGTTCGACGAGGCGGTCTACGACCTCGATATCGACGAGGACCACCCCGAGGAGGACCCGCGGTCAGGCGACTTCCGCTCGATCACATCGGCCGAGCGCGAGCTTCGCCGAGCCGGCCTCATTCGCGTAAAAGCCGAATTCGACCAGCTCGATCAGGCGTGGACGGCCCAGTCCTACCTCGACTACAAGGTCGAATACGACGAGATCAGCCTGTTCGAGGACCTCGACGATTCGACCGGCCGCCGCCTGCGCGAGCGCGCTCGCGAACGCCTTGCGAAGCTGGTCGCCGATGCCTTCCGCTGGCAACCACAGATCGTCCAGGCACACGCCCACAAGAGGGTCAGGGAAGGCTGATTCCGGCGTCCTGGAATGAGATCGGAATGAATCAGTCACCACAGGACTTCGTGGCAACCTATGGCTGGGTGGTGATCAGCGCGGACGGCACACAACTGCTGGCCCAGTCACTCGAGAGCTACACGGCTGAGGCATCGCGGGTTCCGTTCCCGTCGCGGTGACAGACCCTCGCGGGTCCCTCTACGCAGCGGCGGCAGCGCCCGTTGGGCGGCAGACCTTGCAGGGTCGATAACCGGCGGCCTCGGCGTCGTCGCCGGTGCGGAATCGGACGCGGTGCGACTCAGTGATGCGCCGGGCGTTGCGGCACGTCGGGAAGCAGAAGATGTTGGTCGTGTCGCTCCCGATGTAGCGGACGCCCTTGTTGGCGAGCCGCTCCAGCTCGTCGGGATCCACCCCTTCCCAGGCCAGCACGGCGCGCTTGGCGAACGGGCCGCCGGCACCGTAGTTGCCGATGTGGCCGTCACTCCGCACCACGCGGTGGCACGGGATGACGAACGGGATCGGGTTGTTGGCCAACGCCGTCCCGACCGCCCGCTGCGCCCGCGGATGGCCGATCTCCTGCGCCACCCAGGCATAGGGTCGAACCTCGCCGTAGGGGATCTCGAGCGTCTTCGCGAGCACCAGCCGCTGGAAGTCGTTCAAGCCGGACAAGTCGACCGCCAGATCGCGCACCTTCTCGCCGGCCATCGTCCTCTCGACGGTCCGCGCCACGGCAGCCGGAGCCCGCTCCACCCGATGGACGCGCCGCCCGGTCCGGGCGAAGTAGGTCTCCTCGAACGCACCCGGGTCATCGATCCGTTCGATGGCGCTGATGCCGGCCGGCCCCCAGGCCACGAGCAGCGGCCAGATGGGCGTCTCCACCTGGGCATAGGTATCGGTCAAGCCAGTCACCTCCATCACGCGCTCCGCCAGAGACGCGGGCGCGGTTTCGCGCAGACCGCGGAGCCCCGCGACCATGTCTCGGGACGTCGTCATCGGATCATCACCTCCGGTGTGGTTCGGGCCGCCACGCGGACGCTCCCGACCCTGTTCCCATCTTCAGATCCCGTCATCCATGACCGTGTTGATTCGCTCGCCAGATAGGCGGACCGGAGCAGTCCGATCCCACGGTGGACGTCCGATTTGACCGTCCCCAGCGGCTTGCCGAGCGCTTCAGCCAGCTCGGGGTAGGAGAGACCCTCGACGTGCCGAAGCTCGACTGCGGCGCGGTAGCGCGAGGGCAGGCCGGAGAGCAGTCGGCGCCACATGACGGCCGATTCGCGGCGCTCGGCGAGCCGCTCGGGCGATGGCGCGCGGTCGTCGCCGCGATCCGGCACGGCCTCGAGATCGGCCGACTCGGGCTCGCGGTCGCGGGCGCGGTTGCGTGCCAGGTTGATGGTGATGCGCGCCAGCCAGCCGCGAAGGTGCAGTGACCGGATGCGCTCCGCGTCATAGGTCACGAGCGCGCGGTAGGCGCGCACGAAGGCGTCCTGAGCCAGATCCTCCGCCTCGTCAGCCGAGCGCGAGTTGCGTCGCGCGACGCCGTACACGAGATCCTGGTGATGGGCGACGAGCGTGGGAAACGCACCCATCAGGTCGCCCGCCAGCGCGGTCGGACATTCGCTGCACACAGAGACTAGAACCCCACCATCGCGCGAATGGTTGCACGGGCACGCGCCCAGCCGCTAACCGAGGAGGAAGCCGCCTCCGAGCGGATCGCGGTCGTCGACGACGAAGGTGTGGTGGCCGGTCACGTAGGCCGTGCCCTCGATGCTCGTCTCGACGGCTTCCTGCGAGCCGAGCGTGGTCTGACGCTCGACCCGGCCGCGGAACGCCTCTCCGGTTATCCCGGCGTTGATCAGGTCGCGGCCGATCTGGACGCTGCCACGGTAGAAGTGCTGGGCGAGCAACGCGCTGGTGCCGGTGCCGCAGGGCGACCGATCGACCTCGCCGTCGGCAAAGATGGTCACGTTGCGCATGTCGGCGTCGCGCGCCTTACCATCGGGCGCGGTCGAGGGTTCGCCGTCGACGATGATCGTGCCGTACACGAAGCCGAGTTCGGGATCGGTCGGGTGGGTCGGCGCGTGATCGCGGCGGAGGACCTCGGTGATGGCCGCGCCCGCGCGCGTGAGTGCGTCGATCTGCGCCGGAACCACTCGCAGGCCGAGATCGGCCGCATCGACGACGCCGTAGTAGGCGCCACCGAAGGCCATGTCCACGCGCAGGACGCCTTCGCCGGCTGCTCGCCCGGCCAGATCGACCCCGTCCGGATGGATCTCGATGTCGCGGGACGCCAGGTAGGCGGGGACGTTGGTGAACCGCACGCGGTCGACTTCGGGGCCGCCCCACGCGGCAGCACGGACGGCCGCTCTGGCGGTGACCAGGCCGGCCGGCGTCTCGTAGCGGATGACCGTCTCGGGCAGCGTGACGGGGAAGAGCCGCTCCTCGATGAGCGCGGTCGTGACGGCGATGATGCCGTGGCCGCACATCGTGCTGTAGCCCTCGTTGTGCATGAACAGNNCCGTACATGTCGCGGTGGCCGCGCGGCTCGAAGATGGCTAGGCGACGGGCGTCCTCAGCCGATTCCTGAGCCCATCGGCGGCGTTCGAGGATGGGCGCGGTCGGCACGGCCGGGAAACCGGTCCGGACGAGGCGCAGCGGTTCGCCGGCGCAGTGAAGGTCGATGGTCTGCATCGAGGCGCGGAGATGGGCACGGACAGCGGTCTGGGGCTGGCTGCCGACGGCGGCGGGAGGTGGGGGAGGAGCGGCCGCCGGGCCAGGAGCAGGCGGGGTCGGGGCCGGCGGCGCGGGACTTGGCACGTCCGCTGGAGCCTCGACGACCGGCTCGGCCGTAGCGTCCGTCGCGGCGTCGAGAGGGCCAGCGGCTGAAGGCTCGCCCTCGGACTCGGCTGCGGCATCGGCTGGGGCTTCGGACGGAGCTTCGGCTGCCGTGTCGGTTTGGGCTTCGGCGGTCCCTTCGGCGGGTGCCTCGGCTGCGGCATCGGCCGAGTCGCTCACGGCTTCGACGGGCGCCTCGGCCTCGGATGGCCCGGTGGCGTCCCAACTCGAGGCTTCGGGCGCTGCGGCCTCCTCGACAGTCGCCTCTGCGGGCGCCTCCGTAGGTGCGGCTTCGGAGTCCCAGCCCGAAGGCTCGCGCTCCGGCGGCGAATCGGTCGCAGGTTGATCCGAGTCCCAGCTCGATGCTTGATCAGAATCCCAGCCCGAGGGCTCAGGTTGAGGTCCGGTCGGAGGCTGGGGCGTGGCGGGCGCAGGCGGCGCGTACGCAGACGGCGCATACGGAGACGGAGCGTACGGCGAGGGCGTCGCGGGCGGTGGCGCATACGGAGATGGTGCGGCGGCATAGGGCGCCGCAGCCGGACCCTGTGTCGGGGCCGCGAAACCCGGACCGCTGTAACCCGAGGCCGGTGGCGCTGCCGCGGGAGCCGATCCGGGCTGAGCCCCTCGAAATTCGAAGACGACCGACAGCGTGTGGCCGTCCCAATCATCGACCCAGCGATGCGCAACGGGCATCCAGGCCATGCCGGCCGCCTGCGATGCATCGATGCTGTAGGCCTGCTCGGCGTCACGGCGCGAGCGACCTCGATAGTGTCGGATGACGGGCGGTTGTGGCTGCGGTGGTTGCTGCATGCCCCGATGCTAGGGCTACCGCGCTACGCGCGCACGGCGGATGTGCGCCGACCGGCCGACCTCAGGTGCGCTGCGTGAAACGACCGTGGAAGAAGCGCGTGGCGAACAGGAAGAGCGTGATCAGGCACGACATCCCGAACAGGACGGCCAGCCGCTGATTGCCGGTCTGCGAGTCGGTCGAAGCGCCGGCCGTCGCCGTCGGTGGCAGCGTCACCGTGATGGCCGCCGCGCCCGCGCAATCGGTGCCGGGGATGGACGCGACCGCCGTCCAATGGCCCGAATCCTTGTCCGTCGCGACGAGGCTGATGGTGAATGGGTCGGCGCCGTTGAGGCTGAGCTCCGTCACTCGCGGGTCCTTGCCCGGCTGTCGCAACGTCAGTCGCGTCGGCGTGTAGCCGGAGCCCGAGAACACGAATTCGGTGCCTGGTGGCCCGGATGCCGGCGACACCGAGAGGGTGCACGTTGAGGCCGATGGCGACGGATCGGCCGCCACGGCCAGCGCCGGGAGCGCCGCCAAGCAGACCGTTGCCGAGAACAGAACGGCGAGAAATCTCTTCATGGGTTCACAGCATATCGCGGTCGCGCGACCATGGAGCAACGAATATCGACGGATGGTGGTGCACGCACGCCCAGACCACTACCGGTTGTGTGCGGTCTGGTGCACTACGGTTGGGTTGGCGTCGGGGCCCAGGTGCAGTGGTCGGCGTCGGTGAACGTGGCGGTGAACGAGAGTTCGTCGAGCGGTTTCGCTACGATGTTCATGGCGCAAGCGAGGTCTTGATCCCCAAACGCCAGCTTCGGGAAATGCGGGCAGGATTGGGGATCCGACTCGCACCCCGCGGGTAGTGGCTGGGGCATGAGCGTCGGCATGACGTTGCCAGCACGGAAGCTGAGGTCTTCGCCGTTTGCCACGAGAACCACGGGCTGGTTGTCGCCGCCGAGCGATCCCATGCCGAGCGGGGAGAAGTAGCTGCTGGGCGTCATGGCGATGAAAAAGCCATATCCAAGTTGGCGATCTCCGTCCTGATTGAGTTCGCCGAGCAGCTGGATGGATGCGGGCTGATAGTCCGGTGAAGGCGCATACGGGATCTGCTCATGGACGTGCCCGACGTCTGATCCGTCACTGACCGAATTCGTGTCGTCATCGATGAGCACCTCTGACATCGACCCCGTTCCGGCTGCGTCGGCTTCGTTGACGATGGCTCGCGCGATCCACGTGCCCTGTGCAAAGTCCTCAACCAGCCTTGGATCGACGCCCGCGGCCCCACCAGCTGGCACCGAGACGAGATTGATGATCTGGGCGGTCGACCCGAATGCGATTTGCGCTTCCTGAGTCACCTGGTCCACGGACAGCACGGGCGGCACATTCGGGGCCGTCTGCGTCCGCGCCACGGTCTGGCCGTCGAGCCAGACGAGCCGGTCGACCACGAAGGCGGTCTTGCAGGCGGCGCGTTGGTCGCCCTGGCACATCCAGTAGCGCGGGTCGCCGACGTGGCCGATCACGACGACGGCACGCGGATGGTTGCCGTCGATCGTCGACGAGTCCGAATCGAGTGCATCGACGCCGGCCGCTTCGACGAGCGCTCGCGGGGCCAGATACGGCGTGCCCGGAGTCGGGCTACCGGATCCGGTGTCGATCGAATCGGCCGAGTCGACGATGAACTCGTTGGAGCAGTAGCCGGCGATCGGCGGCGGCGGCGTCGGGAACGGATATGGGCACGGAAGCGCGAAACCTCGGTACCAGTAGCCCGCGACGGCGATGGCTCGCCCGTCGATGCCGCCGGCGGCCGCGATCAGGGCGACCGTGTCGGCCACCGTGTGGACGGGCAGCCCGAGCGCTTCAGTCGGGAAGGTGACGCCGCCGCTGGAGGGCGTGGGCTCGACCGAAGGCGTCGGAGTCGGGGCCGATGGGCTCGGCGTTGGCCGCTGGCGGCTCACCGTCGGTGCCCACTTGCACGGACCTGACTGCGGGAACGTCGCCGTCAGCGATACCTGATCGAGGTTCGTCACCGTCAGGTCCTCCGCGCACTCGTCCACATGATCGCCGAGACCTGGCGTGGATCCCTTCGCGATCCACGCTCGCAATCGATATGCGCCGGGCTCAAGCACGACGGGCTCACCGCCGTAACCAAGAGGTCCGGTCAGAAGCGTGTTCCGGTACCCGTCGGGGCTTCCGGGCGGGTTGACCGCGTCGTCGAGTGCGTAGAACGTGTTCCCACGGTTTCCCTGACCGTTCGAGAAGTCCTCGTACAGCGCGACGCTTGCTGGGTCGTCCTCCGCGGTCGATCCCATCGACAGGACGTCCACGCACGACGTGAGGTGCGTGCACGTGGGATGGACTTGGCCCGAGGCGTCGTCGATGACCGTTTCGATCATGGCGGCGGTGCCGTTCACATCGGGCGTGCCCGTCATCGCTCTTGCCACCCAGACGGTCCCGTCGACGCCGACGCGCAATCGCGGATCGACGCTCGGTGCTTGATCGGCTCTCAAGGCGACGAGGCTCAGGATCTGCGCCCCCGGTCCGAGAGCAGCTTGCGCGGCGCTTGTCGCGTCCGCCACCGACAGAGCTGACGGCGATTCCGGCGTGGACTCGGACATATCGACGGTCGAGCCCTCGAGCCAGACCAGTCGATCGGCGATGAATGCCTGTTGGCACGTTGCCCGCTGATCTCCCTGGCACTCCCACGAGCGCGGGTCGCCCACATGCCCGATCACGACGGCTGGACGCGGATCGTAGGTGTGTGTCGGTCCCGCATCGTGGGGAAACAGACTCACGCCGCTGTATTCGGTCAATGTTTCCGGGTTGAGGTACGGGGGAGTTGGAGGGCCGATGTTCTCAGCTCCCTGGTCGCCATACGGATGCACGACCGGTTCGCCGGTATCGGTGATCCACTGGTAGTTGCACTCTCCGGCGATGGCTGGCGTGCCCTGGTCGGGAGCTGGACACGGGACTTCGACGGGCGGGTTCCAGTAACCCGCGACGGCGATGGCGCGGCCGTTGACCGTGCCCGTGGCAATCAGGTTCACTGTCTCGGCTACGGTGTGAACGGGCAGGCCGAGGACCGTGGTCGGGAACTGGGCGGCGAGGCCAGAGGAGGTGGGCGATGCCGTCTGTGGTGACGCGGACCCGTTCGTAGCCGTGGAGGATGTCGAGGGCGTCTCGCTGCCGCCCGATGGCACGACGCCGATCGGGTTGGGGCTGCGTGGCAGCGTCGCGATGACGAGGACGATGGCGAGCATCACGGCGACGGTCGCGGAACCTGTCAGCAGTGTCCCGAATCGGCCCAGCGGGCGCCATCTCGAGCGTGATTCGGCCGCAGACATGCGCGCGCGGACATCGTCCAGCAGATCGGCCGGAACGGGCACATCGCCGCGCGAGCGCACGTACTCGCCGACGCGCGCATCCAGCGGATCCTGGTCGTGCTCGTTCACCGGTCGTCTCCTTCGGCGAGCGCGGCGCGCATCCGCACGGTCGCGGCGTGGATGCGGGACTTCGCCGTCCCTTCGGGGATCCCCAGGACCAATGCCACCTGGGGGACCGCCAGGTCGAGCGTGTAGTGGAGCGCCAGACAGATGCGCTGGTCGGGCTCGAGGGTCTCGAAGGCTCGGTCGAGTCGGTCGCGGTCGGCGATCTGGCCGGCCGGATCTGCCAGGGCGTGACGGCGCGCGATGTCGTCGGGATGCTCGACGTGGATGAGCCATGGCCGGCGGCTACGCGTGCGCAGCAGGTTGCGGCACCGATTGACCAGGATCGCGTGCAGCCATGGCCGTGCGCGCGATGGATCGCGCAAGCCGCCCATTCCGCGCCACGCGGCGAACAGCGCGTCCTGCGTCGCGTCTCGCGCGTCGTCCGGTCCCACGATCGCCGCTGCCATCCGGTACATCTCCTCGACATACGGACCGACGAGCGCCTCGAAGTCCAGGGACATGAGGTCCTTTCGCATGCCGAGGCGGATCAGGGTCGGGTCCATCTGACTCTTGAGACACCGCGCGTCGGCGAATCGTTCACTTGATATGTCGAGCGGGACTCCCGGCGTCCGATTCCCAGCGGCCGATGTCGGGTGCGGCGCCGGCATATGGCTCGATCAGGTCGGGCAGGATCGCTGCGGCGTCGATGGCTGGCGACCCGAGCCCTAACCGGTAGTCGAGGTTCGAAGCGTCGACGAAGAGCGGGTCCGCCTGGATCCCGTCGGTCTCGAAACCGGTCTTGGACTGGAGGCCGGCCAGATCGTTCGCCGAGCCGTGGCCATCGATGGTCGCCAGCGGCCCGTCGGGGTTCCACAACAGGTCGTTGTCGATGGTCAGGTCCGCCGGCAGGCCGTTGGCGAACCCGTAGATCTTCGCCCCACCGTCCTCCACGAAGACGTTATCCAGGATCCTGGCGCCGGCGATCGAGCCTGAGTAGGTCGGCGATTCCGGCCCGACGCTCAGGATGAACCCGTCGAGATCGACCAGCGTGTCGTGGGCGATGAGCATCCCGTCGCCGCACCGCAGGAAGATCCCGAAGCTCTGACCTGAGGTCGTCCCGCCCCAGGCCACGTTGCGCACGAAACGGTTCCCGGAACATGGCGCGGCGCCATCGGTGCCCGTCTCCAGGACGTCCTCGTTGTCCCATGCCGTGTTGTCGCTGATGGTCACGCCCGACGCATCGAAGATCTCGAACGCGCCGCCATCCCAGCCGTAATCGTGCGAGGGCGCGCGATTCCCCCACAGCCGATTCCCGGTGACGAGCACCGGTCCGGTCGTGCTCACCAGCGCGACACCGACGGCGCCATAGTCATCGTTGGTCGGCGTGACGGTGTTGCGCATCATGCGGTCGTTGTCGTGGATGTCGTCATCGGCGATGACCACGCCCGCTCCATCGCCGATGACCTGCACGCCGGTCCCGTTGTGCGCCACCTCGGAACCGTCGAGCCGCACGCTCTCGGAGTGGTACACGTTGAGGCCGTAACCGTCGTTGCCGACGAGCGTCAGGTCGCGCAGCTCGATGGGCCCGTTGGCGAGCGATTCGGTCAGGAGCGCTGCACTGCGGTAGCCGGTGGTGCCGGTGACGATGAGGTTCTCGAGGATGATGTCGGCGGCCTGACCGGTGATTCGGACGGTGTCGGGGATGGACGGATCGCCGACCACGGTGACCGTTTCGCCCGGGGCGCCGGTGATCGTCAGCGGATCGTCAACGGTGGCCGCTTCACGGACCACGAAGCCTCCGTACCGGCCGCCGTGGATCAGCACAGTGTCGCCCGGCAGGCTGAGATCGATCGCGTGCTGGATAGTCAGGAGCGGAGCCGCTTCCGTGCCCGCCGCGTCGTCGGAGCCCCAGGTGGCGACCGACCAGGTCACCTGTGAGGCATCCGGCTCGGCTGTTTCGATATCGAGGTCATCGAACGCAACGGTCGGCGCGTTCTTGGCCGAACCTGACAGGTACCCGCGCACGCCCCACTGGCCGGGCGTCTGGAGGGCGACGGTCGAGTCCTCCGCGCGGAGGTCCCAGCTGGCGGGTTCCGGCTGGCCGGCACGCCAGACGCGGACCGCGAGTGTGGTCGGGAACGAGCCGGTCACGGCGGCGCGGATGCGGAGCGCCAAACCCGGTTGATACGTCCCGACGCGTGCGACGATGACGTCCGTCGCGAGCGCCGTCTCGACGCCGCCCTGGACGGCCGTCAGGCCCACACTGACCACGCCGTTCTTGTCGATGTGGACCTTGGCGCGGTACTCGGTGCCGACGTTCATGCGCCGACCGACGGCATAGAACCAGAGGCCGGTGCCGCTGGCGAGGGAATCGGCCGAGACGGTGACGAGTGTCTCTGCGTCGCGAGCGTACGTCGGCAGGATGGCCGCGCGGTTGGCGCCTGGGCTGCTGAGGTGGACTGTGCCCTCGGCGCCATCGACCGCGAAGTCGGCGGGCGCTCCCTCAAGGGCGTAGGCGAGCCCGTCCGCCGTGGCGCCCCAGCCAGCGGTCACGGTGCGCGTGAAGTCGTCCCGCCCGATCGGCGGCGGCGGGGTCGGTGAGGGAGTCGGGGTCGGCGACGGCGAGGGATCCGGCGACGGCGAGGGATCCGGCGAGGGCGTGGGGGTCGCGGAAGGATCCGGAGACGGCGAGGGATCCGAAGACGGCGAGGGGTCGACCGAAGGCGAAGGCGACGGGTCTGACGACGCGGAAGGCTCAGCCGACGGCGAAGCTTCGGCCGATGGATCGGGCGATGGCGATGGATCGGGCGTCCCCGAGGGCGTCGGCCCAGGGGTGATCTCCGGCGTGGGCTGAGCGGTCGGATCGATCGTGGGCTCAGGCGTGACGTCGGGCGTGGGCATGGGCGTGGCCGTGGGCTGGGTAGTCGGATCGGGCGTGGGCTGAGTCGTCGGATCCGGCGTCGGCTGAGCGGTCGGACTGGGCGTCGGTTGAGCGGTCGGCAACGGCGTCGGCTGTTCGGTCGGACCCGGCGTCGGCTGTTCGGTCGGACCGGGCGTCGGCTGAGCGGTCGGACTGGGAGTCGGCTGAGCGGTCGGACTGGGCGTGGGCGTCGGCGTCGGATCTGGCGGTGGGGCAGTCGCCACTGGTGCGACCTGGAGGTCGTCCACCGCGAATCCGAGCGTGCTTCTGACGCCGGTCGCCGCCGCAAACCTGAGGGTCACGCCACCCGCCGACCGCAGGCCGGTCCGCGCATCCTGCGCCGAGACCTGCCAGGTCGTCGGCTCGGTGGCCTGATCCGGCCACGCCCGGGCACGGATGGTCGTCGGCGCGCGGCCGAGCGCCTGCACGCGGACGCGCGTCATCACCCCGGGCGTGACCGTGATCGGGATCGCGACGTTGGTCACCAGTGGCGTGGCGACGCCACTCACCACGCGCGAGATCGTCCACGTGGCGTGCCCGAACGGGTCGACCTTGAACCCGACGCGGTATTCGCCGGCGACGACGGAGCGCGTCGCGATCGTGAACGTCGCCGCTCCGCCCACGGGCAGGTGGGCGAGACCGATCCTGACCGCGACATCCGACGTCGGCACTTTCAGGTTCGAAAGCGCGACCGTACGCGTCGAGCCAGCGGCGACCTGGACCCGACCGGTGCCGTCGGTGCTGAACGCGGTGCCGTTCGGTTTCAGGGCGTACGGCCCGCCCGACACCGACCTGCCCCACGTTCCGGACGCCTGGCGGGCGAAGTCATCCGACCACCCGGCGATCGTGCCGCTCGCGCGGACATGGAGATCGCCAAGGCAGAGCAGGAACGTGACGGCAAGCACGATGCTCCACCGGATGGTGGGCGATCTCATCGGGCGATCGCGACTCCTGACTGGCCGTCGACGGGTAGCGTGCCGGCTGGGACGGCATCGCACAGCCTACCGGACCGAGGCGGATCCGGAGCAAGTAATCGGCTGATAAGTGGCCGTCGATAGCATCGCTCGCGTCGCCTTTGCCCGCCATGCGCCGACCTATCGAGGAGCTTTCGCATGCGTAGATCGATCATCGCCAGCGGGCTGCTGGCGGCCCTGATCTTCGGGCTGACCAGCCCCGCCCTGGCCATCTCGATGACCTTGAGCCCATCGAGCCAGAACCGAAACAACGGGGCCACCGCGAGCTGGTCCGCGAGTTGGGGCTTCTACGCCCCATTCGACGTCCATTTCAGCTACGGCGACGGCGCCGACGCGACCTGGATGCTGGGCACGAACCTCACCGCGAAGAACTGGTCGCACAAGTTCTACACGTGCAACGACATGACCTTTACCCAGGAGCTCTATGTCGCCGAGCGCACGAAGTCCAACGGCCTGATCACGAGCCGCACGGTCGTGGACGGTGGGAACCCCTGTTGACGCTGCCCGGGCCCTTCCGCCGATTGGTCCGTGACCGGATGATGCTGGCGGCGGTCGTTGTCCTCGCGGCCACGGCATCGGTCGCCGGAGCGATCGCCGAGTCCGCGCAGGCACGACTCTCGGCTGACGTCGACGCGAACTGGCGAGGCGCCTACGACATCCTCGTCCGGCCTGCCGGCGGGCGGATGGACCTTGCGGCGACCGACGGCCTCGTCGAGCCCGACTTCTTGGGCTTCGCGGGCGGCGGAGGCATCTCGCTCGATCAACTGGCGGCCATCCGCGCGATCCCGGATGTCGAGCTGGCGGCGCCGGTCGCGGTCGTCGGCTACCTCCGGTATGTCGCGGCGGCGCCGACCGTGCGAACGTCGGTCCTGCCAGCGGTTCCGACGATCTATCGATTGACGGTCACGGCGTCCACGTCGGACGGGCTCGAACGCGTACTCGTCCGGCGGGCGCGGGCCGTGGTGGCACTCGGTCCGGCCGACCTGACGGCTGCCGAGGTGCCGTTCCTGACCGATCGGCCGGCGCTGTCCTGGGATCCCGAGGGTGTCGACATCCCGTTCCCGGCCCTGCCCGCTGTGGTCAGCCCGGTCATCGGGGTCGACCCGCAGGCAGAGGAGGCGCTCCTGGGTCCGAGTGCGGGGTTCCTGGAGCCGCTTGCCAAGGCTGCGGTGGCCAAGCGGACGGTGGCCGGGTTCGATGACGGCCTCATCCCCGACGAGTTCGCGGTCGATCAGGCCACGTTCGAGGAGTTGCGCCAGGAGGCGGTCGATCCGGATGTCGGGTCGCGGCCGGTGGTGCCGCTCGTCGTCAGCGACCGGATCTACGCGCCACTCACGCTGGACCTGACGATCGATCAGGTCGGCCCTGTGCTCGCGGCGTACCCCAACGCCGACGCGTGGGAAGCGATCGTCGACCAGGAACGCGGCGAGGACGCGAGCGGCACGACGACCGTCGGCCACGCCACGCTCGACGCGACCGCGCAGATGCGGCCATTCGAGGCACCCAGCCTGACGTTGCTGTGGCCGGGCTCGACCCCACCAGACGGGACGATGGTGCAGAGCGGCCCGGTCGACGACTTCCAGGTACGGCTGGCGGATCGGCCGACATACGAGGCGCGAGCGTCGCGGCCCGGCGGTGATGCCACGACATTCACGATCGAGCCCGTCGCGTCCGATGGCGGGTTCGGCGCGCCAGCCGCCACGCCGCCGAACGGCGCACCGCCGGACGACACACTCGATGGGCACGAGACCGCGTACCGATCGTTCCAGACGCTGCCGCTCGCGGTCGGCGCAGGCTTCGTGGCCCATTCGGATCTGGATCGGCCGTTCCACTTCGCTCCGCTCGGCACGTTCGATCTCGGTCAGTTGGATCTCCCGGATGACCCGTTGGACTACGTGCCACTTGGCGCGTATGACCCGCCGCGTACTCAGCTGGTCGCCGCGCCGGACGGCAGCGCCTCGGGCCCGACGCCGCTCAGCCCGACGCTGGATCCGGCAGGCCTCCTGGCCGTGCCGCCACTCGCCATCACCGATCTGGCGGGCGCGGTCACGCTCCGCGGTGGCGCGCCGATCGACGCGGTCCGGGTGCGGGTGGCGGGTATCTCGGGGTACGGTCCGGCGACGGTGACGCGCATCGAGTCGGTCGCGTCGCGGATCGCGGCACTGGGCCTGGACACGGACGTCGTCGCGGGCTCGTCGCCGCAGTCGGTCGAGATCTACGTGCCCGACTATCACCCGGCGACGCTGGCCTCGCCCGTGGCGACGGATCTCGGCTTTGTCACTCAGCCGTGGACGACCCTTGGGGCGGCGGCGCGAGTCGATCGCGGCCTCAGCGAGACGAACGCGGTCCTGCTGCTCCTCGGGATGATCGGCGCGTTTGTTCTCGCCGCCGGGCTCCAGGTGGTGCGACTCCCAGCCGTTGGCGGCGAGGTCGTGATCCTGCGCGCCATCGGATGGCGGCGTCGACGTGTCGTGGGCTGGGCGGTCGGGCCGGCGATGGTCGCGGGAGTGATCGTCGCTGGTGTCGCGGTCGCGGTCAGCATCAGTACCCATGGAAGCGGCCTCGGCCTCGCAATAGGGCTCGTCACGGCTGGTGTTCTCCCCCTTGCGTCACTCTTGACGGGCGCGATGGCGTTGCGGGCGGCGTCGAACCGGCGTTCCAGGGCAGGTGCGCGGTGGCTTCGGCTCGGCCGGCGGCGGCCAGCCCGACCACCAGGACCCACTCGCGTCGCGTGGCGATGGCTGACGGATCGACCCGGGCCGTCACTGACGCTTCTCTCGGCGCTGGCGGTGGGCTCCGCCGCGGCCGGGATCTCTGCCGCTTCGTTCATCCGAGTCGGCGCTGCGGTCGGCCCGACGTTGCTCGCCGGCGCGTTGCGTGAGGACCTGAGCATCGGCCAGATGACGATGCTCGTCTGCTCGACGTTCGGCATGGTCGGTTTGACCGTGCTGGTGCTTCGGCAGGACGCGGCAGATCGAGCGCCGGAACTCCGCGTTCTGCGGGCGGTCGGTTGGTCGCGTGCGCGGCTGCGGATGACGCTGCTCATCGAACGGGCCCTGGTGGCCATCCCCGCGGCCGCCCTGGCCGCGATCATCGCCGCGGCCGGAGCCGACGGCGTCCTCGGAGGTGACGCACCCGCAGCGGCATTGATCGCCACCAGCGCAGCTCTCTCGGTGATCGCCTGGGGCGACCTCGCGGCTCACGTCCCAGCGGGGTCCCGATGACGGCCTCTGTCGCCTCACCTGTCGCCTCACCTGCCTCCTCACCTGCCGCTGTCATCGAGCTCGTCGGCGTTGGCATGACCTTTCGCCCGCCCGACGGTGGCGAGCCGATCATCGTCCTCGAGGACATCGACCTCTCGCTCGTCCCGGGCGAGCTGCTGGCCGTCGCCGGCCGTTCGGGCTCGGGCAAGACCACCTTGCTCGATATCGCCTCCGGCCTATGTCGTCCGACCTCGGGCGGTGTGTGGTGGTTCGGCCGCCCGTTGCGCGAACTCGCCGGCGAGGCGGAAGACCGCCTGCGGCGGACCAGGTTCGGCATCGTCTTCCAATCGGGCGGCCTCATCGCCTCCCTGACCGCCGCCGAGAACGTCGCGCTGGCGCTGCCTTCGACCCGTCGCAGCGCTGACGCGCGTGGCCATGTGCTCGACTGCCTCGACCAAGTAGGGCTCGCGGCGCGCGCGAACCATCTTCCCCGCCAACTCTCCGGTGGCGAGCAGCAACGGGTCGCCTTTGCCCGGGCACTCTGCAACGACCCAGCCATCCTCATCGTCGACGAGCCGACCGCCAACCTCGACCGCCGCACGGCCGACTCGGTCATCGAAGTGCTCCTTGCCTTGATGGACGGCACGCGCGCCATGCTCGTCGCCAGCCACGACCAGCACCTTCTCGTTGGAGCGAGGCGTACGATGACACTCGATTGACGGCGGCCGGCAGGTCGCCGCCGACGCACCGGAGACCGGAAAGGGGCACCAGAAGATGACCGACCCGCTGGCGCTCGAACCGGTCCTGGCGCCCGACGAACGAGCTCGGCCGCTCTTCCACGACCCGGACCTGACCCACGAGGAGCGCTACGAGGCGTTCGTCCAGCACGTGCATAGCGGGCTGAAGGTGGAGGCGACGGACTGGATGCCCGACGAGTACCGGCAGAACGTGCTGCGCTTCGTCGAGATGCACGCTAACAGCGAGCTGATGGGCGTTCTGCCCGAGCGCGATTGGATCATGCGGGCACCGACGCTCAAGCGGAAGCTGGCGCTGACGGCCAAGATCCAGGACGAAGTCGGGCATGCGCAGCTGCTCTATCGCGTGGCGGAGGATCTTGGCAAGCCGCGTGAACAGATGATCACCGACCTGATCGACGGCAAGACCAAGTTCCACAACGTCTTCCACTACCCGACGAAGAGCTGGGGCGACGTCGGCATCATCGCCTGGCTCGTGGACGCGGCGGCCATCGTGGCGCAGCAGGCGCTCCGCGAGTCCTCGTACGGGCCGTACAGCCGGACGATGAAGAAGATCTGCTGGGAAGAGTCGGTCCACATCATGCACGGGCGGGATGTCGTGGTGACGCTCGTGAATGGCACGGACAACCAACGCGCGATGGTCCAGGAGGCGCTCGACCGGTGGTGGGGCCCGCTGATGCAGATGCACGGCCCGCGCAGCCCGCGAGAGAAGGACCGCGACCTGTTCTGGCGCATCAAGGCCAAGACGAGCGAGGAGTTGCGCCAGGAGTTCCTGACCATCTACGTGCCGCGTCTGCTGGAGCTCGGGCTGGTCATCCCTGACCCTGAACTGCGTTTCGACGACGCGGCAGGGGAGTGGCGCTACACCGAGCCGGACTGGGATGAGCTGCGCCGCGTGGTTACCGGCCACGGTCCGATGTCGCAGGAGCGGCTCGCATTCCGCCGCCTCAACTACGACGAGACGGCGTGGGTCCGTTCGACCGTCCTTGCGGTGCCGGTCGCGCCGGCGGCTTGATGCTCGAAACGGCGACGCTGGTCGGCCGGCCGTACGCCGGGCCTGCCGACCTGGCGGCGATGCAGGCACTCCTTCGTGTCGGGCGCCGGCTGGCGGATTCGACCACCAATTGGAGCCCGGGTGAACTCGAGTGGGGGATCGTGACCGACGTTCCGGCGACCGACCTCTCGGAGCGCGTGACGCTCTGGTCGCTGGCGGGTCGCGCCGATGATCGACCCATCGCGTGGACCTGGTGGACGCCGCCGGATGAGCTCGACTGGTTCGTCGAGCCGACGATCGACGGGCCGGGGATCCGTGCTGCCATCCTCGACCGTCTGGAGCAGCCGATCCGGACGATCTGGACGACCACCGCTCACACCGCGGTCATCGACCTGCTTGCGGAGCGCGGCTATGAGCGCGACGGTGACGGCTACCTCCACTTCGCTCGCAGCCTGGATGCCGCCGACGACCCGCCGCTACGACTGCCGGACGGGTTCTCCGTCCGGGCGGTCGAGCTGCCGCGTGACCTCGAGGAGCGCGTCCGCGTCCATCGCGCCGCCTTCGCGCCTTCGAAGATGACCGTCGAGAAGCACGCCCGCGTGGCGGGGATGCCCGGCTACCGTCCCGACTTCGACCTCGTCGCGGTCGCACCGGATGGCACCTTCGCGTCGTTCTGCATCGCGTGGCTGGACGACGAGACCGGCATCGTCGAGTTCGAACCCGTCGGCACCGACCCGGCGTTCGCGCGACGGGGACTTGCGTCGGCGGTCATGAATACGGCGATGACGCGCGCCGCCGCCCTCGGTGCTGGCGTCGCCCTCGTCACCTCGAGGGGCGGCGAAAAGGGCATCCGCGGCACGTCTCTTTACCGCTCCCTCGGTTTCCGCCAGGTCCGCGAGACGGTCCCGTTCCGGCGACCGGCATGACGGACGACGCGGCGCGACTCGGCGAAGGCGCTGAGCCGGACGTCTGGGAGGTCTTCCGCCGCGAGAAGGACGGCGAGCCGATGCGTCACGCCGGCAACGTCCGCGCCCCCGACGCGGAACTGGCGATGCACTACGCCCGTGAGTTCTACAGCCGGCGCCAGGAGAGCGTCCGCCTGTGGGTCGTGCGTCGGACGGAGATCCACGACGTGTCCGACCCGGATCTGCTGAAGCCGCCGTTGGATCGCTCGTTCAAGAAGCCGGGTGGCTACGTGATGCGCGACAAGCTCGAAACCGCTCGTCGACGAGCGTCCGGCGAGGACGCCGGCCCGTGACCGCGTCCGAAACGAAGCCGCGCCGCGCGACACGGGCACTCCTCACCCCGGATCTGCCCCGCTTCGACGCCGGCGACCTGGACGATGCGACGCGCGCCGCCCTCGCCGAGCTGCTGCTGACCATGGCCGATGACGAGTTCGTGCTCGGTTTCTGGGATTCGGAATGGACCGGCATCGCGCCGATGCTCGAAGAGGATGTGGCATTCAGTTCCATGGCCCAGGACGAGATCGGCCACGCGCGGCTCCTCTACGAGATGCTCGCCCAGCTGACCGGCACGGACGCCGATGCCATCGCCTTCGGCCGCCAGCCCGGCGAGTACCGCCACTGCCGGCTGCTCGACCATCCGCGGACCGACTGGGCGTTCTCCGTGGCGCGTCGCTGGCTCTATGACACGGCCGACGCCGTCCGCCTCAACGCGTTGCGCCACTCCACCTTCGCGCCGCTCGCCGAGATCGTCGGCAAGATCCGGCGCGAGGAGGCCTACCACCTGATGCACATGGACATCTGGGTGCGGCGCCTCGCTGGTGGCGGCGAGGAGCCCCGACGACGATTCGAGCGTGCGCTCGCCCGACTCTGGCCGGATGCGTTGACCGTCTTCGCCCCTTTGGCCTCCGAGCTCCGACTGATCGAAGCGGGCATCCTCTCGACCTCGATGGCCGAGCTTGCCGACCGGCAGGTCGAGCAGCTCACGGCGATCCTCTCGAGCGTTGGCATCACCATCCCCGGACCGCGCCCGTCACCAGCGGGCGGCCGCGATCGCGCCACCGTTTCCGATTCGTTCCGCTGGCTGTGGACGGAATTCACGATGGTCCATCGCCTTGAGGAAGGCGCCACATGGTGAGCGTCGTCCCGCTCGAGCAGGCGATCTGGGCGGCGCTCGATGACGTCAAGGATCCCGAGATCCCGCAGATCTCGGTGGTCGACCTTGGCGTGGTCCACCGCGTCGAGGTCGGGCCGGGCCGCGTGCGCGTCGAGCTCCTGCCTACCTTCATCGGTTGCCCGGCGGTGGACCTGATGCGCGTCGCGGTCGAGGAACGCCTGCGCGACTTCGCGCCGTCGGTCGAGGCGACGATCACCTTCGCCGAGCCGTGGACGAGTGACCGGATCACGGAGCGTGGTCGACGCCACCTGCGAGAGGGCGGCTTCGCGCCACCAGCCCGCGGGACCGGCGACGACTCGCCCTCAGCCAGCTTGCCGGTGTTCCCCGTCGTGGCGTGCCCGTACTGCGGCTCGCTCCACACGACGCTCGAGAACGCCTTCGGTCCGACCCTCTGCCGGGCCATCCACCACTGTGCCGACTGCCGTCAGCCGTTCGAGAGCTTCAAGACCGTCTGACGCGCGGCGTGACCCGGCTCGCGTCGCCGTCGACGGCGCCTCGTCCCACGATGCCGGCCGCGCCGGCCGGCCGAGCAGGAACCCTTGGCCGAAGCGGATGCCGAGGGCCTTGAGAGCGGCCAGTTCGGCATCGGTCTCGATGCCTTCGGCGATGATCGAGCAGCCCACCGCATCAGCGAAGTGGTGGAGGCCGGCGACCAGCGCTTGACGGACCGGATCGCCGTCGAGCTCGGCGACGAACGCTCGGTCGAGCTTGACCAGCGCCGGCCGAAGCTCGGAGATGTGGCGCAGGCTCGCGAACCCGGCGCCGGCATCGTCGACGGCCAGGCGCAGGTCTGGTCGCAAGGTGGTCAGGGCCTTCCTGAACGCTGGGTAGTCGGTGATCGCCTGACCCTCGGTCACCTCCAGCACCAGCGACCGCGGCGCTTCGCCAAGGATCGAGCGCAGCGGCTCGCCCGCCAGCACGAACGACGGCGATACGTTCAACGAGATCCACGCGCCGGCCGGCAGCTGGCTCGCCGCGGCTAGCGCGGCTCGGAGTGTTTCGGCCTCGAGCTCCGCGCCCAGGCCCTGCACGGCGGCAGCCTGGAACTGCTGGTCCGGCGGCGTCCCATCGGCGAATCGCGTGAGCGCCTCGAAGCCGACCCGAGCACCAGTCTCAAGCTCGACGATCGGCTGGAAGACCGACTCGAAGGCGCGATCGTCGAGGATGGTTCGGACGTGCGCCCGGGCATCCGCCACCTGTGCGCGCGAAACGAGTGCCGGCCCGAGCACCGCGCCCGCGATGGCCGCGAACTCGACGAGCGCTGACAGTTGCTCGGCGAGATGCTCGGTCGCGCCCTCCTCGGCGGAGGCTGCCTCCAGGAGCCCGCGCACGACGCCGTCCACCATCAACGGCACGCAGGCGATGGCTCGGACGCCGCGGTCCGCGAACGCGCGACCGAAGGGAGAGCGCGCCGGTGTCACCCAACCCTCGATCCACGGACCCTCTTCGGCGCGCGAGCGGAGCTGCCGGCTGCGCGCGTCCGAGAGGCGCGCGCGCGGCAACGAGGTGCCGTCAGCCGCGACAGCGGCAAGCGGGGTGGCCCGGCCATTCACATCGAAGACGACCACGATCGCCCCGGCGGCGTTCGGGAGGCGCGCGATCTGCGTGCAGATGGTGGCGGCGGTCTCCTCCGGCGAGGCTCCCGGACGGACCGTGCCGAGGGCCGCCGCGATGAGCGTCCGTTCCCGTGCCTGGGCGACCACGCGGTCCTCGGCGACGCGTTCGCGGGTCACGTCCCGCTTGACCGCCACGTAGCTCGTCGTCACACCGGCCGCGTCGCGCACCGGCGAGATCACGGCCGCCTCGGTGAAGAGCGTCCCGTCCTTGCGCCGGTTGACGAGGTCGGCCGTCCACGTGCGGCCGGCGGTCAGCGCTTCCCACATCGCCGCATAGAAGGCCGGCGCCTGCATGCCGCTCTGGAGGATGCGGGGATTCTTGCCCAGCACCTCCTCGCGGGAGTAGCCGCTGATGCGTTCGAAGGCGGGGTTGACGTACTCGATGGCGCCGGTGGTGTCGGTGATGACGATGGCATCGGCCGATTGCTCGATGGCCACGGACAGGCGTTGACGCTCGATCTCCGTGCGTTCCGCGGCGGCGCGAGTGCGCAAGGTCCGGATGCCGTAAGCGAGATCGGAGGCGAGCTTCTCGAGCAGGGCGATCTCGTCAGTGCCGAACGGTTCCGGGTCGGCGGCATAGATCAGCAGCGTGCCGATGACCACGGCATCGACCTTCAGCGGCAGCGCCACCAGCGACCGAAAACCGCGCGCGACCATTTCGGCACGCCAGGCGAGCGTCGCATCGGACGCGACGTCCATGCTCACGATGGTCCGGCCCTCGCGGATGGAGGTGCCCGCCGGTCCCTGGCTGCCACGGTCCGCATCACGCCAGCTCAGCGTGATGGCGTCGAGGTAGCCCTCCATCGGGCCCGCCCAGGCGACCGGTCGGAGCGTGGCCGCTGGGTCGTCCTCTCGATAGCCCACCCAGGCGCCGATGAATGCGCCCTGCTCGACGATCACGGCACAGAACGAGCGCAGGAGTTCCGCCTCACGCGGCGCCCGCATCAGCGCTTCGTTGGCCAGACCGAGCGTGCGCAGCACACGGTTGAGCCGCCCGATGTGCGCCTCGACCTGCGTGCGCTGGGCGATCTGGACCTCGAGTTCGGCGGTCCGGACGGCCCGCTCGGAGGCGTAGGCACGCAGCATGACGGCGAGCAGGACGCTCGTCACGACCACGAAGGCCCAGCCCTTCACCGTCGAGATGGTCGCCAGCGCGTCCTGGCTCTGGACGAGGGTCGAAGCCACGCGGTCGCTGAAGGCGATCCAGATCGCGGCCACGATGGCGTAGGTGATGACGATGCCGCGGGCCGAGAAGTGCAGTCGCCTCATGCCAGAAGGCTCAAGGCCAAACCCAGATTCGCGGCACGTTGCTCACGATCGCTCCCCAGCCGCGGGACCGGCGCTGGTCCGAGATCCGGGCCGGGCATCGGGCGCGCTCAGACGGACATGGTACGCCGCCTCCATCGGTTTGCCAGCCGGGATCTCCCCGTCCCCGATCCGCGGGAAATCCCTCGGATGCGTTGTCGACGGCGCCGAGACGACTACATCGATGGCGTGTGGGACGGGTCCAGGTACCGGGAAGGATCCTCGTCGAAGTCGAGCTTGCAGCCGCGGGCGCAGAAGTAGTAGTCGACGTTCTGGTAGCTGCTGTGCAGGCCCCGGCTGCGGGCCTCGTCCGGTTCCACGGTCATGCCGCAGACCGGATCGATGACCGGGCCTGCCGGTCGGTCAGCGCGGTGCTGATCGTGATGCAATGGTTCCTCCTTCAGCCGATCGAACCCCATCAGGGGTGGTGATCGCCTTCGTGATCGTGCTCGTGCACGACGCCGTCATGTTGGTGCCGGTGCTCGTGGATGAGATTGGCGCGGAGGAGCAGATCGCGATCGCCAAGGATCTCGTCCGGGGTCCCGTCCGCCAGCACGCGTCGATCCTCGCCAAGGACGACGACCCGCCCGGCGATGCCTGGCACGATCTCGAGTTCATGGGTCGTCGTGATGATGGTGCGACCATCCCGTCCGAGCGCTCGGATGAGCTCGACCAGGACCCACTTCGTGCGCGGGTCGAGCGACGCCGTCGGCTCGTCCAGCAGCAGGACATCCGGCCGTAGCGAGAGCACCGAGGCGATGGCGGCGCGCTTCTTCTCGCCGCCCGACAACTCGAACGGCGCGCGCTGCGCCAGGTGTGCGATGTCCATCTGTGCCAACGACTCGTCGACGCGCTCCTTGACGTCGGCCTGGGTCATGCCCAACTGGAGCGGCCCGAACGCGACATCGTCGAAGACCGTGGCGCAGAAGAGCTGGACATCCGGGTCCTGGAACACCAGGCCGACGCGTCGGTGGAAGCGGAACGAATCGGTCCCGGAGGCGACCGCCGCGATGTCGGACCCGAGCGCCGTCATCGTGCCTTCGTTGGGAGCGTAGATGCCGTCAAGGAGCTTGAGCAGGGTGGATTTGCCGCTGCCGTTGGCGCCGAGCAGCACGACCTGTTCACCCGGCCAGACATCGAGGTCGATGCCGTCCAGGGCGGTGTGCCGCCCGTTGTAGACATATTTCACGCCGCGCAGGTGGAAGATCGGATCGTCGGTCCGCGTCGGCGCGATGTCGGCGACCTCGATGCGTTCGGCCAAGACGGTCACGGTAGCATCCGTTGCGCGATGAGCGCGCTGACGGCGACGGCGAGCGTCCCACCCAATGAGATCCAGTCCGAGGCCTGCATGTGGTCGGCGTTATACGTCCGGATCTGGCCACTGAAACCGCGCGCCATCATCGCCGCGTAGACGTCGTTGCTCATCTTGAACGCGCGACCGGTGAGGTTGCCCATCGAGGCGGCGATCCAGCGCCGCTGCTCACCGCCGCTGGTGCGCGCGACCATGCGGCTCTTGCGCGCCAGGAAGAGCCCGTTCGTGGCGTGCAGGAACAGGAAGATGTAGCGGTAGGTCATCGAAAGGATCAGCACGAAGATCTGCGGCACGTGGATGGCGCGGAGGCTCTTGAGCACATCCGCCCAAGGCGTCGTCATCACCAGCAGCACGGCCACCGAGACACTCACGCCGACCCGCGCCACGAACAGGATCGCTCCGGCCACGCCGGGCGCCGACAGCGCGAGGTGGACCGACCCGATCGGGATGTCGAACAGCCGCGGGCCGGGCACCAGGAAGAGCGCGGGGATGACGACGATCCCGGCGAAGAACGGGATGCCCAACCAGACCCGCCTGATGAAGAAGTCACCGGGAACGCGGCTGGCTCGCGCGGTCGCGAGCAGGATCGCGTAGACGGCGATGAGGACGACGACCGAGTTTGTGAAGCCGACCGCCAGCACGGTCACGAGGAACATCATCAGCTTGGCACGCGGGTCGACGCCCTGGAGCCAACCATCGCCTCGGGCGTGCTCCTCGGTGAAGACGGCTCGCTCGATCGACTCGGAGATGCCGCCGAGCGACGACTCCAACCAGCCGATGCGGCCCTCGTCGGAGCGACGAACGTCGGCGGTCATGTCGTCGGGGCTTCCGCGGGATCGGCTGATCCACCGATCCGCCGGATGAGTCTGGTCAGGCCGATCACGGCACCCCCGCAGAGCAGTATGCCGATGATGCCGGCGATCTCGTAGCCGATGCCGACCTGCCACAGCCCGGATGTCGCGCCATTGAAGAAGGGCAGCGGGATGTCGTATCCCGAGAGGGGCGCGCTGAACACATTGGCCAGGTCGTGCAGGCCCTGTGGGACGTAGCCGAAGGCGGCCTGGACATCGCCGGTCGAGCCTTCACCGAAAGCGAGTCCGGGGGCGATGAGGCCGAGCGGCGCGAGCACGGCGATGGCGGTGAATGCCGCCCCGACACGCTTCAAGCGTTTCGGAAGCACGAGGTAGGCGAGCGGGACGATCACGAAGGCGATGACCGCGGTGACGGCCAGCATGACGCCGATGTCAGGCCCGGAGACGGTCGACCAGTCGGCCCCGAACAGGTGGCCGGGATCGCCGCCGCCCATCGCCAGCCCGACTACGGCCAGGACGGCGATGCCACCGAGGACCGTGCCCGTGATGATCTGCCACATCGGGCGAAGGCTGGCCGTGCCCTGAGTGATCGCGTCCGCCGCGAAGACGCTCTTGAGTGAGACGAGCAGTTCCGGGTGGCGTTTCTGGAGGTACGCGATGCCGAGACCGGTGATCAGCGCCTCCACGATCGACGCCCCGAACATGTGTGCGGCGAGCATCGCCGGCACCGCGGTCTCGAGGCCATACGGGCTATAGAGCGGTCTCCCTCCCTCGGTGAAGAGGATCGGCTGCAAGCCCAGCAGGATACCTACCACGAGTGCCGCAACGGTGATTCCCACGTAGCCGCCGATACCGGCGGCCACTGCCCGACGTGTCGAGAGGAGCGGCGCCCGGCTCGACGCGAGGCGGTACGTCGCGTAGCCGACGAAGGGCAGGATGATGCCCATCGTCAGGCAGTTGGTGAAGATGGCGAGGATGCCGCCATCCCCGAAGAAGAGCGCCTGGATGATGAGTGCGGTACTCACCGTGAGTACCGCGGCCCATGGCCCAAGGACGATCGCCGCGAGCGTCCCGCCGACGCCGTGAGCGGTCGTTCCGCCCGGGACCGGGATGTTGAACATCATGATGGTGAAGCTGAGGGCGGAGAAGACCGCCAGCAACGGGATGGTCCGGTTGTCGAGGATGGCCTTGACCTTCCGCGTCGCCGTGTACCAGACCGGGACGGTGATGGCCCCGCTGCCGAGCGTCATGATCGGGCTGATGTATCCGTCAGGGATATGCATGCCGATCCCGCTCTCCTATGCGATCAGACGACCATCTCTTCCTACGCCACGACGCGGACGATGGATGCATCGAGTCCCTGTTGCAACGTGTTGCGACAGTCTACCTGCGACCGGTGTCGCTCCGCAAGACCTTCCTAGTCCGCCGGATCGACGATCAGGACGCCGGTCATGCCCGCTTGAGCGTGACCATCGACCGTGCAGCGGTAGGGGTACCGGCCCGGCGCCGGCGCGATGAAGCTGATGACCTGGGTCTGCCCGGGGCGGGCGGCGGCGTCGACATTGGCCAGGCCGTCGACCTGCCAGTCATGGAACACATTGCCCTCGTTGGTGAACGTGACGACGACGAGTCGGCCGCTGGTGACTTCCAGCGGTCCATTCGTGAACGCCAGGTTCGACGCGGTGACGACGATGTGCTCGCCGCCGGCTTCGATAGCCTGGCCGATGGCCAGCGTCCCGCCGCCGATGACGAGTGCACCGATCGCGATCATCGCCAGGAAGGCGGCCTGTCGCGCCCGCGCCACGGGGCCCAGCCGGAGCGCGGGGCCGGCGTCCGGACCCGGTCGGATCTGCAGGCGCCGCAACTGGAGCGAGTTCGCGACCACGCTGACCGACGAAAGCGCCATCGCTCCCGCCGCGATCGCGGGGCTCAGCAGGACGCCGAACGTCGGGAAGAGCGCGCCGGCAGCGATGGGGATGAGGAGGACGTTGTAGCCGAACGCCCAGAAGAGGTTCTGGCGGATGATGGCCGTCGTGCGCCGTGACAGGGCGAGGGCCGAAACGACGAGGCGAGGGTCGCCGCTGATGATGGTGATGTCGGCCGCTTCGACGGCGACGTCCGCGCCCGTCCCGATGGCCACGCCCACGTCTGCCCCCGCCAGCGCGGGAGCGTCGTTGATGCCGTCACCGACCATCGCCACCACGCGGCCGGCCGCCCGGAGGTCGGCGACGATGCGTGCCTTGTCGGCCGGCAGCAGCCCGCCGCGGGCGTGATCGGCGGGGATGCCGACGAGCGTGGCCACGGCGCTGGCCGCATCCTGCGAGTCGCCCGTAAGCAGCCACACCTCGATGCCGCCGGCGTGGAGTTCCCGGACCGTCCGGGCGGCTTCCGGCCGGATCGGATCGCTGATCACGAACCTCGCGGCGTACCGTCCGTCGACGGCCATATGAACGGCGGTCGCGCCACCGAGGTCGCGATCCTCGACGACGCCGGCGATGCGCATCTCACCGAGCAGGCGTGCGGTTCCCACCACGATCTCGTGGCCGTCGACCGTGGCGCTCACGCCTTTGCCGCTGTGGGACGCGAACCGTTCGAGGGCGCGGAAACCAAGTTCGGAGAGGTGGCCGTGGGCCACGATGGCCGCGCCCAGCGGATGCTCACTGCCGCGCTCCGCCGAGGCGGCGAGGTCGACCACATCGCGCTCGTCGAATCCGGGCTCGACGACGACCTCGGAGACGCTGGGCTTGCCCAAGGTGAGCGTGCCGGTCTTGTCGAACATGACGGTCTGGACCGTTCCCGCGCGTTCCAGCGCGGCCGCGTTGCGGATGAGGATGCCCGCCTCGGCTGCGCGGCCGGTCCCCACCATCACCGCGGTCGGCGTCGCGAGACCCATCGCACAGGGGCAGGCGATGACGACGACGGCGATGAACGCCGTAAGGGCGAGCGTGACCCTCGGTTCGGGACCGACCGCGAACCAGACCACGAAAGTGCCGGCGGCCGCGATCAGAACGAGCGGCACGAAGACCTCACTGATCCGGTCGGCGAGGCGCTGGATGGGAGCCTTCGAGCCCTGCGCGCGCTGGACGAGCTCGACGATCGAGGCGAGGACCGTGTCGCGCCCGACCCGAACGGTCCGCATCACCACGGTCCCCGAGGTATTCAGGGTCGCGCCGATGACCTCATCGCCGGGACCCTTCTCGACCGGCAGGGGTTCGCCGGTCAACATCGATTCGTCGATGGCCGTCTGGCCGGAGACGACGATGCCGTCGACCGGGACCCTGTCGCCGGGTCGGATTCGGAGCAGATCGCCCGCGCGTACCTCGGCCAGCGGCACATCGACCTCGAGGCCGTCCTCCAGCCGTCGGGCCGTCGGTGGCTGGAGCCCGATCAGCCCCCGGATCGCGCCCATCGTCTGATCCTTGGCGCGTGCCTCGAGCCAGCGACCGAGGAGCACCAGGCCGATGACGACGGTCGAGCTGTCGAAGTATGTCTGGGGATGCAGGCCGGCGTCGTGGATGATGTCCGGGAAGAAGGTCACGAAGACGCTGTACGCCCAGGCGGCGCTGGTCCCGACGACGATGAGCGTGTCCATGTTCGTCGTGTGATGCCGAGCGGCCCGCACGGCCGCGACATAGAAACGGCGGCCTGCCCAGAACTGGATCGCCGTCGCCGGGATGAGCGCCCCCCAGTTGATGGCGGTCATCGCCACGGACGTCTGGGGCACGAACATCGCGACCATGATCAGTGCCGCCACGATCATCGAGATGAGCGCCTGTGCCAGCAGCTGTTGCCGCTCGCGCCGCCTCTCCGGTTCCTCCGGATCGGCCTCCAGCATCGCTGATGGCGCGGCATCGGCGCGGACCGCGTAGCCCGCTGCTTCGACGGCGCTGACGAGTTCGGAGCGGCCGGCGACCGCGAGATCGACCGTCACCGTCGCTCGCTCGGTGGCCAGGTTGACGTTGGCCTCTGCCACGCCGTCGGTCTTCTTCAGGAATCGTTCGATGCGGTTGACACAGGACGCACAGGTCATGCCCTCGATGGGCAGGCTGATCTCGATGTGACCGTGCTGGACACTGGTCTGTCCGGGTGTTGCCATACTCCATGCCAGTATGCCACAACATACTCCCCCGTAGTATCGCTCGTGGCGACCGCGGTATGCTGCGTCCGTGCCCACCGCGCCGACCAACCAACCGCTGTGGACCGGTGTCCGCGATCGCCTGCGCGAGCGCGGCCTACGCTGGACCCCGCAGCGCCGCATCCTCATCGAGGTCCTGGCCAGGACCGACGGACACGTGACCGGCGCTGAACTGGTCGAGCGCTGCCGCGCGGTCGATGCCGAGACGATCCCCTCGACGGTCTATCGGACGCTGGACGTGCTCGAGGAACTCGGTGTCATCCGGCACGGCCACGGCGCGAACGGCCGCGAGGAATTCCACGTCCTGCCGGAGACGGAGCACGGGCACCTGCATTGCTCGTCGTGCGGCGGAACATGGGAACTCGAGGCGCCTGAGGCCAAGGACCTAGTGGAGTCACTCCACCGCAGTCGCGGCTTTCGCGTCGACCTCTCCCACGTGACCGTGTCCGGCTTGTGCCGGGCGTGCGCCGCCAGGGATTGATCGGCGATCGAGCGCGGTGTCGCCGCGCCTGGCGCTGAGGGTTACGTCCCGTCCACCTGCCAGAGCGACCCGCCCAGGTCGACCACGAAGATGTGGCCCGCCGAGTCCTCGCCGAACGAGGAGATCTCGAGCCCGGACAGGTAGGGCGCGGCCATCGGGTCGCCGTACTGGTAGTCGGCCGGCACCGTCCAGATCCGACCGGAGCAGAAGTCGCCGAAGATGTAGTTGCCGTACAGGTCGGCACCCGTCCGGCGTGAGACGTAGCCGCCGGTCACGGCGCAGTTGTCGCCGCCCGAGACCGCGTGCGGGTACTCGATGATGGGCAGGGTCTTGCAGTCGGTCTGGCAGAGGGCGCCGGACGGGTACAGATGACGGCCTTCGACGAGGTTCCAGCCGAAGTTCTTGCCGCGAGCCGTCCCGGCGTGGTCGATCTCCTCATAGCGATCCTGGCCGACATCGCCGATCCACAGGTCGCCGGTCAGGGGGTCGAAGCTGTCGCGCCACGCGTTGCGCAGGCCGTATGCCCAGATGGCGTCGCGGCCGGGCTTGCCGACGAACGGATTCGAAGCTGGGATGCTGAAACTGCGCGGTCCCGGGGGATCGAGCGGATCGATGCGCAGGATCTTGCCCAGGCGCGTGTCCTTGTTCTGGCCGTTGCCGTACGGGTCGCCGCCGCTGCCGCCGTCGCCCTCGGCAATGTAGAGATACGGCCCCTTGAACGCGAGCCAGCCGCCGTTGTGGTTGGTGAACGGATCCTGGATGTGCAGGACCTCGCGATAGGAGTTCGGGTCGGCCTTGTCGAGCGAAGCGCGGTGGTACTCGGCGAGAACCTCATTGCCGGCGCTGTTGGTGTAATAGACGTAGAACAAGCCGTTCGTCGCGTAGTCGGGGTGGAAGGCAAGCCCCAGGAGGCCCTGCTCGGTGTCGCCATCGTTGACCCGGCTTGTCATGTTCAGGAACGTGCCGGTCACCTGCCAGGTGCCGCTGACATCCTTCACGATGACGATCTTGCCTGGCCGTTCGACGACGAAGAGCCGGTCATCGCCGGCGTTGGTCACGAATACCGGTTGGTTCAGCCCGCTCACGATCTCGGTCAGGTTGCTGACGACCGACTGTGAGGCTGTCGCCGCGGTCGGAGCGACCATGGCGACCGTGAGGCCGATGGCGCTGGCCACCGCGAGCAGGAACCGACGAGATCGATAGGGAGCGGCGAATGATGTGCGCATGCGCGGGACGATACTCCTTGACGGCAATGGATGACCCAAGACGGTCGGGTCACGTACGCTGGGACGGATGAGCGACCTCCCCGAGCTGCGACGCGGCCCGCCGTGGGTCATGGAAGAGATGATCGCGGCCGAGCCAGACCTTGCCCGGAGCCTGTTCGCGGCGCGGGACGTGCTCTCATCGGCGGCCATGATCGCGGCGGCGATCCGCGACCGCGACGACGGCCACGCCACGGGGCCGGTCACGATCGTCGGCTGCGGCACCAGCGAACACGCCGCCATGGCCATCGCGGCGCTCCTCCGGCTGCCGCTGCCTGATGCCGTCGTCAACGCGCGCCAGGCGTTCGAGGCGGCGCTCGAGCCGGCTCGCGGTGGCCTCTGCCTGGCCATCTCCCACGAGGGTGAATCGGCGGCGACCATGGCGGCCCTCACGGCTGCCCACCGGGCCGGGGCAGGCACCGCGCTCATCACCGGCATCGCCGACGCGCCAGCGACGAAACTCGCCGATCACGTGCTCGTGACGCACCTCAAGGACCTCTCGTGGTGCCACACGGTGGGCTATCTCTCGCCGATGCTCGCCGGCGCGTTGATCACGGCCGAGCTGCGCGGCGAGCCGCTCGATGGCACGGCCATGGAGACGTATCTCCGTCGGTGCCTTGAGCTCGGTGCCGAGGCGGCCACGGTGGCCGACGCGCTCTGGGGCATCGACCGGCTGGTCATCTGCGGCAGCGGCGTCGATCGCGGCAGCGCTCGCGAGTTCGCTCTCAAGGTGGAAGAAGGACTCCACATGCCGGCCGTCGGGCGCGACCTCGAAACGGAGCTCCACGGGCACATGGTCTCCGCGGATGCGCGCTGCGGCCTCGTCGTCATCGCCACCGAGCCGCGTCACTCCGCCGAGCGCGTGGCGCGGGCAGGACAACTGCTGCTCGCCGCGCGGCGCCTCGGCATGCCGACGGCTGCCATCGTCTCGGCTGAGATCGCGGGCGCCTGGCCGGTCGATTCGACCAGCGCCGGCCGCCTCGTACTGCCGGATCGGGGCGAGAACCCGCCCATCCTCGCCGCGCTGACCGGTGCCGCGATCGCCCTTCAGCTGCTGACCGTCGGTCTCGTCCACGCCGCCGGCACCAACCCCGACCGGATTCGCCGCGAAGAAGACGCCTACCGCGAGTCTGCCGCTCTCGCCTGATCGTCGTCGATCAGAACGGCGGCCACGGGATGGCCGGGCGATACGGGTCGGGCATCGGCATTCGGCCGTCACTGAGCAGCTGACGGACGCGGCGCCGGGTCACGGCGACTTCGCGCGCAGAGAGCAGCTCTCCCAGCCGCTCGCCCAGCTCCCCGTCGAGAGCGCCTCGAACCTGCTCGAGGCATGCCACGTCCTCATCGGTGAGTGGCTCGCCGCGCCATCCCCACAGCACGGTCCGCAGCTTCGGGTCGGCGGAGAAGCAGACGCCGTGATCGCAGCCATAGAGGTGGCCGTCCTCGGTCGGCAGGATGTGCCCGCCCTTTCGGTCGGTGTTGTTGACGATGGCATCGAAGACGGCCATCCGGCGGAGACGCGGATCGCGGGTCAGGATCATCTCGACGATGTCGGCCTCGTCATCGACCTCGATCCACCACTGGAGCGCTCCCATGCCGAGCGGCCCTTCCCGCAGCACGGTCGGGGGCACGATGCGCCAGCCGATCGTCTCCGAGACCTCGAACGCGGCGACCTCGCGGAAGGCAAGGGTCCCATGCGGGAAGTCGTCGAGGGGCCGCTCTCCCCGGATCGGCTTGTAGACGGCGTTCGGACCGCCCGTGCCGAGCTCGCAGTAGAGCGTGGCGTTCGAGGCTTCGGTCAGCCGCCCGACGATCTCGATCGAGCCGGTCCTCAGCAACTCCAGCGCCTCGGTGTGGTCGATGGTCATCGGCTCGGACCGAGGCTCAGTTCAGGAACCCGTTGCGGCGCGGACAGAGGTGGCCCTGGGGGTCGAGCGGCTGCCCGCAGAACGGGCACGGCGGTCGACCGCCGGCCAACACCAGCGACGCCCGTTCGACGAATCCGCGAGCCGCCGCCGGCGCCAGGCTCACGCGGATGAGGTCGGGACCTTCTTCGTCGTCGTCATCGACCTCGATGTCGGCGTCCTCATCGCCCGTCTGCTCACGCGCCTCGACCACGAGCACCTTGTCGTCGTCGTCCCAGGCGAGCGCGATCGCCCCGACCCGGAACTCCTCGCGGAGTGGCTCGTCCAGCGGCCGGCTCGGATCACCGATCGCGGGCGCATCGGCGCCCTCCACCCCGCGACGCTCGATCTCCATGATGATCTCGCCCAGCCGCTCGGCCAGCACGGCCACCTGGACCTTCTCGAGCACGACCGACGTGACGCGCGGACCCTGGACGGCCTGCAGGAAGAACGTCCGCTGACCGGCCGGACCGACCGTGCCGCAGACGAACCGATCGGGCTTGTCGAAGATGAGGATGCGCCGTGCCATGGCGCCGACTCTACCCGAAACCGCGCTGCCGCCCGTACCATCGGCCGAGCGCAGGAGGTCGGATGCAGGTCGTCCATTCGGAACGGCACCGCGAGCACGCGTACGCCAACGAGGTCTCGATGGGCGGGGCGGTGCCTGCCTGGGAGGTGCCGGAACGGGCGGAACTGATCCTGGCCGCGCTGACGGCCGACGGGCACGTCATCCGCCCACCGACCGAAGCCGGGCTGGCGCCCATCCACGCCGTCCACGACCCGGCCATGGTCCGCTTCCTCGAGACTGCCTGGTCTGACTGGCAGGCGGGCGGCGGTGCCACGACCGACCCGATGATCCCCGACACGTTCCTGCATGCCGGCTATCGCGACGGAATGGGCCACGCGCCGGAACCAACGTCGCCGTGCGGGCGGATGGGCTACTGGTGCTTCGATACGGCCACGCCCATCGTGGCCGGCACGTACGGCGCCGCGCGTGCGGCGGTGGATGTGGCACTCACCGCGGCGCAGTTCGTGGTCGCTGGCGAACGGGCGACCTATGGGCTGTGCCGGCCGCCGGGCCACCACGCGGCGCGCGCCACGTTCGGCGGGTACTGCTACTTCAACAACGCGGCCATCACCGCCGAGTGGCTCGGCCGCGCGACGGGGACGCGCATCGGCATCCTGGACGTCGATTTCCACCACGGCAACGGCACACAGCAGATCTTCTACGGCCGGCCTGACGTCGCCTATGCGTCGCTCCACGGCGATCCGCGGCGCATCTACCCATATTTCTCCGGCCACGCGGACGAGCGCGGCACCGGCCGCGGCGAAGGCGCGACCTTCAACCAGCCGCTCCCCGCCGGGACGGGCGATGCCGACTACCTGGCGGCCCTCGAACGGGCGCTCGATTGGCTCGTCGGGCGGACCGACGGACCGCTGGTCGTCAGCCTGGGCTTCGATACCCATCAGCACGATCCCATCTGCGACCTCGCCGTCACGACGGCGGCCTACGGCGACCACGGTCGACTGGTAGCGGGTACCGGTCGGCCGCTCGTCATCCTTCAGGAAGGCGGCTACGACCTCGCTTCGATCGGCGAGAACGCGCGCCGCTGGCTGGGCGGGGTAGAGGGTCGACCGTGAGGTCGCGCTTCGATCGCCTGCGCGGCGGGGCATCGAGGCTCATGCCGAGTGTCGATCGGCTCCTGGGCGGGTGATCCACTTCCCTGCAGCCCCCGCTTTGCACGATCAGTGAACAGGAAAGCCCCACCAGCGCGCTTCGAACCTCGCCAAGCGTCCGTCGCCACCCCTCGCTGGCCGATCAGGTCCTCAGATTCCACTGATCGTTGAAATACGACCTGATTCGGTGGCTCGATGGTCTGGCAAGGCCCGGTCACGCGTCACTTGTTCACTCATCGTGCAAGGGCTGGCCGTAGCAGTCGCGCTCGACGCCGGCCAGCGCCGGCCACGAGATCCGACGCTCAGCCGCTAGGCTTCGCGGCGATGCCCGACACGACTGACCGGTTTGCCTGGCACCCGGAACCGCAACTCCTCGATGTCCGCGACGCGGACGTTTCGCGGGCGGCGTTGGAGGATCTCGGCCGCCAGGCATGGGCGACGGCGCTCGACTATCTCTACGACGAGGCGTTTCGCCGGGCGATGGGCGAGCCGGCCGGCTATGCGGACCTGCGGGCTCGATTCTTCGGCTCGACGGGCGGCCCGGCTGCGGCTCCGACCACGCCGGCAGCGACCGCGGATCTCCTGGCCGAGTTCACCGAGCGCATCGCGCCGCACAACCTGAACAGCTGGCATCCGCGCGCGCTCAGCTACTTCACGCCACCACCGCTGATGATCTCGATCGTCGGCGAGTTGCTGGCGCAAGTCATCAACCAGGGCGTCGACGTGTGGCACGCGGGCCCGGCCGCGGCGTTCGTCGAGGAAGAGGTCATCCGCTGGCTATGCGACCTGGTCGGCTACGGTGAGGGGAGTTTCGGGCTGCTCGCCTCGGGCGGCGTGATGGCCAACTTCATGGGCATGGCGCTCGCGCGCGACATCCACCTGCGCCAGATCCTCGGCGCCACCACCGCTCCTCGCGGCGCAGCCCTCGAGAACGTCCGCGTCTACGTCTCCGACCAGGCCCATTTCTCCATCGGCAGGGCGCTCGATGAACTCGGCTTCCCGCCCGAAACGCTGGTGGCCATCGAATCGGACGATCGGTTCCGCCTGCGCGCGTCGCGCGTCGCCGCGGCCGTCCACCTCGATCGCCAGGACGGCCATACGCCGCTGGCCATCGCCGCCGTCGCAGGCTCGACCAACACCGGCTCGGTCGACCAGATCCCCGAACTGGCCGACCTGGCCGAGCGCGAAGGCCTGTGGCTGCACATCGATGCCGCCTACGGCGGCGCCGCGCGGCTTTCGGCCAGGGACGCCCATCGCGTCCCTGACCTCCACCGGGCCGACTCGGTCACCATCGACCCGCACAAGTGGTTCTTCCAGGCCTATGACATCGGTGGCCTGCTGGTTCGCGACGGCCGACAGCTGGCACTGACGTTTTCCCGCAGCCCGGAGTACTACGGCGCCGGCGGCGAGCTCGACTACTACAAACTCGGCTTTGAGGGCACCCGGCGATTCCGCGCCCTCAAGCTGTGGATGAGCTGGAAGTCGCTCGGCACGGAGGGCTTCGGGCGGCTCATCGACATGAACGATGACGTGGCCGCGTACCTGGCGCGGCGGATCAGGGAGAGCGACGACTTCGAGATGACCCCTGATGAGCCCGAGCTATCGGTGGTGTGCTTCCGGCACGTGTCCGGCGTCGCAGCGGACGACCTCGACGCGCATCAGCACAGGCTCCAGGTCGCGCTGGAGGCGACCGGCGACGGCTGGCTCTCGACGACGACGCTACGCGGCTCGACTTGGCTGCGCGCCGGCGTCGTCAATTACATGACCACCGAGCGCGACATCGATCGGCTTCTTGACACGCTTCGCGCGGTCGCGCCCCGCTCCACCTGACGCGTCGCCGAGGAAGACGACCCGGTTGCGGCCGGCCTGCTTGGCGCCGTAGAGCGATTCATCGGCGATGCGCAGCAGGGTCACGCGGTCGAGGGCCTGGGACGGTGCGGTGGCAAGACCGACCGAGACGGTGATGCGGTCGGTGGCGCCGGGAGCAAGCGAGATGAAGGTCGACTCGGTCCGTGCCCGGACCCGCTCGGCGATGGCCAGCGCGGTCGTGTCATCGACGTGCGGCAGCAGCACGGCGAATTCATCACCGCCGTAACGTGCCGCGATGTCGCCGTCGCGCATGCACGATTGGAGGACATTGGCGAACGCACGCAGTGCGTGGTCGCCGGCCGGATGTCCGTGCCGGTCGTTGAAATCCTTGAAATTGTCGATATCGATCATCAGGATGGCGATGGGCTCGTCGGCGGTACGGGCCAGGAGCGCCTCCTCCAGCGCTGCGTCGAAGGCGCGGCTGTTGGCGAGGCCGGTACGCGGGTCCGTGCTCGCCTGCCCCTGCAGCGCGGCCAGCAGCCGTCGGTTGCCGATGGCCAGTGCGGCATGGTCGGCGACGCGCATCACCGTCGCACGCATCTCCAGCGGCAGGGCGTGAGGCCGCTTCCAATACAAGTGGACGGTGCCGATGGAATCGCCACTCATCAGTGGCACGCACGCCAATGTGCCGACCCCGACCGGATAGACCGGACAATGGACGCTCAGCGGGGCAGTCTCGTCGCTCGTCACGAACAGGCTGCCGCGCACCGTGCCCGCGCAGTGGGAGAGCGCGTTGAGGGGCAGGATCTCACCCACCGTGTCGCCAAGCGTCGCCTCGGGGATGCCCCGATCACCGGATCGGTTGTAGACATGGATCACCGCCGCGTCGGGTTGGACGAGCAGCGCCAGCGCCTCGAGGCTGGATCTGGAGACCTCGGTGTCGTCCGGCGCGAACGCAGTGACCTCGGTGAAGCGGTTGACGATGCCGGCGCGCGTCGCGTCAAGGTCCGTCGCCCGACCGTAGCGGCGGACGAGCCACATCCCGAGCACGGACGCCACGAACGCGACCGCCAGCCCGAAGAGGACCACGAAGGTGCGCATCGCCGTCAAGGCGTCGTTGCGGGCGGCGATGTCGCTGGCCATGCGTCCGAACTCATCGGTGATCCCCGTGAGCGCGTCATGGATCGGTTGCTGCTCGGCGGCCGAGCCCGTCGTGAACGGCTGCAGTGCGGTCGGGTCGCCAGATCGGACGGCGGACATCGCGGGATGGGCGAAGGTCGACAGCCACTCCGCGGAGGCGGCGGTGACGCGGACCACGGCGGTCTGGAGTTCGGGCAGCCCGGACGACGCCGCCATCATGTCGCTTGCGGCGTTCGATTCATCGAGGCTTGCGAGGCTGAAGCGCGTGAGTGGGTCAGTGGCGCCCGACAGGAGATAGTCGTCGATGCTGGACTGTTCCTCGTCGAGCGCATCGGAAAGCCGCTGGTCGATGCCGCGCAACGCGTCGAGGTTGGCGGCCTGGCGCTGCAGGTCGGCGCGGTCCGTCTCGGTGCCGACGTACGCCACGCCCATCAGCACGACGGCGACGAGCGCGAGGCCGCCGATGGCGAGCATCGTTCGACCGTGGCGTGAGAAGCGTTCGGACACTTCACCACGCTGCTCGCAACCGGCACCGTCGGCACCTGACCGGAAGTCCGACGCGGGACGGCGTTGGTCAGCCGCGGTGCGATGGCCCTCGTCTCGATAGCCGTAGTATCGCGACGCGATGACGACCGCCACGGACCACGATGCGGAGCGGGCGCGGCTGGCCGACGCCCGTGCTGGGAAGGCGGCGTGGTATCGGTGGGGGCCGTACCTGGCCGATCGGCAGTGGGGGACGGTGCGCGAGGACTACTCCGCCGATGGCCAGCCGTGGAGCTACTTCCCGCACGATCACGCCCGCTCGCGCGCCTATCGCTGGGGCGAGGACGGCCTGCTCGGCATCTCCGACGAGCGCGCGCGTCTCTGCTTCGCCATCGCGCTCTGGAATGAGCAGGACGAGATCCTCAAGGAGCGCCTCTTCGGGCTGACGAACCCCGAAGGCAACCACGGTGAGGACGTGAAGGAGGCCTACTTCTACCTCGACGCGACGCCCACCGCGAGCTACCTGCGCGCGCTCTACAAGTACCCACAGCGGGCCTTCCCGTACGCCGAACTCGTCGCCGAGAACGGACGGCGCGGCCGTAACGACCCCGAGTACGAGCTCCGCGACACGGGTGTCTTCGACGACGACCGGTATTTCGATGTCGAGGTCGAATACGCCAAGGCCGCTCCCGACGACATCGCCATCCGCATCACGGTCACCAACCGAGGACCAGACGCGGCGCCGATCCACCTGTTGCCCACGTTCTGGTTCCGCAACACTTGGGCGTGGGGCCTCGACGATCGCCGACCGCTCATCGTCGCGACGGGTACCGCGCTGCGTGCCGAGCACCATGCCATGGGGCGGATCTCGCTGGTCGCCTCGGGCGAGCCCGAGATGCTGATGACCGAGAACGAAACCAACGCCGAGCGGCTGTGGGGCGTCGCGTCCCGCACCTCGGCGGTCAAGGACGCGTTCCACGACGCCGTGATCCGCGGCGACCGGAGCCGTCTCGCAGACCCTGCGGCGGGCGGCACGAAGGCCGCCGCGCGCTACCACTGGACGCTCGCCCCCGGTCAGAGCGAGGTGACCCACCTGCGCCTGATGCGCGCCCCGGCGTCGCTGAGCGCGGGCGTCGGCACGAACGCAGTCGGGGATGCGGACGCGCTCTTCGCCATGCGTCGCGCCGAAGCCGACCACTTCTATGCCGCGGTCTCGGTCGGCGACCTGACCGCGGACCAGGCGCTCGTACAGCGCCAGGCGTTCGCGGGTCTGATCTGGGCCGAGCAGTACTACCACTACGACGTCGGCCTGTGGCTCGACGGTGATCCTCTCGGCCCGCCGCCGCCACCCGAACGGGAGAGCGGCCGCAACGCCGATTGGCGAGAACTCAATGCCGCTGACGTCATCTCCATGCCCGACCCCTGGGAGTACCCGTGGTTCGCGGCGTGGGATCTCGCGTTCCATACCGTGCCGTTCGCGCTCATCGACCCGGACTTCGCCAAGAAACAGCTGCTGCTGCTGACGCGCGAGTGGTACATGCACCCGAACGGGCAGCTGCCTGCCTATGAGTGGTCCTTCTCGGACGTCAACCCGCCGGTCCACGCCTGGGCGACGTGGCGCGTCTACAAGATCGAGCAACGCGTCACCGGCCACGGCGACCGCCCGTTCCTGGAACGCGTCTTCCACAAATTGCTGCTGAATTTCACCTGGTGGGTNNGGCTTCCTCGGCCTCGACAACATCGGCGTCTTCGATCGGAGCTCCGAGCTGCCGAGCGGCGGCCATCTCGGCCAGGCTGACGGCACCGCGTGGATGGGTTTCTACTCCCTCCAGATGATGGCCATCGCGCTCGAGTTGGCGCGCGAGAACCAGGTCTACGAGGACGTGGCGACCAAGTTCTTCGAACATTTCCTGTACATCGCTGACGCCCTCAATGACATCGGCGACACCGGCATCCCGCTCTGGGACGACGGCGATGGCTTCTTCTACGACGTCCTCCACCTGCCCGACGACTCGAAGATCCAGCTGAAGGTGCGCTCGTTGGTCGGGCTCATCCCGCTCCTGGCGGTCGAGACCATCGAACAGGAACTGCTCGACCGGATGCCGGCGTTCGCTCAGCGGTTGCAGTGGTTCCTGCGCAATCGGCCGGGGCTGGCGGCGCTCGTGCCGAGTTGGGAGACGCCGGGGGAGGGGCGCCGGCGATTACTTGCGCTCGTCCACGGGCACCGGATGAAGACGCTGCTCCGGCGGATGCTCGACCCAGAGGAATTCCTTTCGCCGCACGGGATCCGTTCGCTCAGCCGCTTCCATCTCGATCATCCGTACGTGGTCGCGATCGACGGCACGAGCTACGAGGTTCGCTACGAACCCGCCGAGTCGAGCACCAACGTCTTCGGCGGCAACTCCAACTGGCGCGGCCCGGTCTGGTTCCCCATCAACTACCTGATCATCGAGGCGCTCCAGCGCTTCGATCACTACTACGGGGACGATTTCGTTGTGGAGTCACCAGTCGGGTCGGGCGAGATGCATACGCTCGTCGAGGTGGCCGAGGACCTCTCCGGGCGGCTGACCGCGCTGTTCACGCGTGATGCGGCCGGGCATCGCGCCTTCCTCGGCCCCGACGAGCGCCTCCAGGCAGACCCTCTCTGGAGCGACCACCTACTCTTCAACGAATACTTCGATGGCGACACCGGCGCCGGCCTCGGCGCGAGCCACCAGACCGGCTGGACTGCCCTCGTCGCCAAGTTGCTGGATCAGTTGGCGAGGACCTGACGACGTCGCCCTGATCCGGTCGAGCCGTCGGCGGTCGCCTACTATCCGCCGATGCGATACGACTTCGTGATCATCGGGGCGGGGCCGGCCGGCGAGGCGGCGGCGTACGAAGCGCGCCGTCGGGGCGCGACCGTGGCCGTGGTGGAGCGCGACCTGTTCGGCGGTTCGTGCCCGCACTGGGGCTGCATCCCGTCGAAATCGCTGCTCAACTCGGCCGCGCGGCATCTCTGCGGCGACTACCCGTGGAGCCGCGCTTCGGATCGGCGCGACTACATGATCAATCGCGTCAAACTCGATTACCCCGACGACTCGGGCCACGTGAAGGGGCTCGAGAAGGCCGGCGCCAAAGCGATCCGAGGCGAAGCCAGGTTGGATGGCCCTGGCCGCGTCGTGGTCACGCGAGCCGGCAAGACTCGGTCGCTCGAAGCCGCCAACGTCGTCATCGCCGTCGGTTCGAAGACCAAGATCCCGCCGGTCGAGGGCATCGAGACCGTCCGCATGTGGACCAACAAGGACGCTACCGGAACACGAGAACTGCCAAGGAGCCTGCTCGTGCTGGGCGGCGGACCGACCGGCGTGGAGCTGGCCCAGGTCTTCGCGCGGTTCGGCGTGCCCACGACCATCGTCCAGTCCGGTCAGCGCATCCTGCCCAACGACCATCCGCGCAACTCGGAGGCCGGACTGAAGGCCGTCCGCGGTGACGGCGTGACGGTTCGATTGGGCGTGCGCGCGCAGAAGGCCCGGGCGGGTGCCGGCACTGACGGGGCCGACGTGATCGACCTGGACGACGGGTCGACGGCCGAAGGCCACGCCATCCTGCTGGCAGTCGGTCGGGCGTTCCCGCTCGATTCGCTCGGGCTGGAGACGGTCGGCATCGACCACCGCGACCGCGCCGCGCTGCCGCCGGATGGCCGTTTGCGCATCGGCGACGGGCTCTTCCTCATCGGCGATCCCGCCGGCCCGGAACTGCACACCCACCAGGGCCACTACCAGGGCGAGGTGGCGGTCCGGATGGCGCTCGGCGACGACGTGAAGCCCGACTACCGCGCCCTTCCCCGTGCCACCTACACCGATCCCGAGTTGGCGTTCGTGGGCATGAGCCTCGAACAGGCGACGGAGAAGGGCTTCGACGCGTTCGAGCTGGTGGCCGACTTCGCGACCACGTCCAAGGGCTACTCGGTCGAGGCGACCTTCGGGCACGTGACCATCGTGGTCGATCGGAAGAGCCGCGAACTGGTCGGTGCCGCGATGGCCACGCCGGACGCGTCAGCGGCCATCCATGAGTGCGTGCTCGCCATCAAGTCACGGGTCAAGGTCGAGACGCTCGCCGATACCATCCACGCGTTCCCGTCCACGTCGCGCATCTTCAACGGCCTTTTCGCTGACGCGGCTCGGAAACTGGCCGAGGGAGCCTGAGAGAACGTCCGATGGACGCGCCACACCCCGATCGTCCTGCCGCTCGCCGGTTGGTCGGACCGGTCCGGGCGATATGATTGGATCTTGGTCCGTATGTCGTCCACAGCCGCGACCGGCGAGATCCGCGTCGGCACCCGCGGCAGCGCCCTGGCGCTCGCCCAGGCAGATCTGGTCATCCGGGCGTTCGAAGGCGCCGGCCACCGGCCGCGCCGCGTCATCATCGAGACCGAAGGGGACCGGCGAGCGTCGGATCTGACCTTCGGCGAAGGCGCCTTCGTGGCCGCCATCGAGCAGGCGCTCCTCGCCGGTGACGTGGATGTCGCGGTCCACAGCGCCAAGGACGTGCCGACGACGATGGATGCGCGGCTCGTCATCGGTGCGTACCTGCCGCGGGCGGATCCGCGTGACGTACTCGTGGTACGCGAGGGGAGCGAGGCACGCAGCCTGGATGACCTGCCGCGCGGCGCACGCGTCGGAACGGACAGTCCGCGACGGACGGGGTTCATCCTTGCCCGACGGCCGGACCTGGTGCTCCATCCCCTCCACGGCAACGTCGACACGCGGCTCCGGCGGCTCGAGGCCGGGGTAACCGACGCGCTCATCCTCGCGGCGGCCGGCCTCGATCGGCTCGGGCGCAGTGACCGCATCGCCGAGCGGCTCGATCCGCACGTCGTGCCGCCGGCTCCCGGACAGGGCGCCATCGCGATCCAGGTTCGGGCCGACGACACGCGCCTGCTCGCTCTCTGCCGAGCCATCGACCATCTGCCGACGCGCCAGGCGGTCGAGGCCGAACGCGCGTTCCTGGCGGCGACCGGCGGCGGCTGCCGATCTCCGATCGGGGCGCTGGCGACCATCGATGATGGGACGCTCGAGCTCCTCGGTGGCTTTGCCGAGGTCGACGGTTCGGCGACCTCGTTCGCGCGAGTGCGCGGCCCCGCGTCAGATGCGACCGCGCTCGGACGCGAACTCGCCGGGCGACTCGGGGATCGCCACCTCGCGACACCTCGCCGCCGCGTCCTCGTGCTGCGTCCGGCGGGCCAGGCGGTGGGACTGGTGCACGCGCTGGCTCGCGCCGAGCTCGATGCCGTGGTCGTGCCTGCCATCTCGATCGAGCCGGTGGCGGTGGGCGGTGCTCTTGATGATGCCGTGGCGCGGCTCGGTGACTACGACTGGGTGGTCGTGACCAGTCGGAACGGCGCCCAGTCGCTGGTCGCGGCGGCGGCGCGCTGTTCCGTGGCCCTCTCCGGGCCGCGCTGGGCGGCCGTCGGAGAAGCCACGCCACGGCCGCTCATCGAGGCCGGCGTCAGCATCGATTTCCAGCCGACGCGCAAGAGCGGCATGGGCCTGGCCGTCGAGTTGCCCGTCACCGCCGGCGAGCGCCTGCTCCTGGTTCGCGGCGATCTGGCTGACGCACGCCTTCCCGATCGACTGCGGGCGCGCCAGGCTGACGTTGACGAGGTCGTCGCCTACCGGACGCACGAGGCACCCGAGGGATCGGCGGCACTGCTTGCCGATGCGCTGACGTCCGCGCCCATCGATGCCATCCTGTTCACCAGCGGCTCGACCGTCGGTGGTCTGGTCGCGCTCGCGGCCGAAGCCGGCCTCGAGGTCACGTCGATCCCATCGATCTGCATCGGATCCGAAACCAGTGCCGCAGCGCGCCGCGCCGGTTTCACGGTCGCGGCCGAGGCACCGGCTCCCGATATCGCGACGCTCGTCGCGACGACCGCGTTCGCGCTGATGACTCGAGACAAGGAAGCGGGATGAACACCAGCAGGATGAACACCAAGACCGATGCCGCGCTCGCGCCCATGGATGTCCGGATGCGTCGCCTGCGACGCACGCCCGCGCTGCGTGCCCTCGTGCGCGAGACGCGACTCCATCCCGAGATGCTCGTGGCGCCGCTGTTCGTACGGCCCGGCTCGGGCGTCCGCGAGCCGATCGCGTCGATGCCAGGGATCGATCGCCTCTCGATCGAGCACGCCGTGGCCGAGGCCGGTGAGGTGCAGGCTCTGGGGAGNNCGCCGCCGTCGACGGTGACGACGCAGCCGGTGGTCGCGCGCGAGCGATCCGAGAGCAGGAATGCAACCGACTCGGCCACGTCGGCCGCCTTCACCTCGCGGCCGAGGAGGCTGCGCGGCTGGCGGCGCTCGGGGTGGGCGGCGTGATCCTGTTCGGGCTGCCGGAGACCAAGGACGCGCTGGGGACCGGCGCGTCCGACGACGAGGGCATGG
>PNAP01000043.1 GCA_003169735.1 Chloroflexota bacterium | reverse complement strand
TGGGTTCAGAACGTCGTGAGACAGTTCGGTCTCTATCCATCGCGGGCGTAGGAAACTTGAGAGGAGCTGCTCCTAGTACGAGAGGACCGGAGTGGACGAACCGCTGGTGTGCCAGTTGTCCTGCCAGGGGCATCGCTGGGTAGCTATGTTCGGTCGGGATAAGCACTGAAAGCATCTAAGTGCGAAGCTCGCCTCGAGATGAGGTTTCCCACCGGGTCAACCGGGTAAGACCGCAGGAAGATCACCTGCTTGATAGGCGGCATGTGGAAGTCGGGCAACCGATGGAGCTGAGCCGTACTAATGGTCGAGGGCTTGACCTCTTTCAGCAGCTGACCCTTTGGCAGCTGTGGGGAAGGATCAGAACCGTCGTTGGCGCTCTTGGGCGCCGCACGGTCAGAACGCGAAGTACTCATCGATTCGAACGCCGATCGCGTCATCACACGCATGAAGATCCTGGTGACTCTAGCGGAGAGGCCACACCCGTTCCCATCCCGAACACGGAAGTTAAGCTCTCCAGCGCCGAAGATACTCAGGGGGTAGCTCCTCGGGAAAATAGGCCGTCGCCAGGATCTTTTGCGTTCTGCAGACGCGCCGTTGGGCGACCGCGGCTAGGGAGCCCAAGCGCGTGCGCTCATCCGCCGCGGCTAGGCGGTGAGCGCAACGGATGGTGCCGCTGGGGGAGCCCAACCCGCCGCCGGGTGCGCGCGGCTGGACTGCGATCGCAGCAGACGCGCTGGTGGGCGAGCCAGAGCCTCCGGGGGCGCGAGTCAGTCAGCGCGGTAGGCAGGTGAGCCCCACAGAGTGCCGAGCTAGCGCCGGGCGGGCCGTGCCCAGGATGCGGCCGTATGATTCCCGCCATGGGTCCTGACATGGGACCGGGGGGCTCTCGAGCGCGCCGGTCGACCGACACGTGACCGACGACGAGTCGGGCGGTCTCGCCATCGGCGTGGCTGCAGACGGTGCTGGGCCGCTCGAGCCCGTTCTCGAGCCCGTTCTCGAGCCCGTTGTTGCCGGCGCCTCGAACGGTGCCGAAACCATCGGCGACCCCGCGGGCGTGTCGGACCCCACCAGCCACGACGCCGTTGGCCATATTGGGCCGATAGCCTCTCCAGTGGCCGCGGCCATCAGTGCGTGTCCGTACTTCGTGGACGCTGAGGGACCATGGCGACGGGCACAACCAGGCCGTACCCACCGCTGCGCGGCGCAGATGCCAGCCGCCTCGATCCCTGCCTTGAAACAGAAGCGCGTCTGCCTCACGCAAGAGCACGCTACGTGCGAGTTCTTCGTTTCGGCGTCGCGCGCTCGCCAGGACGCGCTCGTCAGTGCCCACATCCATCCTGAGCAACTGGCGGCCTCGAAGTTCCAGGCACTCAGCCAGTCCCTCCCGGTCGCCATCGACCGCGCGGCGACCGAGCCGGGGGTGCGTCCGGAGACGCGGGGCCGGTTCGTCGCGTTCGGCGTCATCGGCGCTTTGGTCATCGTGGCGATCCTCCTGTTCGGGACCTTCCTTTTGCCGCGCAACGCGCCCGGCACGTTCGTGGCGGTCCTTCCCTCGGCATCGATGACGCCGGCGCCGCCCACCGCGCTCGCACCATCGGGCTCCATCGCGTTGCCGTCACCCTCCACCCCCGGCGTCACGCCTTCGACGTCGCCGGCGCCCAGCCCGGCTCCGTCGACCACGCCATCAGCACCCGCGACGGCCACGCCGCTGCCGACGCCGACGCCCCAGCCGACGGTCCACAAGTACCAGGTCCAACCTGGCGATACGCTCCAGAAGATCGCCCAGCGCTTCGGAACGACGGTCAAGGCGCTGATGGCAGCGAATGACCTGGCTGATCCGGCCGCGATCCGCGTCGGTGAGAATCTCATCATCCCGTGAGTCCCAGCCGTTGACGTTCAGCGGCCGACGCCCATGGCCCGACGGTCAGCCCGTCAGCGTTGGCAGCTGCGACACCAGGTGGTCACGAAGCCTCCCGGCGAGACTTCGCTGAGCGTGCTGCCGCACCGCGGGCAAGCGCTCCCGCCCTTGCGATGGACGTTCAGGAAGTCGCGAACCTCGACCTCGAAACGGGGCGGCACGCGGACCCGCAACTCGCCGATCGCCCACTCCGGGACGTCGCGCGCGGCGCGGTAGAGATCCTCGACCTCCTCGGGCGCGAGTGAGGATCGCTTCCGGAACGGCGCCAGGCCCGCAGCCCACAGGATCTCGTCGCTGTAGCCGTTGCCGATGCCAGCCACGAAGGACTGGTTCTTGAGTAGGTTCTTGATCTCGCCAGAATGCTTCGCGATGCGATCGCGCCACATCCTCAGATCCAATCCCGGATCGTCGATATCGGGCCCCTGGTCATCCCAGCCGGCCACCGGCCGCTCCATCCCCTTCGGCAGGAGGTAGACCTTGCCCATCTTCAGCGGGTCGCGATAGCGCAATTCGATCGCCTCACCGTTGGGTGGCAACCAGTCGGCGCGGCGCGTCCATGTCGCGGTGCCACGCGGGATCTTCGCCCGCGGACCGAACGTCACGACGACAGCGGTTTGCGGCAGCGGCTTGGTGCCGGGTCGAGCCAGTCCGAGGCGGCCGGTGAGCATCGCGTTGACGACCACCCGGTCGCCGGCACTGAATCGGAATGTCAGGAACTTGCCGCGGTGCGCGACGCTCTCGAGGCGCTGTCCGATGAGCGCGGCGGCTTCGGCCCGCGTTCCTCGCACGACGAGCGTCTGCGGCGCGCTCCACGCCGCCATCTCACGGCCGACGAGCGCGGCTTGGAACGCCTCCTGGAGGATCCGCAGATCCGGGAGTTCGGGCACGGCCGCCGGATGCTAGCACCCTGATCCGTCACGAGCGCGAGAGCAGCCGCACCGGCGGTCGCTGGTTTGGACGCGTGGTACCATGCACCGGCCCTGCGCAGGAGCAGCAGAAGAACGGCACGCCCCGGAACGCGGAGGAGTCTGACGAGCCCACGAGGACACGGACGACCCACTTGCAAAGCCGAAGCCCGGGCGTGAGTCCCGGGCTCTGTCGTTCCTGACGCCGGAGAACGACGAGGAGACGAAACGCATTGACCCTAGAGTCGAATGAAGACGCGCAGCCCACGGGCGAATCGGACCTGAGCACGACCCACGCCGACGCTGAGCCCGAGTCAGGCGCGCTGACGGCTGAGGTCGCGACGCCTGTGACCCCCGATGACCCGGCTGCGACGGCTGATGCCGAAGTGGCCGCGCCGGCCGCGGACGAGACGGAACCCGACTCAGCACCCGTGACGGACGCCGGATCGGCCACCGATACGGTCGCGACGGCCGAGATCGAGTCGACCGCCGACGCAGAGCCCGCGTCAGACGTGGCGCCTGTGACGGCAGCCGAGCCGGTGGTCGCGGATGAGGCCGCTTCGGTCCATGACGTGCCCGGATCCGAGGTCGACATGGCGCCTGCTGCAGATGATGGCGCCGGCACGGAAGAAGGCGAGGCCGAGCCCGCCACCGAGGTCGCGCCGACGGCCGATGTAGGGGACGCAGCTCCCGCCGTCGCCGACGCAGCTCCCGCCGCAGCTCCCGCCGCCGCGCCCAAGCCGGTCATCGACACGCGGCCCGAACCGACGACCATGGAAGAGCTGCTCAGCGAGCAGACCGACGAGATCCGCAGCCTCAAGCACGGTGATGTCGTCGAGGGCCAGGTCGTCCGCATCGACAAGGACGAGATCCTCGTCGACATCGGTGCCAAGTCCGAGGGCGTCGTCAGCAATCGTGAGCTGTACGGCCGCAATGCCGAGACCCAGCCTGCGCTGAACATCGGCGACACCGTTCTGGTCTACGTCCTGCAGCCCGAATCGAACGAGGGCCACGCCGTCCTCTCACTCCGCCGCGCCGGACTCGAGCGCAAATGGCGTTCGATGCAGGAGCAGCTGGACGCCGGAACGATCATCGAGGCCCCGGTCATCGACCATAACAAGGGCGGCCTCATCGTCGATTGCGGTATCCGCGGCTTCGTGCCCATCAGCCAGATCGTCGATTTCCCGCGCCGCCCGCAGAACGAGCAGCCACGTGACGCCGCCCAGGAGATCGCCGAGAAGCTCCAGCCGTACGTCGGCCGGAAGCTCCGCCTCAAGATCCTCGAGGTCAACCGCAAGGCCAACCGGCTCATCCTGTCCGAGAAAGTGGCGCTGTACGAGGAGCGGCGCGAGAAGCGCGACGAACTCTTCAGCAGCCTCCAGGTCGGCCAGAAGGTCACCGGGACCGTCCGCTCGATCGCCCCGTTCGGCGTCTTCGTCGACCTTGGTGGGATCGACGGCCTCGTCCATAAGAGCGAGCTCTCGTGGAACAAGGTCAACAACCCCGAAGCCGGCTACCGCGTCGGCGAAGAGGTCGAGGCCGAGGTCATCGACATCAACCACGAGCGCGGCCGCATCAGCCTGTCGATCCGTCGCCTCCAGCCGGACCCGTGGCACTCCACGGTGGCCGACCTCAAGGTCGGCGACATCATCGAAGGGACGGTCACGAAGATCGTCAACTTCGGGTCATTCGTCCGCGTCCGCGACGGTCTCGAGGGCCTCATCCACATCAGCGAGCTCTCTCACCAGCGCGTCGCCCATCCGGGAGACGTGGTCCACGAGGGCCAGAAGCTCAACCTGAAGGTCATCTCGCTCGACTCCGAACGGCATCGCCTGGGGCTGAGCCTCAAGCAGGCCGAGGAAGCGCCGCCGCGACCGGCCATGCCGGAGCCGCGCCCCGAGCGCCGACCCGTCGCCCGCAACGAGCGCAGCTTCGACCGGGCTCAGGCCGTCCAGGAACCCGAAGAGGGCATCGACAACACGCTGGCATCGGCGTTCGCTCAGGTCCGCCAGGCAGTCGCCGAGTCCGAAGCCGCCGCTCAGCACGGCGACGCGCCCGAAGTCGAGGCCGCCGGGGCCGGATCCGAACCGACCGCTGAGCCTGAAGCATCGACGACGGCCGAAGCGACGCCCGATGCGACTGCGCCCGAGCCCGAGCCCGACGCAGTCGAGCCCGAAGCATCAGCTCCGACCGCCGAGCCCGAGCCCGAGCCCGAGTCGGACTCCGACTCCGAATCCGAGTCCGAGTCCGACTCCGACTCCGACTCCGACCCCGACTCCGAC
>PNAP01000049.1 GCA_003169735.1 Chloroflexota bacterium | reverse complement strand
CCCAAACTGGTCGATGTGGTCGAGTGATCGGCACCGAAGACGCCCGAACCCGAGGAAGAGCCGCGCGGCCTATGCTCCGTCGATGGAGCGCTGGAAGACGATCATCGAGCCGTTCCGGATCCACTCGGTCGAGCCCATCCGACTCTCTACGCGCGAGGAACGCGCCGCCCGCCTGAATGAAGCCGGCTACAACCTCTTCGACCTGCACGCGGACGATGTGATCATCGACCTGCTGACAGATTCGGGGACAGGCGCGATGAGCCGCGACCAGTGGGCCGGCATCCAGCGCGGTGACGAGAGTTACGCCGGTTCACCCTCGTGGTTCACCTTCCGCGACGCGGTGCACCAGCTCTTCCCGTTCAAGCACATCATCCCTACCCACCAGGGACGCGCGGCCGAGAAGATCCTCTTCTCGGTCCTCGGCGCACCGGGCAAGGTCGTGCCGAACAACACGCACTTCGACACGACACGCGCCAACGCCGAAGCGACCGGTGCCGAGGCGATCGACCTGACGCCGTCCCACGAGCCCGGCACGCGCCTGCCCTTCAAGGGCGACATGGACGTGGCCGCGCTGGAGCGTCTCATCGACGAGCGCGGCCGCGACGCCATCCCGGTCGTCTTCGTGACCGTCACCAACAACTCGATGGGCGGCCAGCCGGTCTCGATGGCCAACCTCCGTGCCGTGCGCGCGGTGTGCGATCGCCATGACCTGCCGCTCTTTCTCGACGCGTGCCGTTTCGCCGAGAACGCGTGGTTCATCCGTCAGCGCGAGAAGGGCTATGAGTCCACGCCCATCCCCGACATCGTGCGCGAGATGGCCTCACTGGCCGATGGGATGACGATGTCGGCCAAGAAGGATGGCCTTGCCAACATCGGTGGCTGGTTGGCGATGAACGACGACTCGTTGGCCGAGCGGTGCCGGACCCTGCTCATCCTCACCGAGGGATTCCCGACCTACGGCGGCCTGGCCGGTCGAGACCTCGAAGCCATCGCCCAGGGCCTGGCTGAAGTCGTCGAGGAAGACTACCTGCGCTATCGGATCACCTCGACCGCCTACCTGGGCGACGCGCTGGCTGAGTCGGGCGTGCCGGTCATCGAGCCGATCGGCGGCCACGCGGTCTACATCGACGCGCGGGCGCTGCTGCCGCACATCCCGCCGCTCCAGTACCCGGGCCAGGCGCTCGCCTGCGCGCTCTATGTCGAGGGCGGCATCCGCAGCTGCGAGATCGGCACGGTCATGTTCGGGCTGCATCCCGACGGCACCGAGTCTCCGGCGGCGATGGACCTGGTCCGCCTCGCCATCCCGCGGCGGACGTATACGCAGTCACATGTGGACTACGTCATCGAGGTGGTCCGCTTCGTGGCCAAGCGCTCCGCCGAGCTGCGTGGCCTCCGCATCGTGGCCGCACCGGCGCAATTGCGCCACTTCACCGCTCGGTTCGAGCCGCTCAGCTAATACGTTTCGACCCGTACCGGCGTGAGCGCGAAGTCTCGTTCGTTCCGGGTCAGGATCGTGGCACCGAGACTGTCCGCAGCGGATGCGATCAGCGCATCCGGTAGGCTCAGCATCCAGCCGCGTCCTTGGGCTTCTGCCCGCCAGCGGCCGGCATTCATGGCCGACTCCGGACCAGGCTGGACGAATTCGATCGGCAGGAGCAGTGATTCGAACGCCGGCACATCTGCGATACGGAGACCAGCCCGTACTTCGCACACGACGACCTCGTTGACGACCGGCTCGTCCCCGTCCTCGAAGATCCTCTCAAGCCGCCTGAGCGCGTCCGGGTCGCCTCTCATGTAGTCGATCACAAAGGTCGAATCCAATAGCAACGGCACCATCACACCTCGGGCCCAGGGTCGGTCTCTTCGGCTCGACTGTCGCGGACCCATTGCGCGACCAGTTCCGGCGTTGCCCAGTGTGGGTAGTCCTCCGCCTTGAGGATCCCGGCCGCCTGGCTCCAAGCGCGACGCATCTTTTCGCGCTTGAGCTTGGTACGCACCGCTTCCTCGACGAATGCGCTGCGGTTGCGCGGCCCGCAGACTGCGTCGAGCTCATCGACCAGATCCTTCGGCAGAGTCAGGTTCGTGGCTATGCGCGTTCCCATGCGCACATCTTTGCGCAGACCACCGGCGAGTGTCAAGCCCGGTATCCTGAGCGAGTGATCAGCCAGACGCCGCTCAACTTCCCGGATCAGCTTGGAGATGACGGGAAGCGGCCGACGCCGGTCCTCGTCATCGCCGCGGTCATTGGCGCGCTGGCCATCGTCCTGATCGCGGTCGTCGCCTTCACCGGCGGCCACTCGTCCCCTTCGCCGACGCCGCGCCCGACACCCTCCGGCCCGGTCGGCTCGGCAACGCCGAAGCCCTCGACCACGCCGACGACCTCCGCCTCGCCCAGTGGCGGAGCGACGAACCCGCCGAGCGGCGTGGATGCATTCGCCACCGAGGTCTGCGCCACGCCGGTGGCACCATTCGACCAGGTCAGCGAAACGCTTGTGGCCGGGTTCCGCGAGTACTGCCTATCATCCGTGGCCGCGGTCCTGACCGACGAATCGATCGACACGACGTCCGTCGCGGGCGCCGGCTGGGCCTTCACGGTCGGCGACCCCGGCGCGAAGGGCGGCGCGGCCGTCAGCCGCGTCTTCCTTGACCTGGACGGCGAGAGCCGCGTGCGCAGCTACCTCGTGACCCACGGTGCATCGGGCGCCGCCACGATCGTCGGCAACTACGCCAAGGTGCGCAAGATCGCCGATCCGCAACTCGTCTTCAGCTGGACGCGACCCTAGGTCGAACGGTCCGGGGAGCCGCCACTGTCCGGTTAGCACGACTCCCAGCGAACTACCTCGCGCGGGGACCGGCGAGGCGGATGCCCTCGGATACGCCCGACTCGAACTGGCGGAAGTTCTCGATGAACATCGCCGCGAGCTTGGCGGCCTGAGCGTCGTACGCCTCGGCGTCGTGCCAGGTCTGGCGCGGGTGGAGGACATCGGCCGGGACGCCGGGGCAGGAGACGGGCACTTCGACGCCGAAGACGGGGTCGGTCACCGTTGCCACACCGTCGAGGTCGCCGTTGAGGGCGGCACGGACCATGTTGCGGGTGTAGGTGATGTTCATCCGCTCACCGGTGCCGTAGGGACCACCCGTCCAGCCCGTGTTGATGAGCCAGGCACTCGCGGCATGGTGGTCCAGCCGATCGCCGAGCATCTTTGCGTAGACGCCCGGGTGGCGCGGCATGAACGGCGCCCCGAAACAGGTCGAGAAGGTTGCCGTCGGTTCCTTGACGCCGACCTCCGTGCCGGCGAGCTTGGCCGTATAGCCGCTGATGAAGTGGTAGAGCGTCTGGTCCCGGCTGAGGCGGGACACCGGCGGCAGGACGCCGAACGCGTCGGCCGTCAGCAGCACGACGTTCGATGGGTGACCGGCCATGCCGAGGTCGGAGCTGTTGCCGATGAAATCGAGCGGGAAGGCAGCCCGGGTATTCTCGGTCAGCAGGTCGGAATCGAGGTCGAGCTCGCGGGTCACCGGGTCGATGGCCACGTTCTCGAGAATCGTCCCGAAACGGCGCGTGGTGGTGTAGATGTCGGGCTCGTAGATGTGCGACAGGCGGATCGTTTTGGCGTAACAACCGCCCTCGAAATTGAAGACGCCGTTCGGGCCCCAGCCGTGCTCGTCGTCGCCGATGAGCGTCCGCTCCGGATCGGCCGAGAGCGTCGTCTTGCCCGTGCCCGACAGGCCGAAGAAGACCGCCACGTCACCGCGCTTGCCGACGTTGACCGACGAGTGCATCGGCAGCACGCCCTCATCGGGCAGTCGGAAGTTCATGATGCCGAAGGCGCCCTTCTTGATCTCGCCGGCGTATTGCGTGCCGCCGATGAGGATCTCCTGACGCGAGTAGTGGACCACGATGACCGTCTCGGTGCGCGTCCCATCGCGGGCCGGGTCGGCTCGGAACGAAGGGGCATCGATGATGGTGAAATCCGGTTGGAAGACAGCCAGCTCGGCGGCGCTGGGGCGTCGGAAGAGGTTGCGGCAGAAGATGCTCGCCCAGGCGCTCTCCGTGTAGGCACGCACCGAGCGGCGGTAGTCCGGATCCGCGCCGACGAAGCAGTCCTGGACGTAGACCTGGCGCTCGCTGAGGTGGTCGAGCATGCGCGCGCGCAGCGCCTCGTAGCGCTCCTCGCTGATGGGGTTGTTGAAGCCGCCCCACCAGACGCCGTCGTGGCTTCCGGGTTCATCGACCGTGAACTTGTCCTGGGGCGAGCGGCCGGTGTGCTTGCCGGTCCGAACGACGAGCGGTCCGCCGTCGGCGATCAGCCCTTCGTTGTCCCGGGCGGCGTGTTCGTACAACTCCGCCGTGGAGAGGTTGGCGAGCGTCGCGCGCGGCTTCGGGGACGGCGCCGGCGCCGGCGCCGCGTGGCGGAGGGTCGGGGATACGGCCATAGGTCACCTCGAGTGACCAGACCGGCCGCGCGTGGGGGGCGTGAGCCCCGAAGTCGGCTTCCACAGTCCGGATCAGGTTCTTCTGTTGCTCCGGCGCATCCTACTCCTGTCGACAAGTCCCGACGATGCCGCTGATGGTCGCGTTCTACCCGATCGTCATCGGCTCCGCGCTGGTCGGCTGGATCGGCCCGTGGGTCGTCCTCGTCGTCCTGGCGATCCCCAAGCTCATCGAGGTGCTGCGCGTCTACGCCAAGCCGCGTCCAGCCGAGCCGCCACCGAACTACCCGGTCTGGCCGCTCTGGTTCGTCGCCGCTGCCTTCGTTCACACGCGTCGCGCCGGAGCCACGCTCATCCTCGGGCTGGTGCTGAACATCGTCCTGCCGTACAGGTTGCCCTGGCTCTGATCTAGGCGTTCGCCGCCGCGAGGGCATCGAGGTCCCGCAGAAAGTCGGCGGCCTCCGTCCGCTCTGTGATCGCCCGTGCACCAGCGATGGCGTCCCGGATCCGCTCCGTCGAGGCACCCTCGGCCACGAGCGCCTGAACGTGGCGAAGGCGCGCATATGCCGCTTGCCAGAGGTCGCCGATCTCTGCCGTCTCCTCGGCCACCCCCGCCCACGCCTCCGAACCACCGTGACCGGAGCCGCGCGCCAGCTCGCCGCGGATGACGGCCAGGAGCGCGCGCGTCTGCCAACGATCATCGGCTTCCTGGCGGGCCGCCTCCCGCGCCGTCTCGGCCGCCGCCACCATGGCGCGGATGGCCGCAGCTTCGCGATCGGGATCGGCATCCGAGCGAGCTGCGACCGCGATAGAGGCTTGGACCATGGTGCGGTAGACGCCGGTCTGCACCCGTACGCCTTGAACCACCGATTCATCCCGCGGAACCTCGTCGAGTCGTGCCAGTGCCTCGTCGAGCCGGCCAAGCTGGCAGAGAGCCCACGCTTCGCCGGTGGCGATGTCGGCGATCCGATCGTTCCTTGCGCCACGCCGTGCCACTCGCCTGGCGGCCGCGAACCCTTCCAGCGCAGCTTCGTGCTCGCCGCGCAGGATGAGTGCCCAGCCCAATCCGTTCTGGGCGTTGACCACGTCGTCGCCACTCGTCGTCAGGGCGAGGACGCGGGCATAGAGCTCGAATGCTCGACTTGGCCGCGAGGCCCACAGGGCTTCATGCCCGGCATTGACGAGGAGGCCGGCGCCGTTGGTTCGCTCGAGGCCCGCGGCAGCGGCAGTCGCCATCGCCCGTTCGAAGACTTCGTCCCAGCGAGCGTAGTCGCGCAACCTGGCCAGCACCAGACCGAGGTTGTTGTCGGCACGCAGCATCTGGCGAGCGTCGTGGATCCGCTCCGCGAAGCGGTGGGCATCCTCCAGCAGCTCGGCGCCGCGGGACAGATCCATCCGGCCGATCAGCGTCGCCTGCGTGATGAGGACGCTGGCGAGCTCGTGATCGGCGCCGGCTGCGCGTGCAGCGGCGATCCCTTCATCGCACGCGGCCAGAGCCTCTGCGTCGCGATGGAGGAGCATCAGGATGCGGGCCTGATTCGCGAGCACCAGCGCGCGCTCAGGCGTCGGCGGGTCGGACGGGACGCGGGCCACGGCATCGGCAGCAGCGGCGAGGGCGCCGGCTTCGTCACCGGCTTCGATCAGGTACACAGCGAGGCGTTCGCCGAGGACGGCGGCTCGGCTCGCAGCGCTCTCGTCGAGGCGGGCAAGGGTCCGGCGGATGGCATCGACCGCCGCCCACGGATCCGCGGCCAGGAAGAGTGCCTCCGCGTGTCGGGCTTCGAGATCGGTGAGGTCGCCGGCACGTCCCACCGCGGTGCCTGGGCGGCGCTCGAGGATGCTCAGGGCTCGACCATACAGCCGGGCTGCTTCGGGATGGGCGAAGACGGCTGTGGCATGCTCGGCCGCCTCCGTCAACCGATCGACCGCCGCCGCCGCGAGGCGGTCTCCGTGCTCGCTCGTCAGCGTGCCGAGTTCAAGGCGGTACTCGGCCGCCGCGGCCAGGTGGTGGGCGAGCAGCTCCACGTACTCGCCGGCGCGGTCGGCGGTGGACCGTTCGAGCCACTCGGCGAAGCGCTCGTGAAGGTCCGCCCGGTCGGACTTGGAGAGGCGGTCGTACGCGGCATCGCGGATGAGCACGTGACGGAACCGGAAGGCATCGTCGCCATCCAGGCCGCTTCCGTCGGGCGTGATGAGCTGCTTTCGCGTCAGTGCGAGGAGACGGCCACTGAGCGTGCCGCGCTCGGCGATCGTCGAGAGCTCCGACACGGCGCCGCGCTCGAAGACGCGGCCGACCACCGACGCTCGCTCGGCGGCGGACCGCTCGGGACGGTCAAGGGCGTCGATCCGGGCGGCGATGAGGGCACTAACGGTGACCGGCACGGTGATGGCATCCGCGGCACCATCGAAGACCCAGCCCGCCGGCCCGTTCCTGAGCGTCCCGTCATCGATCATCTTGCCCAGCATCTCTTCGACGAAGAGTGGATTGCCCTCCGCCGCGGCGAGCACCCGCGCGCGCAGCGCCGCCGGCAGCGCCGATCCGCCCGGCAGTGCCGCCAGCAGCTCGCGCGTGTCGGCGCCACCCAGCGGCCCCAGGTCCAGGCGCCGTGCATTCGATCGCTCGGCGCCCCAATCCGGTCGACGCTCGAACAGGTCCGTTCGCGCCGGGCAGACCATCATCAATGGCGCCCCGGTCGTCCAGTCGACCACCGTCTCGAGCAGGTCGAGGAGTCCCGGCTCGGCCCAGTGGATGTCCTCGATCAACAGGACGAGCGGCCGCTCCGCCGCGAGTGCGCCGAGCGTCCGGCGGACCGCCCAGGCGATGTCATCGCCCGAAGTGGCGCCGCTCGACGTGCCCGTCAGCGCGCCGAGGATGCCGACGATGCGCGCTCGGCCGTCGAGGTCAAGTGGGACGAGGGTGGCGATTCGGTCGGCAGCTTCCTCACGGCTGGCGAGGGGATCGACGCCGGCCAGGTCGTTGAGGATCTCGACGATCGGCCAGTAGGTGATGCCGTCGCCGTAGGGCAGGCAGCGGCCGCGGGTCACGCGCGCCTCCCTCGCGGCGTGGTCGAGGAAGGCGCCGACCAGGCGGCTCTTGCCGACACCCGCCGCGCCGACGACCGTGACGAGCTGTACGGACCGGTCAACCACGGATCGCTGGAGCGCCGCGGTGAGCACGGCAAGTTCCTCGACCCGGCCGACGAGTGGCGTGGCGAGGTGGCGAACGTGCGACTCGGTCCCGGTCAGTCCGAGCAACCGCCAGGCGGTCACCTCACTGGCGACGCCGCGCAGCAGGAGTCCCGCCACGGGCTCGGCACGCACGGCGTCGCGCACCAGCGCATGGGTGACCGGGCCGAGCAGCGCCTCGCCGGGCTCCGCGGTCTGTTCCAGCCGCGCGGCGGTGGCCATCGGGGCGCCGGAGGCAAGCGCCTCCCCTCCGCCATCTGCCGAAACGACGACCTCGCCGGTGTGGACGCCGATGCGGATCTCGATCTCGAGACCGTCGACGGCGCGGAGATCGGCGTTGAGGACATCCAGAGCGCCTTGGCAGTCGACGGCGGCGCGCACGGCACGCAGCGCATCGTCCTCGTGTGCCACGGGCGTCCCAAAGACGGCCATCACGGCGTCGCCGA
>PNAP01000060.1 GCA_003169735.1 Chloroflexota bacterium | reverse complement strand
CCATCACCAGTTGCACCAACACGAGTAACCCGACGGTCATGGTCGGTGCCGGCTTGCTGGCCCGAAACGCGGTGGCGCGTGGCATGACCGTCGCGCCCACGGTCAAGACGAGCCTCGCGCCGGGGTCGCGGGCCGTCACCGAGTACCTGGCGTCGGCGGGCCTGATGGATCCGTTGGCCAAGCTCGGCTTCGCCCTCGTCGGCTTCGGCTGCACCACCTGCATCGGCAACAGCGGTCCGCTCGACGAGGCCGTCGCCTCCATTATCGAGGAGCACGACCTGGTCGCCGCGGCCGTCCTGTCAGGCAACCGCAACTTCGAGGGCCGCATCCATCCGTTGGCCCGAGCCAGCTACCTCGCCTCACCGCCGCTGGTGGTCGCGTTCGCGCTTGCCGGCCGAGTGGACATCGACCTCACCCGCGAGCCGCTGGGGGTCGACCGTGATGGCAAGGACGTCTACCTAGCCGATCTCTGGCCGAGCCCTGAGGAGATCCGCCGCACCATCGGCGAATCGGTCTCGCCCGAGCTCTTCCGGCGCACCTACGCCAGCGTCTTCGACGGCGACGATCGATGGCGCGCGCTGCCCATCCCCTCGGGCGACCGCTACGCCTGGGACCCCGCTTCGACCTACATCGCGCTGCCGCCGTTCTTCGAGGGGCTGACGGCCGAGCCGGCGCCGGTCCGCGACATCTCTGGCGCCCGAGTGCTGGCCGTGCTCGGCGATTCGGTCACCACCGACCACATCTCGCCGGCCGGGTCCATCGCCATGAAGAGTCCCGCCGGCGAATGGCTCCAGGAGCGGGGCGTAGCACCGCTCGATTTCAACTCGTATGGCGCGCGTCGCGGCCACCACGAGGTGATGATGCGTGGCACGTTCGGCAACATCCGGCTGCGCAACTTCCTCTCCGACAAGGAAGGGCCGTGGACGCGGCACCAGCCGTCCGGGGATGAGCTATTCATCTACGACGCGGCGATGCGCTACAAGGCCGAAGGCACGCCGCTGATGGTCATCGCCGGGCGCGAGTACGGCAGCGGCTCGTCGCGCGACTGGGCAGCCAAGGGCACGACGCTCCTCGGTGTGCGCGCCGTGCTTGCCGTCTCGTACGAGCGCATCCACCGATCCAATCTCGTCGGCATGGGAGTGCTGCCGCTCCAGTTCCTGCCGGGCGAGGACGCCTCGACACACGGCCTGACCGGGCGCGAGACGTTCGACGTCGTCGGGTTGGCGGACGGGCTGAAGCCGCGGGCACGCGTCAACGTCATCGTCCGCGATGATCGCGGCGAGCGGCGCATCCAGGCCATCGCCCGCCTGGACGGTGCGATCGATGTCGAGTACTACGAACAGGGCGGCATCCTGCCGGCCGTGCTGCGGCGACTGGCCAGGGACTAGCCCCACCTTGGCGGCGTCAGCGTGCCGGTGACGCCACCCGACCGATTCCGTGAACGCCTGCTCATCGCTTGCTGTGTGATGGCGGTCGCGCTCGTCGCCGGCGTCGCCATCTCGCCGCCGGTGCGAGCCCCGTTGATCGCGTCCGGACCCTCTCCGGTGCCGACGTCTGCGCCCGAGCCCACGCCAACGCCGACACCGACGCTCCCGCCTCCGGTCGTCACTCCATCACCGGAACCATCGAAGTCAGCGACTCCCGCTCCGACATCCTTCGAGGGCATCGGTCCGGAGTCGGTCGCGCTCGTCAACTCCGTCCTGTCGCTTGATGTGTGGAGCACGCCAGCCATACCCAAGGGAGGGACACCGGTGGCGCGTCTGGCGCCGGCGACGAAGGTCTTCGTGTGGCAGGGCCCGGTCCTGATCGGCACCCAGGATTGGTGGGAGATCGAGCAGCTGACCGTGGATCATCAGAGCGCATCCAAGGGATGGATCCTGACCGATACGAGCAGCGGCCGATCGCTCGCACCGCTCCCGCTGGCATGCCCGCCGGTGACCGGTCGGATGGACCCTTCCCTGATCGATAGCCTGCCCGCACCGGTCGCCATGGCGTGCTTCGGCGACGAGTCGATCGTCATTCGAGGAGACCTGCGATGTTCGGAGGCCGAAGTTGACGGGATCATCGGCGGACCGAACTGGTTGCCATCGGGATCGATCGAGATGTGCCAGGTCGGCTTGCTCTCCATCGTCGGGGAGCCCGTCACATCGCTGGCGACGGGAGGCTCCGAAGAGGACCTCGGTGAGTTCGATGTCACCGGCCATTTCAACGATGGCGAGTCATCGTCCTGTGGCTCCATCCCGTTCGGCACGAGCGGCGTGATGCCGAGCGCACCAGAAGCGTGGGCGGTGCGGTTCTGCCGCCAGTTCTTCGTCGTGACCGAGGCGACCAAGGTCCCTTAGCGCGATCCCCGCGTCGGGCGCGCTGTTACCCGAAGACGTGCCAGGCGACCTTGACGGCGGCCGTGGCGTTGCCGGTCAGGAAGATGATGAACGTGTCGGCGGTCGCATTGACGGCCACGTAACGGACCGTCGTGGAGCCGCCGGCGTTGCCCTGTAGCGTCGCCACAACCGCTGAAGTGGCCGTCAGATCGATGCCCGGCGTGACGACGACCTTGTTCTTGCCGCTCGGGACGGTCGCGACGCCGACCGAATTGTCGAAGCGAACCCGCCCCGTGGTCCGAAGCGCGGTGCCCATCTTGAGGCCGCCCGTCGCGAACCATCCGCCCGTGCCGTTCACGCTCTGGCCGTAGACACCGGTATTGGCGGTCGGCGAGAGGTTGTCAGGCCCGATGACACCGATGACGCCGGTCCCGTCCGTACTGACCGCGCGGCCCATGACCCCGATCGTCGACCCGGTCGCATCGCTGGCAACGCCGAGCACGCCGGTGTCGGTCGCGACCGAGGACGTGTCGTGGTAGTTCGCGCCGACGATGCCCGTGGCGCCCGTACCGTGCGCCCAGTTCCAGCCCCACGTACCGGCTCCGTTCGGGCTGGCGCAATCACCTTCGGTGCCGATGGTGAAGCCGGTGGTCCCGCTCGCGAATCCCGCCACGCCGCTGCCGATGTCGCCGTCACTCTGGCCCTGCACGCCGATGGTGTAGCCGGTCGTTGCGGCGGCGTATCCGAAGACCGCCGCGGCCTGGTAGTCGCCGCTCTTCGTGACGCCCATCACCCCTGCGGCGACTCCCGTCGTTGCGGTCGCCGTGCCCAAGAGACCCGCGCGGTCGCCAGGGGACGTAGCCGTCGCATCGGCGGTCTGAGCTGCGAAGCCATGGCCGAGGGTCGTGGCGATCGCGGTCGTCGTAGTGGCCTCATTGGTCCCCGACCCATCGAACGGCGGCGTTGGCGAGGTGCCGAGCGCGATCGGGTTCGTGTCGTCGGCGCGCGCTATCGCCGGTCGGCCGAGCACGGCTGCGGCGGAAGCCACCGCGGCGCCCAGGGCACCAAAGAGGACAGCGCGCCGTGAGCGTGTCGTGGTGGTGTCGATGGCCATCTCGGGACCCTCCTTTGCAGCCGCCGGCCGCCGATGTATCGCGGCTCGACCGGCATTCTGCGCCAGGAGGGTGGTGGGCGATACTGGGGTAAGTCCAACAACAGTGACCTCACGTGGCCGATAAGGATCGTCCGCCGAGCTGAGTGGCTCGCGATCGCGCGGGAGCGGTCGGCGTGATGACCATGCGGACCGGCGAATGCCGGGTAAGCCATCAGAGCACCCGCGAGTGGGCCCACGTCTACGCCAGATTGGGTTGGCGCGTGCTCCCGGTGGTCCCGCTCGAGAAGAAACCGTTGTTCACCGGTTGGCAGCGCGACGCCACGACCGACCCCCGCGTGATCGACCAGCACTGGCGTTCCGACCCGGGCCCGAACATCGGCCTCATTTGCGGCGAGGCGTTCGTCGCCTACGACATCGAGGCTGAGCACCTGGCGGCCCTCCGAACCTGGATGCGGGAGCGGGACCTGCGCCTCCCCGAGACGCCCATCGCCAGCACCGGGCGGGGCGGCATCCACATCCTCGTGCGCGCGCGCGGAAGCACCTCTGGGCGTTCCTTGCGGCTGGACGGCGTCCATGTCGGCGAGCTGAAGGCCTCGGGCGGATTCATCGTGGCATGTCCCTCGCGGACCGCCGGGACGTACGGTTGGCACCGCTCTCCCGAGAAATGCGACCTTGCGGACGCACCCGACTGGTTGTCAGGGCTGGCCGTCGAGTCACGGCTGCCGGGCGAACCGTCTCCGACTGGCACCATCAGCCCGAGCCGGGCGGTCGCGCTGGTGGCCGGCCTCTACCGCGTGGTCGCGACGGCGCCGGAAGGAGACCGGAATGCCCTCCTCTACTGGGCCTCGTGCCGGGCGGCCGAGCACGGCGTGGACCGCGACGCGGCGACCGAGATCCTCCTCGCTGCCGCCAGACAGGCGGGTCTGCCCGAGCGTGAAGCGCGCTCCACCATCGCGAGCGGGCTTTGGCGATGAACGAGCCAATCGTGATCCCGCCGACCCTGGCGCACTCCTTCCGCCGTATCGCTGAGGGACAGGGAGCAGCGATTGGCGCGGAGGTCGAGATCGGCCACTTGACGCGCCAGAGCCTTGCCGCGCTCCGCTTCGTCGAGGCCGACGGCCACCGCGTTCGGTTCGATCACGGGCGCAAGTCGTGGTTCATCTGGAGTGGCCACCGCTGGCACCCGGACCTGACCTCCGAGATCCGCCGCATGTGGCTGGGTGTCTTATCGAGGCGGTTCCGGGAGGCACTGACGATCGCCGATAGCGAGGCGCGAGAGCGGACTGTCGCGGCGATCCAGGCAGCGGGGGCCCTCGACACCGCCATCGACGCAGGGCTACGGATCGCCGCGTCGGCCGAGACGGTGGCCATGGCTGGCCACGAGTGGGATCCGGATGCGTGGTCGCTCGGCTGCGACAACGGCATCCTCGACCTGCGCACCGCGCAGCTTCGAGCCGGTCGACCTGAGGACCTCGTCACCCGCTCGACCCACCTTGCCTTCGACCCGAACGCCGCGTGCCCACGCTGGGAGCGCTTCTTGGTCGAGGTATTCGCCGCCGACGCCGAACTCATCGCGTGGTTCCGACGATTGATCGGGGCGACGTTCGTGGGCATGTCCAAGGAGGTCATGGCACTCAACCACGGGTACGGCAACAACGGCAAGTCGGTGGCCTACAAAACGCTTCTCCACGTGGCCGGCGACTACGGCGTCGACATCGGCATCGAGACCCTAATCGGGCGCAGGCGCGATGCTGGCGCGCCGACCTCGGACTTGATGCGCATGCGTGGTGCGCGGCTGGCGTTCACATCCGAGCCCGATCAGGCGGCGCGTCTCGGCGGCGCGGCGATCAAGCGATTAGCGACGATCGACAAGATGGTCGGCCGAGAACTCCACGGTCGGCAACAGGAGTGGGAGCCTACCCACACCCTGCATCTCGCGACGAACCATCCACCCGAGATCGATGATGCTTCGGACGGTGCATGGCGCCGCCTCGCGGTCATCTCGTGGCCGGTCAAGTTCCTCAAGGCCGGCGAAGACGGCGATGGGCCGCGCGAGGACCCCGGCCTGCTCAACGTCCTGCAGGCCGAAGCACCGGGCATCCTGGCATGGGTGGCCCGCGGGGCGGTCGAGTACGCCCGCGCCGGGAGCCTCCACCCGTTCCCACCCTCAGTGGTGCTCGAGACGGCCTCGTATCGCGCCGAAGAAGACCCGCTGCTCGAGTTCTTCCTGGAGCGTATCGAACCTGCTGACGACGACCGTATCGTCACCGTCACGGCCTTGCACGCGGACTACCTCGCGTGGACCGAGCGGACGGCTGTGCCCAAGATCGAGCGGCTCAACAGCAAGCGCTTCGGGCGCATGTTCAAGCAGCGGCACACCCGGCTTGGCTGGCCTGTCACGGCCGCGATCTCGAGTGGCCGCGCGGCCTATCGAGGACTGCGCATCCGCGCCGCAGATCCGACCGTCTGGCCGGCTCCAAGGGCCGACGGTGGTGGTGACGGTGGGTTTGGTGAGGCCTTTGTAGGTGTTTCTCGCGCGCCTATGGAATCTGAAAGGACCGGCGAATCGCCTTCCAAACCCACCAAACCAACTAATTGGAAGCAACTCAACCAGGAGGAAGTCGCTCCGACCTGGGACGACGACCTCGCCGAACGGGCGACCGACGACGACGCGGAGGATGGCTGACGATGGCCAAGTTCGAGGCGGGGCAGGTGTTGGAGCAGCAGCAGCTATCTCCTGCCTTGGCGCGACTTGCAGCGGCGTCTCCGTCACCGATGGCGGCCTCCGCATGACCCGGATGCAGGCGCGTATGGCGCGCACGCCGACCCCACGGGTCGCTGCCCGCCAGGAGGCGCTGCGCGCGCTCATCAGGGCCGATGCGCCGCTGACCGTCCGGCGCGCCTTCTACATCGCCGTGGGACAAGGCATCTACCCGAAGGACGAGACGGGCTACGAGCTCGCCATCGAGGACAGCAACGTACTGCGCGATCAGGGCGCCATCGGCTATGCGGACATCATCGATCCGACGCGCATCGTGCGCGAGGCCGACCTGTGGTCGAGCCCGGCCGCAGCAGCGCGCTACTACGCTCGACAGCTGCGGCTCGATCCGTGGGACCAGATGCCGTGCCGGGTCGCCGTCACGTGCGAGTCCGATGGTCTGGCCTTGGCCTTGTTCGCCCTGTTGGACGACACGCCGCTGCGCATCGTGGCCGTGCGCGGCAACGGATCGTCATCGGCGGTCGCGGCCCTCGCCGACTGGTTGGCCGAGACCACCGACGAGGCCGTGGTGCTGCACGTCGGTGACGCCGACGGCCAGGGCATCGCCATCGAGGCCGACCTCCGCTCGCGGCTGTCGCTCCATGCCCTTCGACTCGGAGCACGGGTGCCGACCGTCGAGCGCGTCTGGCTCAGCGTCCAACAAGCGGTCGCTCACGGCTTGCCGTCACGGCCCGCGAAGCTCACGCCCATGGACATCAAGTACGGCTTCATCGACGAGTGCTGGGAGGCCGAGGCGGGCGATCCGGCCCTCATCGCCGACCTCATCCGTGCCCGCGCCGACGAACTGCTCGATGCCGACATCCTGGCCGAGGTCGCCGAGCGCGAGCGCGCGGCACGGGCCGACTTCGCCGAGCTGGCCCAATGGTTCGAGGCAGCATGATCGCCGCCATCGTCGGCGCGATACGGTCACGGAGGCGCTCGATAGGCACGCCCATGGCCAACCACGCCAGCCAACGAGAACAGGCCCCAGGCTCGCGCCCAGGGCCCGCGTGTCCGCTCGCGCGGCCGAGGCTACGCGGCGGCGACCTCCTCGTCGTCAGCGGCGATTGGCGTCGCTGTGTCGGCACCCGCGACGACCTCGAGCGCCGCCTGGATTTCCTCGCTGCCGATGGCCTCGGTGTACGCGGTGCCGCCGAGCGTCTCGGTCGCGGCAATGCGTGCCTTGGCGGCACGCACCCGGGCCACCTTCTCGGGTGCGGGAGCCGGTGCCGGCTTGGTCGCCTTGCGCGGCTTCCGCTCGGTGGCGGGCTTCACGTCCGACTCGGTCGCAGGCCCATCCGCCTTGTGCGCGAGCGCCGCCTTCCGGAGGGCGTTCGTGTACTGGTTCCAGTGGGGCTTGCACATCCGGCCGAGGCCATCCTTCTGGCTGGGCTGGACCGGGAAGTCGGCCGGTGGCGCTTCGTGCGCCTCGATGCCGAACTTGGCGGAGCCGATGCACCGTCGCAGCAGCTCGGGCGCGGTGGTCTTCTTGGTCTTCGTGGACATGGTGTCGATCCCCTTCCTGGCTCAGAGACCGAACGAGGCGGCGAGCGCCTCGCTCGCCTCGGGTCCGGCGTCGAGGGCGCTGGCGAGCGCCATATGCATGGCGGTGATGAACGCTTCGGGCGAGAGCCCGTCGAGTGTCGGGTGCTCGACGCGCATCCACGCTTCGACGTGGCGCGGGTCGACGTCCCGCGTGCGCTCGGCGATGAAGCGCTGGTACAAGGTCCAGCGGGCCATCTCGCCCATCGTCTTGACCATCCGTTTCGTCCTTTCCCTGTGCCGGGGCCTATCTGGCGTCCGATCGGTGACATGAGTCACTCGACGGGCGCGACGATGCAAGGCCGAAGATCGGGGCTCAGCCGATGACGAGGGCCACACCGGTCGCCGCGGCGCCCTCTGGACCCTGGCGCAACCGCATCGTCGGTCAGGGCGAGGAGTCGCCGGCCGCGCTGATCGCCAACCCCAAGAACTGGCGGACCCATCCGAAGGCCCAGCAGGACGCCCTAGCCGGTGTCCTCGACGAGGTCGGCTGGGTCCAGCGGGTGCTCGTCAATCGCGCCACCGGCCTCCTCGTCGATGGCCACCTGCGAGTCGAGCTGGCCGCTCGACGTCGCGAGGCCGCCATCCCCGTCACCTACGTCGACCTCACCGAACGTGAGGAAGCGCTGGTGTTGGCGACGCTCGATCCGATCGCCGGTCTGGCCGAGTTCGATGACGCCAAGCTGGCCGAGCTGCTGGCCGGCATCGAGGTCGGCAACGACGCGCTCCTGGCGCTGCTCAAGGACCTGGCGCCACGCGGCAGGGGCCGGACCGATCCCGACGATGTGCCGCCCGTGCCCGACGATCCGTACGTCAGGTCGGGCGAGCTGTGGCGCCTCGGCGAGCATCGACTCCTCGTCGGCGACGCCACGAAGGCCGAGGATGTGGCACGGCTCCTTGGCGGTGCCGAGCCGACGCTCCTGGCGACCGATCCACCGTACGGCGTGTCGCTCGACCCGACCTGGCGCGACGGCGTGTACAACGCACTCGGACCGGCCGAGAAGCCGTACATGCGCATCAAGGGCCACCGCAACACGACCATCTCGGGCGATACCCGGGTGGACTGGTCGGAGGCGTTCGAGCTCGTGCCGAGCTTGAGGGTGGGCTACGTCTGGCACGCCGGTGTCCACGCCGCCGAGGTCGCCGCGGGCTTGCAGCGCATCGGCTTCGAGATCGTCAGCCAGGTCATCTGGGACAAGGGCCTCTTCGCCATGGGCCGCAGTTGGTATCACTGGCGTCACGAGCCCTGCTGGCTGGTCCGGAAACCCGGCTCGAAGGTGCCCTTCCTGGGCGAGCGCAACCAGTCGACGGTCTGGCAAGCACCGAGTCCGAAGATGATCATGGGTGGCTCGAAGGAGGAGAAGTACGACCATCCGGCCCAGAAGCCGGTGGTCCTCTTCGAGACCCCCATCGCCAACCACCTCAAAGCCGATGAAGCGGTCTATGACCCGTTCCTCGGTTCGGGCACGACGCTCATCGCGGCCGAGCATCTCGATCGTCGCTGCTACGCCATGGAACTCGACCCGCGTTATGCGCAGGTGGCCATCGAACGCTGGCAGGCGTTCACGGGCAAGGTCGCCGTCCGTGGCTGATCGCGGCGCCGGTGGACGGGCCACCTCGAAGATGACGCCCGAGCGCATGGAGGCGGTCTTGGTGGGCATGCGCCTCGGCCTGTCGCGCACGGTGGCAGCGCAAGCAGCCGGCGTCGGCAAGGATGCCATCCGCCGCTGGGCGCTCGTCGACCGGCGTTTCGCACTGGCGCTCGAGGAGGCCGAGGGCACGGCGCAGGCGATGCTGATGCGGCTCGTCCTCCAAGCCGCCGCCAAGGGTCTGCCCAACACGTGGCAGGCGGCGGCCTGGATGCTCGAACGGCGCTGGCCCGACCAGTACGGCCAGAAGTCCAAGCTCGATGTGAGCCTCGACGTCCATGACGAGGCGCGCCGCATCGCCGAAGAGATGGGCCTCGATCCGATCGACGTCATCGCCGAGGCGGAAGGCATCCTCGCCACCCACCGACCGAAGCGTGATCCGGAGTAAGACCTCGGCGCTCGCCTTGGCGTCGCCGGAGCAGGCGCGCGACGCGCTGGCGCTGGCCGCCCTCCGGTTGAAGCTGCGCAACCGGCTCGGCGATGTCCATGCCTGGCGCGCCCTGGCACGTCCCGGCCAGCTGCCGCCCGAGGGCGACTGGCAGACCTGGTACATCATCGGCGGTCGCGGTGCCGGCAAGACGTGGACGAGCGCCCACACCCTGGCCGAGTGGACGCAGGACTCACCCGGTGAGTACGGCATCGTCGCGCCGACCTATGCCGATGCGAGGGATGTCTGCGTCGAGGGTGAGTCGGGCATCCTGGCTGCCTTCAACACCGACCTCGTGGCAGTGGCCAACGGTCGCTCGCGCTATGTCGAGTCATGGAGCCGATCGCTCGGCGTCCTGCGCCTGCGCAACGGCAGCACCATCTACGTCGACGGTGCCGACGATGGTGCGACGCGCATCCAGGGCCACAACCTGTCGGGCTGCTGGGCGAGCGAGATCGGCCTGTGGCGGCGATGGCGCCAGGCATGGGAGGAGTCGATCCGCTACGCCGTCCGCCATGGCGGTGCGCGCATCGTCGCCGACGGCACGCCCAAGCGCGGTCACGGCCTGGTGCGCCTTCTCGTCGATGACGACGCCGTGCCCAAGAGCCGGTTGAGGACGTACGACAACATCGCCAACCTCAATGCCCGGACGGTCGAGGGCTGGGTGCGCCTGTACGGCGGTACCGCCCTCGGCCGCCAGGAACTCGAGGGCGAGGTGCTCGAGGATGTGCCCGGCGCAGCTTGGCAGCGCGACTGGATCGAACGCTTCCGGTTGCTCGTCCATCCCGAGCTCGGCCGGGTGACCATCGGCATCGATCCCGCCGCGACGAGCACCGATGGAGCCGACGCCACGGGCATCGTGGCCGCGGGTGCGGCGATGGTCACGCCCGCCTGGTGCAGGGCCATGTTCGAAGCGGTCGGCATCCCGATCGTGCCCGACTCGCACGGTGCGACGAGCCACCAGCACTACTTCGTGCTCGAGGATGCCAGTGCCAAACTGTCGCCGGCGCAGTGGGGACAGCAGGCGGTCTCGCTGTATCGGCGCCTGGGTGCCGGTCATCTCGTCGCCGAGACGAACCGCGGTGGCGAGATGGTCGAGCACACGCTGCGCACCATCGATCCGAACATCGCCTTCCGAGCCGTCCACGCTACCCGCGGCAAGGTCATCCGGGCCGAACCCATCGCCGCCCTCTACGAGCAGGGCCGGGTCCACCACGTGGGCTTCTACGCCGAGCTGGAGGATGAGATGTGCTCGTACGTGCCGGGCGACTCGAGCTCACCTGATCGCATGGATGCGCTGGTCTGGGCGCTGACCGACCTGGCCATCGGCTCCGAGCCGGCGCTCCTGACGATGTACCGGAACCTGGCGGCGGCGAGGGCGGCAGGACGGTGATCGGGCGGCTCGACGCCGCCTGCGCCAGCGCTGGACCTGCGCGCCGCGGCCCTCCCACAGGACGTGCTCGGCCGTCTCCAGCTGGAACGTCGAGTGGTCCACGTCGAAGTCACCGGATAAGCACTGGCCGAGGTGAGGCCGTCCGCCATGGACGATGCGAGTCCTGGCAACCACTAGCTTCGGGCTATGACCACCCGTTTCTGATCCCTTGCGGCCGGACCACGATCATGAGCCTATCCGCGAGAGCGTCACGTACACGAAGCTCTGGCGCACGCCGCCTGGAGTGACGTGAAGGTGATCCTCGGATCGTCCCATCCGGAACGCCGGACCGAAGGCGCGGCCGAGCTCGTCGGTGTCGTAGCGGCGGACCGGCAGACCGCTGCACCGCTCCGGCCCATCGGGAGCGAACGTCGCCACGATGAGAGTCCCGCCAGGAAGGATGGTCCGCCCGGCCAGCGCGACGTAACGTTGCCGGTCTTCCTCGCTGGTGAGGAAGTGGAACACAGCGCGGTCATGCCAGACCTCGAACCGCCCGACGTCCTCGACCGTGGTCACGTCGGCGACGATCCACTCGACGCTCGCGCCGCGTTCGCCGAGGCGACGCTTGGACAGCTCGAGCCCGGCGGCAGCGATGTCCAATACCGCCATGCGCTGGAGTCCCTGATCGAGCAGCTGGTCGACGAGGAATGAGGCACCTCCGCCCACGTCGATGACGCTGCGCGCGCCACGGGCGATGGCTTCGCTGACCAGCCGCCGCGACACGATCGGGTCCGGCTCGTACCATCCGACATCCGCGGGCGGCCGTGTCATGTAGATGTGCTGCCAGTGCTCAAGCGCCGTCATGGGCGGAGCATACGGCGGCACCGGCGGTTACTCTGGGACGCGATGTCGCGGCGCACCATAGACCAGCTGCTGCAGGACGCCCGCGCGAGGCTGGACCGCCTCGAGCCGCTGGCCGCGCACGATGAGGCTGCCCACGGCGCCCTCCTGGTCGACACCCGCTGCGCCGAGGCGCGCGCGATGAGCGGTGTCATCGCCGGCTCGGTCCACGTACCGCTCTCCATCCTCTTCTGGCGACTGGATCCGACATCGGGCTTCGATGACCGGTCGCTCTCGGACCCCGCTCGGCGGATCATCCTCGTGTGCGCCGATGGTTACAGTTCGAGCCTGGCCGCTGCCACGCTCCGTGATCTCGGGTTCTCCCGGGCCACCGACCTCGTCGGCGGCTTCAATGGCTGGGTGGCGGCCGGCCTGCCCATCGACTCACCGACGTAGGCCATCCCGCGACTGTCTTGGCGTGGTCCGGGAACCAGCGATTCGCGGGGCGTGGTCGCCGTCGCCGTCCTCTGTCCCATCCAGGCCGACAAGACACAGCTGTCGGATGGGCAGGCCCTCGAGTGTCGCCTGGCGCGGCGGAGGATCAGGCCTCGCTCAACCAGGCCGCGATGTCGCCCGCGGAAGGGATCCGACCGTAGCTCACGACCTTGCCGTCGATGACGAGGCCCGGGGTGCTCATGACCCCGTACCCCATGATCTGGCCGTAGTCGGTCACCTTGATGATTTCCGCTTCCACGCCGGCCATAGCGACCGCCGCCCGGGCGTTGGCTTCGAGACGCTGGCAGTTGTTGCAACCAGGTCCGAGGACCTCGATCTTCCTCATGATCTTGACTTCCTTTCTCGAGTCTGACTCAGGGGATGAGCGCGTTGAACAGATAGCCGATGAGGAGGATCCCGATCGTCACCACCGTGGCGAAGACCGCGATGAGCGGCCAGCGGATAACACGGCGCAGGATGATGAACTCGGGCAGGCTGATGGCGGTGATGGCCATCATGAAAGCGAGCGTGGTCCCGAGCGGCATCCCCTTACCCAGGAGGGCCTGGACGATCGGGATGGTGCCCGCGGCGTTCGAGTACAGCGGCACCGCGATGAGCACGACGATGGGCACCGCGAGCGGGTTGGAGCGGCCGCCGATCGCAGCTACAAGCTCAGTCGGGGCGTAGCCGTGGATGACGGCCCCGATGCCGATCCCGATCATGAGATAGGGCGTGATCCGCCGGACGAGGTCCTTCGTGTACGCCCAGGCATCGTTGATCCGGTCTGTCCACGTGAGTTCGACGGCGACCAACGTCCCGCCCTTGCCCTGCATCGCCCAGACATAGTCCTCGACGTAGCGCTCCATGCCGAGCTTGCCGATGATGAGCCCGCCGACGATCGCCACCGTCAGTCCGGCGGCCATATAGGTGAGCGCGATGCCGGGTCCGAAGAGGCCCCACAGCAGGACCAGGGCCACCTCGTTGACCATCGGTGAGCTGATGAGGAAGGCGAAGGTGACTCCCAGTGGGATCCCCGCCTCCACGAAGCCGATGAAGAGGGGCACGGCGGAGCAGGAGCAGAACGGCGTCACGATCCCGAACGAGGCCGCTGCGACGGTGCCGGCGAGGCGTCCTCGACCGGCGAGCGCCAGTCGGACCCGCTCGGGCGGGAAGAACCCCCGGATCAGCGTCACGAGGGTGATGATGCCGACGAGCAGCAGCAGCACCTTGGGCACGTCGAGCAGGAAGAAGGCGACGGCCTCGCCGAAGTTGGATCCCCGCTCGAGCCCGAAGACCGTGAAGGCCAGCCAGTCCGAGACCGGCGCCTCGGTGAGCCAGGCGACCAGCCAGGCGAAGACCGCCGTGCCGACGATCAGCCAGAACGACGGGCGCACCCGATGGAACGCGATGGTCGTCATCGGAGAAGTCCGTCGAGGACACCGGCGGCCGCTCGACACGCCTGTTCGTCGCGCTCGTAGTAGACCCAGCGGGCATCGACCCGATGGCGGCTCGCGCGCACCAGGCCGGCGTCTCGCAGCCTGGCAAGGTGGTTCGAGACGTTGTTCTGACGCTCGCCCAAGGCTGCCGCCATCTCGCATACGCAATGAGGACCGTCGGCGAGGATGCGCAGGATCCCGGCGCGCGTCCGGTCACTGACCACTGCCGCCATCGCCACCACCTCCTCGACGTCAGGCGAGGGCAAGTCGAGGCGGAGTTCCGGGAGAACGGGCAGATCGCGTTGTCGGAGCGACATCTCAGCAGGAAGTGTGTCACCACAAGCTGAGGTATCCGAGGGCCATCGGTCACCTTCCGAGGTGCCGTACGTCGGTCGCGCAGCAGGGATCGCAGCACATCGCAGGCCGTGCGTGCCGACCTTATGGGTTGGCCGGCGCACTCTCGGCGGCGGGCGATGGCCGCGCACTGGCTGGCGATGAGCGGTGCCAGGTCCCGGTCGACCTCTCGGCGTTCGAGGCACAGCCGCGCCATCCGGCCGGCATCCTCCGGGCCGAGTCCGAGTCGGCGCCGGCTGACCACCAGTAGGAGGACCGAAGAGGTCCTCGTCGGTGTTCGCGCGGTAGCCGTCAGCCTGCCGAGTCGCCGGGCGGCAGGATGCCGACGGACTCGTACCAGCCATCGCCGGCGAGGCGACACCAGCGCGCTGTGCCGATCCGAGACCTTCATCCTCTGACCCGAGCACCTACGGCTCACTCAAAGGTCAAGCGGACTCGCCGTTCGATCCGTCGTGCCGCTCGGCCATGGACTCGGCGGCTCCAAGCGACCGACTCAATGCTGGACCTGTGCGCCGCGGCCCTCCCACAGGACGTGTTCGGCGGTCTCGAGCTGGAACGTCGAGTGGTCCACGTCGAAGTCACCGGATAAGCACAGGCCGAGGTGATCGAGGATGGCGCCCGGGTTCGCGTCGGGTCCCACGACGACGTGGGCCGAGACGACGTTCATGCCACTGGTGATCGTCCAGGCGTGCAGGTCGTGGACCGCCTCGACACCGGGTGCTTCGAGGATGTGCCGTCGCACCTCGGCCAGATCGACGCCCTTGGGTGTCGCCTCGAGGAGGACGTCCACGCCGTCGCGCAGGAGCTGCCACGTCCGCGGCAGGATGAGCACGCCGATGAACAGCGATGCGACCGCATCGGCAACTCGCAGGCCGGTCACGGCGATGACGATGCCGGCGATCAGGACCGCGAGCGCGCCCAACAGGTCACCGGCGACCTCGAGGTAGGCGCCGCGCATGGTCAGGCTTTCGGCATGGCCAGGATGGAGCAGGGTGAGCGAGACGAGGTTCGCGCCGAGCGCCACTGCCGCCACGACGACGACCAGACCGGCATCGACGGCAGGTGGTGCCACGAGCCGCGATACGCCCTCCCACAGCACGAAGACCGCCACGCCCAGCAGCAGCAGGGCATTGGCGACGGCGGCGATGACCTCCAGGCGGTAGAGGCCGAAGCTGCGCACGCCGCTGGTGGGCCGACCAGCGAGCCAGATGGCGCCGAGCGACAGCGCCATGCCTGACACGTCGGCGAAGACGTGCCCGGCGTCGGCCATCAGCGCCAGCGAGTTGCCGACGATGCCGGCGACCAGTTCGATGACCAGGATGCCGACGCTGACGAGCATCGCGCCAGCGAGTCGGGAGCGATGGCGAGCAGCGATAGTGGGGGCGGGCATTGTGCCAAGTATCAGGCCCCGCCTCGGCCGTCCGTCCCGAGCCGACCGACTACGGTCCTTCAGTCGCGACCGGCAGACAGGCGCGGTCGACGATCTTCGCGTACCGAGCGCGGCGGCGTCGACTTGCCGTGATCTTGGTGGCGGATTCTTCGGCCGCCCCGTGGGACTGACCTGAGGCCGTCGCGCGCGACGCGCCGATTCCTAAAAAGGGCGCACCGCGTTCGCGCCGCCCCGGGCAGCGCGGGGCGGGCTATGAGGCTCAAGTGGTCAAGCAGCCCGTCGCTGAGCCCGACCATGGATGCGGGGACGCTTGAGCGGGTCGTCGGCTAGGGTTCCGAAGGCCGAACCTCTCAGACGGGCTGGGAGAGTCCGCGACAATCCATCAGACCGCTTTCCTTGCTCCCCGTTGATCGCCGGGCGTCTACGATGCGTGAACGCATCTCAGCGGCGATTCGCATGGTGACACCCGACGATGACGCAAGCCTCACGGCGCGCACTGATACTCGGCAGCCTGGGAGCTGCGGTCGCGGCGATTGCTCGACCTCTGGCGGCCCTGGCCGGATCCGACGATGGCCAGGCGATGCTCGTCGGGGGGACGTACAAGACCTTCAACGGGTTGAAGTTGACCAATCCGTCGACCGCGAATGCCACCCTGACCCTCGAGGCTGACGCGCACGCGACGACGACGCTATTGGTCACGGCAGCCGACGGCCACGGCATGCACGTCGACGCCAACACCGACGGCAACGCGATCGTCGCGACCGCCAATACGGGTACCGCGGTCGAGGCGTCAGCAAATGCGGACGGCACGGCAGTACTGGCCAGCAACTACCTCGGCGTCGCGCTCCACGCTGATGGTCGCGTCGCTATGCCTGAGAACTCCGGCATCGCGACGGTGCGATCGGGCCGGCGCTCAGTCAGGGTGAGTCCGGACGCCGGCATGGTCGAGCGTTCGATCGTGGTCGCCACGGTGAATGGGGGCGAGGCGATGGCAGTCCGGAACGTGGCGCTCGACGTCGCCAATCAGGCGTTCACGGTGCATCTGACGGGAACCACACGCCATGCCGTGAAGGTCGCGTGGCTGCTCCTGGGGTGACCGTGGCCAGCGGCAACGAGCGAGAAACCCTATTGCGGTATCATAGCAACGGTGCTATACAGCCGGGCACGGGATGAAGTCCACTTCACCATGGAGCGTCGAGACATCCCAGCAAGTCGACGAACTCATCCTCGAATCCGTCCGTTCGACCGGTGACCGTCGGCGGCTGGCCGCGCTTGCGGGCCAGGCCATCGAGCAGCTCATCAACAACGGCCTCGGTGCGAACGGGGTCAAGAAGCTCAACGATGTGGACCTCTATGAGATCCGCGTTGGAGACTACCGCCTCTACCTCAAGCTTGTCGGCAAAGGCAGCCGGACCATCGCGGTCTCGGTTCTTGCCCCCAAGCTGACTGGACAACTCCCCACGAAGACCTACCGAACATACGAACGACGGGTGGATGAACACATCGCAGAGATACGCGCTCGCGAGGATGCCTCGTCCAGGCGAGCCGACGCCGGCAAAGCTGGGAGGTCGAAATGAGGGCTGAGGAGCTACTTGCGAAGCTCGCTGCGATTCCGGAGTACAGGGAGGCCCAGCGACGCTACCTTCCTGGCAGGCAGATGGCTCTGGCCGTTTCGAGGTTCCGGGCGGACCATGACCTGACTCAAGCCGAACTCGCGGCGCAGATCGGCACGACGCAGTCGGCGATCGCCAGGCTCGAGTCGGGACGACACGCGACAGGCGCGGCGATCCTGAATCGAATCGCCGACGCTTTCGGCGTTGATTGGCAGGTGACGTTCGGGAATGAGCGACCGGCGCCGGCTACGACTGCGGTCGAAGTCGCGGCAACTCCGGCGGTCGGTTACTTCTGGTTCGATCCGATCGAGGCCGTCGCCCTGTACGGGGCGTTCCACTACGCGCCGGGATTCGTGTCGCCGGTGCAGCTGCCGTCGTTTCCGATCACGACCGGCCCCAAGATCTACTCGAACACACCGATCATCGGGTCAGATCCTGTCGCGCCGGCTCGCCCCGGCTACCAGATCGTGAAGTTGCCAAGCGGACAGCAGGTGCCGATGTCCAGCAGCGATTTGCTCCGGGGGGCACGGGCGACGATGCGCGAGCCCGAGGCGATGGCATCGTGAGCCTTCCTGCGGCGGCCGCGATGCCTGGCTTGCCAGCGGCGCAGATCCAGCTCGTCGACGCATATCTATACGACCTTGCGCTGGACCGGCGCGAGGCACACGAGGGCGACCCGCTCGACGCTCCAACCCTGCAGATTGAGTTGCGAGCGATCAACCGCTCCCCCGATGGCAACGGTCTTGCGGTGATTCTGCAGGCGACAGTGGTCGGTGCCTTCAACGACAAGCTGGCCATCGCGACGCTTCGCGTGGCCACTGCTGGGATCTTCCGGATCGACAAGGCTGAAGGAGTGAACCTGGCCGAGTTCGCGATGCGGGAGGGGGTGCTGCTCACGTATCCATACCTCCGCGGCATGGTCGGAGAGACGTGGCGAATGACGGAGATCAGATGGCCTCCGATCCCGACGTTGGACACCATCGGCGCCGTGAAGGTCCTAGACGGTGTCCTCGACGCGATTCGCGAGGACGTGGCGCGGACCGGCGTGGTACAGGTGGTCGCGAAGGGACGCTCGCGGAAGGCAAGGAAGGCCGTCGCGAAGGGGCCTGCCTGAGGTGTGCGCGCGCTGCCGCAAGCCGCTAAGACTCGCCACTCCGGTTGCACTCGGCGTATTCGTCATCGGAGCGGGATCCGGTCTGATTCCTCCGCCCGAGCGGACGCCGGACGAGCCGCAACAGATCTATTACCCCGTCGGAGCCTGGCAATCGGCCGCACGCACGGCGACAGCGATCGGCTCCAACATGAGAATGGCCGGCGAGGGTGAGGCCGCGTATCGACCGGTCGGCATTGTCACGAACTTTTCGTTCGGTACCGGCGACTCGATCGAGGACGAGCGGGACTAAGAAGAGACACCCCTGTCCGTTGGGGGTCCCTGGAGACTCGCCCTGGAGGGATGACGACCCATCCGCCCTTGAGGCTCACAGCGGCTCCAGGGCACGGGCTACGATGGCCTGGTGAAGCACGGCGACGAGTGATGACATCCACCTTCGGGTGGCTGGACCACTCCGAGCAGCAGCGCGCCCAGATACTGGCGATCGTGGGTAGCTTCCGCGAGAAGGGGACCCTCGACGAGCTCGGCATCGGCGTCATCCGCGATTCCTTCGCTGACCTCTTCTTCCCGGGCACCAGCACCCTGCAGACCCGCGCGCGCTACTTCCTGTTCATCCCGTGGGTCCATCTCCGTCTCGAACAAGAGCGCGTGCCCTCGGCGCAGTTCGACCGGCGTTCGCGGCAGGCGCAGGCGGCCCTCGTGCGTGCCCTGATGGCGGGCGGGGAATCGGAGGGGGTCATCGGGATCGAGGCGCGTGAGGCCATCCTGCGCCCCCCGAGCGTGCTCTACTGGAGTGGACTGCGAGCGTTGGGCATCCTGCGCTTCGGCGGCTCGTTCGACGGCTATCTGAGGACGCTTGACGATCGCTACCGCGCCGACCGGACGTTGCTTCGATCCGACGATGGCGAGCTGCTAGAGCCGACCCCACGGGCATGTCGCTCACGGAACCCGAGACTTCACGAATGACAGTGTTCGCGACGGCGCGGCACGGGTCGCATGGGGGTTTCGCTCGCTGTTCAACGTCCCGGAGGTGATGGCGCTCGTCCGTGGTCACGGGACGGGCGAGAACCCGTACTGGCTGAAACTCCTCGACTACTGCGTCAGCGGCGGGCTGCAGTCCGTGCTCTCCGAGTACGCGCACGTGCTACGCGAATCGCTCGGGCGTCTGGACCGAGAGGCCGAAGCGATCGTCCCCGACATGGCGAGGACGATGAACGAGGCGCTCTCCGTACACACCGCCAGCTACTCGGTGACCGACATCCGGGTCGCCGGTAACGACGTGACGCTCACCACCCCGACGCCGAAGCTCCGAGCCCGATACGCCCTGCGCTTCGGTACGCAGAGTCCGGAGGACGAGTCCGAGCTGCAGCGCGCGAGCGTCGTGCGGACCGCGTTCAATTCGCCGTTCTGGCCATTCGTGCTGGCCACGACATCGGTCGGCCAAGAGGGCCTGGACTTCCACCAGTACTGCCACGCGGTCGTCCACTGGAACCTGCCCGCGAACCCCGTCGATCTGGAGCAGCGCGAGGGTCGCGTGCACCGGTACAAGGGACACGCCATCCGGAAGAATATCGCCGCCGCGCACCGTCGGGACGCGATCCACCGCTCAGTGCGCGATCCCTGGGAGGCGATGTTCGAGGCGGCGCGCCGAGCACGGGCCAAGGGCGTAAGCGACCTAGTCCCGTACTGGATCTACATGACCGAGGGCGGCGCGCGCATCGAACGCTACGTGCCGGCGTTCCCGCTCAGCCGCGAGGTCGAGAACCTTCGGCTGCTGAAGCGGTCGCTCGCGGCATACCGCCTCGTGTTCGGGCAGCCCAGACAAGAGGATCTGGCCGAGTACGTACTGGCGTCAGCTGAAGGCACGAACCTCGACAAGATCGGCGAGCTGCTGGCGTTGGATCTGTCGCCGCGCTTGGCTGGGCATGACTCCGGGAACCGTCGTCTGGCAATCGAATAGCGCACCGCCGGCTGCTATCGTCCGAGACGTGAGCCTCGCCACCAAGCTTCACCCCGAAAGCTTCTCCGAGATGAGCGGCAAGATGGCCGCCATCGTCGGCTACATCCTCGGCGAGTCGTGGACCGTACCGGAGATCGCCGCGCTCTCGGTGACGTCCGATGGCTACGTCATGACCGACGCCGAGTTCTTCGGTGAAGCGTCCGACCTCGACCGCAACCTCCTCAACCTGCTCGTGGCCGCCGAGGTCACGGCCGAGGAGCGAATCGAGTTCGAGCGGCGATATCGCGAGCGCGTTGACGACTGGCGGCCGATCCTCGCGGGGCCGTCCCCATCCACGGACCGCGTGACACGCCCGGATTTCGGCGCGGTTCCCATTCGCGTGTAGACCGCGCCCGGATTCGCGGAGCGTCAGCAAGCCTTCGGACGCCGTCCGCGCTTCTGCTCTCGAGCCGCGATCACGAGGTCTTCGCCGACCTTGAAGAGGTTGACGTCGCCGTGGCCGATCCGCGCCTTGGCGCGATTGAAGGCCAAGCGGATCGTCGCCGGCTGCTCGCCCTCATCGAGACGCAGGCGGAACGCAGCTGACTTGTCCGAGTGGGCGTCCTTGATGGCCTTCTCGAGCGACCGCTCCAGCTCGAGCCGTGCGAGTTGACGCGGCGTCAGAGCCTTGGGCTGGGGCGGAGCGTCGAAGACGGCGGCGCTGATCTTGGTGAGCTTCACGATGTATCTCCTGTTGGGGTATGGCAAGTGTCCGGCCCCGAGTGGCGTCGATCCTCCGAATGAATGCTTCCTTGCGTCGGCGACCGCTACAGTCTCACGCATGCCGGTCGCGAGGAAGCTCGGATTGGCAGACCTGTAATCGCCTGAGCGTGATCGGATCGCCTGACACGCCCCCAAGGAGGTCGACGGCATCACCCGAATCGGAGATCTGACCAAGGGCGCGTTGATCGCCGGCGTGCTCGCGGACGGCCCTGTGACCGTCGTCGACGTGACGTGGCACGGGTCTGAGGTCCTCACACTTACCTACCGGACCGCAGACGGTTCCGTGGCCGAGCGCCTCATCTACCGCGAGGACGAGCCGCGCCTCACCATCGTCGAGGAAGGGAAGCCCTGGGCGTTCGACGGCGACGGTGAGGCATTCAAGCTCGCGTCCGAGGCGAAGCGCATCGACCTCGCCTACCTGTTCGACCCGTACGTCGCGGTCAGCACGTCGCTGGTCGAGCCGCTGCCGCATCAGATCACCGCGGTCTACGAGGAGATGCTCAACCGGCAGCCGCTGAGCTTCCTTCTGGCGGATGACCCTGGTGCCGGCAAGACGATCATGACCGGCCTCTTCATCCGCGAGCTCATCGTCCGCGGCGACCTCCGCCGTTGCCTCATCGTCGCCCCGGGCTCCCTTGTCGAGCAGTGGCAACAAGAACTCTCGGAGAAGTTCCACCTCGACTTCACGCTCCTCAGCCGCGACCGCATCGAGAGCTCGGCCTCAGGTAACCCGTTCACCGACGCCGACCTGCAGATCGCCCGCCTCGACAAGCTCAGCCGCGACGAGGACCTCCAGCTGCTGCTCGAGAACGCGCCCGACTGGGACCTCGTCGTCTTCGATGAGGCCCACAAGCTCTCCGCCCAGCTCTTCTCGGGCGAGGTCAAGAAGACCAAGCGTCGTCTTCTCGCCGAGCGCGTCCGCCCGCACACGCGCCACTTCCTGCTCCTGACCGCCACGCCGCACAACGGCAAGGAAGAGGACTTCGAGCTGTTCATGAGCCTGCTCGACCCCGACCGCTTCGCCGGCCACAAGCGCAAGGCGACGGATGCCGCCCCGCCCGCCTCGGACCCCAAGGAACTGATGCGCCGGCTGATGAAGGAGCAGCTCGTCAAGTTCGACGGCACGCCGCTCTTCCCGCCTCGATACGCCTATGTCGTGCCGTACGACCTCTCAGGCCCAGAGGCCGACCTCTACGAGCAGGTCACGACTTACGTCCGGGAGGAGATGAACCGCGCCGAGAAGATCAAGGCACAAGGTGAGGGCAAGCGCGGCCTGATCGTCGGCTTCGCGCTGATGGTCCTCCAGCGCCGACTTGCCTCGTCACCGGCCGCCATCCATATGTCGCTCAAGCGCCGACTCGCCCGCCTGGAGCGCACCCTCGCCGAGACGCTCCTCCAACGGGACGGCGAGCGCTCGCGTATCGAGCAGCCCGACCTCTCCGCCCTGACGGTCGCCGACATCGAGGACTTCGACGACGACGAGGCGACCGCTGAAGAAGCCGAAGCCGTCGAGGAGACCGCGGTCGACTTGGCCACAGCCGCCAGCACCATCGCCGAGCTTCGCCTTGAGATCGAGCGCCTCAAGCAACTCGAAGCCCTCGCCGCCCAGGTCCGCCGACTTGGCACCGACACGAAGTGGACCGAACTCTCCCGGGTCCTCCAGGACGCACCCGAGATGAAGGACGCCGGCGGCGGTCGACGCAAGCTCATCATCTTCACCGAGCACCGCGACACGCTCGACTACCTGGTCGAGCGGATCGGCACCTTCCTCGGCCGGCCGGAGGCCATCGTCGCCATCCACGGCGGCGTGCCGCGCGACCAGCGCCGTCGCGCCGAAGCCACCTTCAAGAACGACCCGGACGTCGTCGTGCTCGTCGCGACCGATGCCGCCGGAGAAGGCATCAACCTCCAGCGCGCCCACCTCATGATCAACTACGACCTGCCCTGGAA
>PNAP01000070.1 GCA_003169735.1 Chloroflexota bacterium | reverse complement strand
CACGGCGTCAGGCCGTGGGGCGCCCTACGTTTCAGGCCTCCCGCGCCGCCAGCTGAACTCGGGATCCGCAGGAGCCCGCCGGAAGAGTCGAGCCAGAACCTCGGATCCTGGGCGGCCGCGCGCTAGCAAGCGACCCCTACTCGTTCAGCCGCACGCCATCTACCGATGGTGTGGGGCGACTTCCGGGCGAATCACTACTTGAAGTCATGCAAGTTGTCCGGTTCACGCTTGGCACCGGTCGACCAAGTTGTCACCGAAGTTGTCCGTCGAAGGTGCATGACCCCTGCTTCGGCGGCCAGGTCGCCGTGAGGGCGATCTCGTCGCCCGATCCGATAGTGATGGTGGTGTCGCACACATCGGTCGGAGTGCCGGTGCCGTCCGAACCCGAGGTGTACCAGGCACGGAGACCGTAGTCGCCAGGCTCGAGCGCCGCCGGAAGGACCGAGCCGGCGAACTGGTCGATCTCGATGACGCCGGTCAGGATGTCGGTCCCGGCGCGCTGCACCGAAAAGTGCACGCGAGGGTTGGGGGCTTCATTGCGGTCGCGGTCCACCGAGCTGACGACCAGCAGACCCGGTGCGTACGCAGGGTCGTCCACGAGGGACTTCGTCGCCAGCACGGCGCCAGAGGCATCGTCCACGACCACGTGGCTCATCTGCGCGGTGCCATCGGCATCGACCGGACCGCGGACGCTCGCCAACGACACGGCCGAGTCATCCGCGAATTGGATCCGGGGATCGATCGATGGGACGTCTGACGCCGTCAGTGCTGTGACGCTGACCACTGACGACCCGGGTTCCGCCCCGGCAAGCGCGCCGGCCAGTGACGGGACGGCCGTTGGCGATCCATCCACCCAGGCGACCAGGTCGACCACGAACGTCTGGCGGCACTCCGCTCGCAACTCGGCGAAGCATTGCCACGCCCTCGGATCGGCCACGTGCCCGATGAAGATGACCGGCACGGGCATCAGGCCGGGTGAAGTCGAAAGATGGGCATCAAGGGCGTCCGAGCCGGATGTACCGGCGAGGAGGAATGGCTCGAGCCCGATGCCAGGTATGGGGTTCGAGAGGTCATCGAATGGCGAGGTCGCTGCGTCGCGCAGCGTGGTGAGATGGCAGTAGCCGTTCAGCACCGTCTCCCGTGATTGCGGGTATGGCTCCGGGTATGGGCACGGCAAGCCCTCGCTGTCGTAGTAGCCGGCAACGGCGGCCGATCGGCCGTCGAGTCGGCCGGATGCGATCAAGGTCAACGCCTGGGCGACGGTCTGGACCGGCATCCCGACGATCTCCTTGGGGAACGTGTCGCTGAGCCGGACGGGCGATGCGGTCGGAGCGGCCGAAGATCCGGTCGGTGTCGCGCCACTTGGCACGACGGCGGTCGGCGAACCACTCGGCACGCTGACCGGAACGATCGGCTTCGGAGCCAGGACGAGCAACGCCACCAGCGAGGCGACCACGATCACGACGGCAGCCGAACCGAGTGCCGCCCACGCCGGGCGTCGCGACCCCGAGCGCGGCACCGGCCCCTGGGCCTGGGATCGCGCGGCCGCCACAAGGCCAGGTGGCACCTCACCTTCGCCGCGATCGCTCATGTAGGTGCGGACGCGTGCCTCGATGTCCTCGTCACTCGGTCGGTTCACGGCGACACCTCGTCCGGCATCGCGGCCCGCAGCCGCTCGATGGCGCTGTGGACGCGCGACTTGGCCGTGCCCTCGCGGATGGACAGGGCCGCCGCCACCTGGGGGATCGAAAGGTCGAGCGTGTAGTGCAGTGCGAGGATGGCCCGCTGATCGGGCGTCAGCGTCTCGAAGGCTCGATCGAGTCGGTCGCGTTCGCCCACTTCCGCCGAGCTGTCCGGCCGGCTGGCTCCGGCCACCGCCTCGGGGTCGACCACGCGGATCCATCGCGGTCGGCGCGACCGTTCGCGGATCACGTCGCGCGCTCGATTGATGACGATCCGGTGCAGCCAGAAGCGGGCGCGGGCCTCGTCACGTAACCCGCCCACGCCGCGCCACGCGGCGACCAACGCGTCCTGTGTCACATCGGCGGCGTCATCGGGTCCGACGATCGCGAGTGCCAAGCGATACATCTCCTTGAGATGCGGTCCGACCAGTGCCTCGAAGTCCAGGGTCATTCGCCCCTCATGCACGCCGAGGCGTCTCGTTTGGTCCATCCACAGAACAAGACGTCAATGGTGCGCGCATCGTTCACTCGCGTGACCGGACCGAAAGGGTCGGCCATCGACACGGCCGGCATGAAGCGAACGACCACCCGCACCACGGCCGACCGCGATCGTGCGATGAGGGCCGATACAAGGTGATCAGCCGCCCCTATGCGAGCGTCAATCCGGGGGACGCGCCCGCCCGGTATGACAGCGCCGATCCGTTCGGCGTGACCAACGACATGGACAGTGCCACGACCATCACCGTAGGGCCGAGCGCGAGTGGGATCGCAGAGCGGCTCCCGACGGGCTATTCGATCTCCGGCACGATCACCGGCCGGGACGGCCACGGCGTCAGCGGGCAGGTCTTCGTGGACGCCGACGACACCACCCAGACCCTGTTCGGGGCCTGCCAGGACGCGCGCGAGCAGACGCAGACCGCCACGACGGGCAAGGACCAGCTCGGCGGATTGCCAGCGGGTTCGTACGTCGTCAGCGCCTACGACGACTCCGGTGTGTTCGCCTACGGTTACTACCGGTCGGACGCTCCGGGCCACTTCACCGCGCACCACGTCGACGCGACACCGGTCGTGGTCGGGCCCTGACCCATAGCAGCGCGGCATCCTCAGCGGGTACTACCCCGCTCACCGTGAGCGCGTCGGGCGCAGTCGTCACCCATCCCTACGGGGCCATGGTGTCGGGTCGATCAGGCGGGTTCCGGTCCGACCACCGTACACGCGGCTTGATCACGCGCCAGCCACGCCTCGACCGCGTCGAGGTCCAGACCGTACCCGCCCGAACCGTCTGATGCGACCCAAGCCTTGCTCAGATCGGCGATACCGTAAGTCCCGCTCGAGTGCGTTTCCCGTGGCTGTCTTTGGGGCTGTCACACGGGCTGCTTCAGACCCGGCTGACAGCCACGAACCGCCGATCCTGAGCGTGAAATGCTGGTGAGCCGGGTGGTGTCAG
>PNAP01000054.1 GCA_003169735.1 Chloroflexota bacterium | reverse complement strand
CGCCGCTACCTCGACTACATCGGATCGTGGGGACCGGCGATCCTGGGACATGCCCATCCCACCGTGGTCGAGGCCGTCACGCGGGCCGCGACGAGCGGCTTTGCGCTTGGGGCGACGCATCCCCTGGAGATCGAGCTCGGCGAAGCCATCCGGACGGCCATGCCATCGATGGAGCGGCTGCGATTCACCTCGTCGGGGACGGAGGCGGTGATGAGTGCCGTTCGCCTCGCCCGCGGGTTCACCGGACGCGACCTCGTGGTGAAGTTCGCTGGTGGCTACCACGGTCATTCGGACGGGCTGCTCGTGGAAGCCGGATCCGGCGTCGCGACCCTGGCGATCCCGGGCAGCGCCGGCATCCCTGCGGCCATCGCGGCGCAGACCGTGGTCGTGCCGTACAACGATGCCGCGGCGGTGAGTCGTGCCTTCGACGTCCATCGGGGGCGGATCGCGGCCGTGATCGTCGAGCCGGTCGCGGCCAATATCGGCGTCGTGGCGCCGGCGCCCGGGTTCCTCGAGCTGCTGCGCGAGATCACGGCAGCGGCTGACGCCGTCCTGATCTTCGACGAGGTCATCACCGGTTTCCGCCTCGGGCTCGGCGGCGCCCAGGGCCGTTTCGGAGTCACGCCCGACCTGACCACGCTGGGCAAGATCATCGGTGGCGGGATGCCCATCGGTGCGTACGGCGGCCGGGCCGAGATCATGGCTCGGGTCGCGCCGGCGGGCCCGGTCTACCAGGCCGGCACGCTGTCGGGCCACCCGCTGTCGATGGCGGCCGGCATCGCAACGCTCGCGGGACTCACCGCGGAACGCTACGAAACTCTCGAGAGGACCGCCGATGAACTGGCGACCGGCCTTCGCCAGGCGAGCGCGGGACGCCCCATCAGCGTCGTCCGCGTGGGGTCACTGCTGACCGTCTTCTTCCGTGCCAGCGCGCCAGTCGACGCTGCCGAAGCGCTTGCTTCCGACCGGGCCGCCTATGCCCGATTCTTCGGTGCCATGCTCCAGCGGGGCATCCTCCTGCCGCCCTCGCAGTTCGAAGCGTTGTTCATCTCGATGGCGCACGGCCCGGAGGTCATCACTGCCACCCTCGACGCGTCCCGCGAGGCGTTCGCGGCCTGACGACGGAAGGCGGCGATCAAGTGCACTATGACGCTCTCCGCCTGCCTGGGCCGAGGGCGTCATCGTTGGCCTTCGAGCCGACGTCCATGCCGAGCTCGCGCCTGAGCCCGGCCGCTGTTGTGTCGTCTTCCAGACGGAAGCGCGACGCGAGAAAGGATCCGAACCGAGATGTGCCTGAACTGTGGTTGCATGAAGGCTCATGACGATATGGGCAAGCCCGGCGTGAACATAACCTACGAAGTGGTGAAGCGAGCCGCTGATGCCAATGGCATGACCGTCGAAGCGACGCTCGCGATGATCGCCAAGACCAGCGACAAGGATCGCGGCGATCACCCCGCCGAGTACCGCGTCCCCCAGGGATCCTGACAGCGGATCTTCACACCGGCGGGCGTGTGCCGGCCATCCTGGCACGGGTCCATCAGCCCGGACGGCGAACGCCCATCACAACAGCCACCGCGAGCAGCCTGGCGCTCATGATCAGGCCGAGCGTGATCAAGACGGCCCCAAGCTCGATGAGCGGGTCCGACCCGAGGGGAAGGCCGATCGTCAGCGCTGCAACGCCGGCGTTGAGGGTCGCGAGCCGCTCCGTCGCTGCTTGGCCGAGGAGCCGCCGCTGCCGAGCATGGGTCGCGGGATCGCCTGGACCGATAGCCGGTACCAGGTGCGTGGCCGAGGCAACGATCGCCAGCCCGACCCAGCCGACGATGAGCGGACCGGCGACGGCCTCGACCGACCAGCCCGCCGGGTCGGCACCGAATGCCAGCACGCGCCCGGCCGCGATCAGGATGCCTGCCTCGAGCCACGCGATCGCTGACACGAGGCCACCCATGGCGAAGCGATGCCAGCCCGGGTCGGTCGTCCAGTGGGCCCTCGTCTGCCACGTCCGCCAGGCATAGACCGCCAAGCTGACCGCTCCGCAGATGACGGCGATGGCGCCGAGCCGAGCGATGAGGTCGGACGGAACGACGAAGCCGAGGGCGACGAGCGGTGCCCCGACGGCCAGACCAACGACGGTCATCCGCGCACTCGGGCGCATCGCGATCCGGGCGCCGACGACGGTCGGGAAGAAGTGCAGCAGCGTCGTTCCGATGACGAGCGAGACGAATCCGACGAGGTTCAACCAAGCGTGCGCCGGCTTGATCCTGGCCCAGGCATCGACGATGGGCGGCCAGCCCGCCACGAACAAGGTCGCGATGCTCGCCCCGACTGCGACCTCGCCGAGCGCGATGACGTACCCCCGCGTCACCAGGCCGCGACTTGGTCCCAACGCGCCAGCGAGCGGACGCACGGTCGCAACGCCGGTGAGCATGACGCCCGCCACGAACGCGATGCCACCCGCCACCGCCAGGCCGACCGCGGCTCCGACGACACCGACGGACACGGCGGCCGCGCCGAGGGCGACCGCGCCGACCGCGCCCAGACGAAGTCGTGCATCGCTCGGTGGTGCCGCCGCGAGCGCCGCGGCGAAGTAGGGCATCACGCCGGCGATGGCGGTCGTTGCCCCGCCGGCCAGGGCAAGATGCAGCGGCAGCCAATCTCCCCGTCGGACAGCCGCGGGCAGGAACATCGCCGCGACCGCCGCAACGAGGAAGCCGATGGCGACGGCGATCGCCCCGAGGGCCACCGATCGGTCAGACGAGCGATCGACCGATGAGGTGCGGCGGCGCGGAGCGGCAGGTTCGATCACCGAGCGTCAGCATATCGGTGCTCGTGATCAGTGGCGGAGCCAGAGCGAGCCGGACGTCGGCTCGACCGTCGCTGAGACGGCCGTCAGGATCTCGGCCCGCAGTTGCTCCAGATCGACCTCGTTGCGGAGGCGGGCAGCAAAGGCGGCCATCGTCCGATCGATGTCGTAGCGAGCCCGGTTGAAACGTCGATCGACCCGCCGCTGCACCCATCGGCGGAGGGGCCCGAAGAGCGAGAACACGAGCAGCGTCGAGCCCGCCACCGCCACCTCGTTCGAGCCCGTGAGCGGAGCGAGGATCACCTGCGCCACCACGATCGCGGCCACGAACAGGCCGCCGAGGATGACCGTCAGCAGGCCGTAGCTGATGGTCCGGCTGATGAGCCGGTCGATCTCATAGAGGCGGTAGCGGACGATCGCCAAGCCGATCGCCACGGGCAGAAAGGCAAGGCCGCCGAGCGCGATCGCCCAAGCCACGTTGGCGACGGTCAGGAGCGATCCGGAGGTCGCGCCGCTGGACACGACGATCGCGAACACGAACGTCGGGATGACGACCAGGCCGATGGCGGCGAACCACTTGAGCTGCTGGCGCTCGATCCCCTGGGCCCGCCGGTAGCGCACGATCAGCGAGGCGATGACGAAGAAGAAGGCGATGACCCCAAGCAGGGAGGAGACGTTGTTCAGCAGCTCGACGAGCTGCCCGTCGGATCCGCCCAGCGCCAGTGGGTTGACGACGTCGGGCGGATAGGTTCCCGGCGAGAATGGGCTGAAAGGGCTCACGATCCCCGGCCCCACCGTCGGTAGGATCGCGAAGATGGCCACCGACCGCCAGCGCGGTGAAGGTAGCTGCCCCGTCGGGAAGTAGAGCGGCACGAAACCCGCCAGGAGTCCGACGAACAAGCCGCCGGTCGCGCCGGAGATGACCGCCAACCAGACCGCGCCTGGGACACTCCCTGGATGCACGTTCAGGCCGTAGTCGGACAGAGCCTGCGTGCCGAGGGAGACGGCGAGCGTCAGCCCACCGGCAAGCAGGAACCAGCCAACGGCGTGCCGCGGCAGGCGCGTCACGAGCATCGCGCCGACGGTCACGGTCGAGAAGACGAGCAGCATGGCCACCGCAGCGAACGCCGCGTTGGCCAGGCCACCGAGACTCGCTTCCACGAGCCCGAGGACGGCCAGCGCGAGCGCGGCGATCCAGGCGATCCACACCGCTACGGTCTGACGACGCGCGAGCCCTCCATGCTCGGCATCGTCCTGGCGTGTGGGCTGGCTGGCGATACTCACTCAGGCCGCCCTTCTGTGCTGTTCGAACCGACCGCCAGGTCAGGTGCCCAGAGTGGGTCCCATCCGTCCGGAAAGCGTTACGGCGCCGACACGACGACCGAGCCGGCAAAAGACGAGGAGCGCTCGACTTCTGCCGGCCCGATCTGTCGCGCGACGATACTGAGTGCCTATCCAAGAGCCAGGCGCGGGCTGGTGACTACCGCGCGGCCCAAGGCTGGCTCAGCGCGAAACGGCTCTCGTTCGACCTCTGCGAACGCTCGACGCGCGTGCTGGACCTGATCGGTCGATACCCGTACCCGTTCCTGTTCCATGCCGGAGCGGCTGACTGGGATTCGATCCTCGACCGATGGCTGCGGGGGGCTGCGTGACCCGATTCATCTGGAGAGTGACCGCAGTCTGCGCAAACAGTCGGCCGTTCACGACCGCCCCGGTCTTGAGCGAGATGTTCGTCTTGGCCAGGATGACTCCGTGAAAGTGCGCGGTCGTGCCGATGGACACCACACCGGCGACCTGCCAGAAGATGTTCCTGGCCCGTGCGCCACCGGTCAGGATGACCCTCATGCCGTTGGCTTCCTTGAGCTTGCCTGCGATCTGGAAGATCCAGACATCGTTCGGTCCGCCGCTGAGTGTGACGTTCGTGGTGATCAGGACGCTCCCGCCCCACTTGTAGAGGCCCGGAGCGATGGTCAATCCGCCGATCTCTCCAGCGCCCAGTTCAGTCGCTTTCGGATGCTGTCGTCCGGCAGCATCTCGATACGCCGTCTGCATGTCGAGGACCGCGGTGGTGAGCATCGATGGGCGGATCACCCGGCATGGCGGACCGGCAGCATTGACGGTGTAGATCGTCCCGGTCACCTGGCCACAGGTGATTCCCATCATGGCGGCCCCGGTGATCGGGCTCGTCCCGATATTCCCGGTGATCGCAGAGGTCGGGACGTTGGTGATGCCCGATTTCGACAGGATCACGAACTGCCCAGCCGATCCAAGCTGGACCCGCGCAGGTCCCCTGGCATCGATCGTCGCCGCAGCGCTGGTGGTCGCGCCCCCGACCCCGGCCCCGATGGCGACGAGGGCGACCACCGCCGGGAGCAAGATCCATTTCGTTGCCTTGAACATGTTGCCTCCTTAGAAAGCTCGGCTGCCCTCCAGCCCGGGCCGCTCCCGATCGCACGGGCGGGCGACCGATCGTCGCCAGCGTGAATGTCGCCAGCGTGAATCAGGTAGGGCGACCCGAGTGGATGGTGCCGCTGGCCGACGTGGGTGTCATGACGAGTTCGTCACGTGCGATTGACGATGTCCAGCAGCGAGCGTACCGTCGGCCGCCTGACGGTACCTTTGCAGTCGAGGAGAGACATGCCTGGCGTGATGGCCATAACCCGAGTGAGACGGCGCGCAGCGGCGGCGGCCATCATCGCCGTCGTGGGGATCGTCGCGGCGACCGCCACGGCCGGGGCGGCCATCCACCCCGGCTCGTACGACCAGAGGCTCAAGAGTGGCACTGTGCCATCGGGAGACACGATCGTGCTCCAGGCCGTGTGCCCGGCCGGTGATCGGATCGTCACCGGTGGGGCCTACTGGCACCAGATCGGACAGAACGGCGATTCATCCCTCGAGACAACGATCATCGCGTCCGCGCCCACGGCCAACGCTCGCGGCTGGTCCGTGACTGGCGCCAATCTGGCCGGCGCGTCACTCATCCTGACGGTGCTCGCCGATTGCCTGCCCTCGGGCTCGGTCGGCACGTATTCGGTCCAGACGAGCACGGTCTCCTTCGCCGAGTCATTCGGTCGCACGAGCGTCAAGTGTCCTGCGGGCCAGGAGGTCGTGGCGGGTGGCGCCGCGCTGCTGCATCCCGAACTCGACCCGAGCGCGGCCCAGGACCTGTTCCTTCAGCAGTCCTACCCCAATAAGAGCGGCAAGGGGTGGTACGCGTCGGCCTACAACGGCGGCACGACCGCACTCGATCTCAAGGTCTCGGCACTGTGTCGCCCGAGTCGCTCGGTAGGTACCTACCAGCAGGTGGTCGAGCACGTCACTGTGCTCGACGATAGCGCCGCCGACGATACCGCCGACGTTTACGTCCATTGCCCGTCCGGAAAGCACGTCGTCACCGGCGGTGCGTTCTGGTCGCCTGGACCGCCGCCACCCTACTCGCCGACGACGGGGTACTTCGGCACCATCGAGAACATCACCCCGACCGGAGATGGAACGTATTGGTATGTCGCCGGCAAGAGCGACGACGGCAACCCGCGGGTCCTGACGGTGATCGCCCTCTGCCTTCCCTCCTAGCGGCGCGGCGGGCGTCCCCTCCGCAAGAAGGAGGGCCCTTTCGAGCCCTCCTTCCGCATTTCAGGCCACCGCGTCGATCACTTCGCGATCGGGGCCGACCAGTCGTCCTGTGCGGTGATCTCACCATACGTCCAGGTGATCTTCTGATACACGAACGAGATGTCCTCGTATTGCACTCTGCCGATGGTGTGGGTGTGGAAATCCGAGGCGTGGGCGTTCACCAGCGTGACCGTCGCGTACGGCTCTGTTTGGCCGGTCAGCTTGAGGCTGATGACGACCGACGTCAGCGTCTGGCTGTTGAAGATCGCCTGCATGAACAGCGGACTCGCCATGTCGAGCGCGTGAGTGAGGATGATGGGCTTGTGCTGGCGCTTGCCCGTCGGCAGGCCGGTCGTGGTGTCAAAGGGTGCGTTGACTCCCCAATCGAGCGCAACGAACGGGATGTCATTGCCCTTGTTCCCGGCGATCGGACCACCCTGGAGGCTCGTCGCCGTGAACGAGCCGATGACATCGATCTCTGGTCCGCTGCTCCCTGGCGGGCCGGCCACTCCCTGCGGCCCCTGCGGACCCTGGGCGCCGTCCTGGCCGTCTGTCCCGGGGGCTCCCGATGGACCTGGCGAGCCAGCCGCTCCGGGCACGCCGGTCTGGTTCCAGGTGATCTTGGTCTCGGTCGACTTGCAGTCCTTGGTCGAATCGATGACCCGCAGAGCCCCCGTCGTGGTGACATAGCACCCGGTGAACACGCCACCCTTGGGGATGGACGCATAGGCCACCGATCCGACGAGCACGAACAAGCCGATGAGGCCGACGACGACTCCGAGCCGGCGGCGACCTGACCGTCCGGCGAACCGCGAGGTTTCCGACATCGCTCCCCTCCTTGCCTTCGAAGGGCCGAGTGCGGACGACCCGGTCCCTCCCTTGCGGGCAGGATAGCCACGTGCCGAGAGCCCCGAAACAGGGAATCGCAGCGGCGGGACCCGAGTCGTGAGCCGCTAGGTGGTCGGCGTGCAGGGCGCGGGTGCGCCGGTGTCCGGATCGGGATCGTCGCTGATGTCTTGCTCGTTGTTGTCTTCGCGAGATTCGGTGACCTGGTTCTGCGCGTCGACGACCCACTTCGACGCTCCATCGGGACCGGCTGCCGCGTCGGCCGAGAATGAGAACACGAGGTTGACCTGCTTACCCGCGCCGAGACCGGTCAGCTGCTGCGGCGCCGACGTGGTCCCGCGGCAGGTCACCTCGACATCGAACGGCCCGGCCTTGGCGTTCCCGAAGTTCTTGAGCGTCACAGCCACGAAGACGTAGTTGACGCCGACCTCATTGCCGGTCGTGATGTTGTAGAAGCCCGGCTGCAGGTCGACGAAAGGCACCGGGGACGGGGTCGGTGCGTGCGTCGGACGCCGCGTTGGAGTCGGGGTCGGGGTCGGCGTCGGCGTTGCGGTGGGGCTCGCCGTTGGGCCGGGCGTGTCGGTCGCTGCCGGTTCGGTTTGCGTGGGGGAGGGGCTCGCCGACTCGCCGGGCGACGCGGTTCCCGCGCTCGAGACGGTGACCGCCACGACCGCCGGACTGCTGGCAGTTCCGTCCTGGCGGTACGCGATGACGCTGAGGGCGTGGGCTCCGGCGGCGACGGGCGTCCAGCTGAGTTGCGCGGCGACAGTCGGCTGACCCTGCGGCGTCGGCGTCGTGTAGCTGTCGACGGCCACGCCATCGACGCTGAGATCCACCCTCGCGACGCCGATCGAGTCGGTCGCGCTGACGAGGACCGGCACGGCAACACCGACGGATAGGGTCGCGCCGGACACGGGCGAGGACACGGTCACGCTCGGCGTGCTGGTCGCCCCGGTCGGCGTCGCCGCGGGCGCGCTTGAGCACGCGACCAGCGCCGCGCACAGCAGACCGAGAGTGACGACCGTGACCGAGCGCATCTGTGACTCCTCCCGCCAGACGGGGCTCACCTTCGAAGTGACTCGCGAAGGCGAGAGTATATGGCCCGCGAGCCACTGGAAGGCGGATGCGGGGCGCGCCCGTCCGGGGAGCCTGGATGTCTCGAAAGATGAACGGGTGGGTCCGTTCCCCAGAACAGACCCACCCTGGGATCGACGAGTAGAAGTGCTGAGCCGCGATCTCAGGGCTTGGCTTTGGGTCCTC
>PNAP01000105.1 GCA_003169735.1 Chloroflexota bacterium | reverse complement strand
GCATATGCGTACAGGTCGCCGTCGCTCGAACCCACGTAGACCACGCCGTCGGCGACAGCCGGCGATGAGTCGATCCCACCGCCGGTGGTGCCCGTCCATATCGGCGTGCAGGACCCACCGCCGGTATTGCAGCCGACGGCGAAGGCGTAGAGGTTGCCGTCGAGGGAGCCGACGTAGACCACGCCGTCGGCGACAGCCGGCGAGGAGTAGACACGATCTCCAGTCGTCGCAGTCCAGGCGGGCTGGAGCTGCCGGATACTGACCGGCGAAAGGATGCTCTCGTCTGGGTTGTATCCAAGGTGAGCCGGGCCGCCGCGGAACTGCGGCCAATCGCCGCTCGCACCAGCTACCGGGACCGCGGGCACCAAGGCGCCTAGAAGCAACGGGAGCGAGAGAAGCGCGACGAGAATGCTGCGCGCGTGCACCCGACCAGTATGGTCAGTCGTCGACCGAGGTCAATGACCCGAGGTCAATGGCCGACCATCAGCTCGACCAATCGGTGCCAACTCCCACATGTAGACCCAACAGGGCGATCCTCCTGCGCTGAGCGACTTAGCTGGACGGCGTTCAGTGCCTAATGCTCGCATCTGTGAAGGACACCGTCTTGCCTCTGCACGGGTGGTCGCTCCGTGTGAACCAATGATTGTCAGACCATGGCTCGCGGCCACGTATTCCGCCTCGAACGCCTCCCGTGCGGGTCGCTCGGCGCTCCCGGTATGAGACTCGGTGAAGCGAAGCAGGCCGTCGGGAGGAGCGAGAAGTGGCGCTCGCATGGGAGGAACGGTCCGCTCGAGGCCCGATTACGAGCGAGTGCCCGGGGCGGCACGGAGCCGATCCTGCGCCATGACCCCGGCTCGATCAAGTGATGGTGTCGCCACCAGGGGAGGCTTCCGCGGTGGGTTTGCTCTTGGGATTCCCCGAGCCTTCAGCCGTCGGGGCAGCTTCGCTTTGCGTGACGACGGCTGGCCATCCCTCCCGCGAACGTCAAGGGGTCGCCATGCCGCGCATGATCCTCTCCGCTTCGGCGGCGGGAAACGTCTCTGCAACATAGTTGACCACGTCACGTAGGGCATCCGTGAAGGCAAGGGTCCCATTGACCGAATACATCGCATCGAGAGACGTTCCGACACCGATGCAGCCGAGTTCCATGTTGTCCGCCGGATCGCCGCCAAAGTCCGGGATCACTCCGGTTTGGCAGATCTTCCAGTTGCCGATGACGAGAACTGACCAGGTCCTCCCTGAGCGGGCATCAGGCACGGTTTCGGCTGCTTCTGGATCGGCTGCGATGGCGGTATCGATGTCCGCATTGACCTTCTTCGTGGTCACAGCGGAGTAGCCAGCCTGACGGAATTGGAGCAGCCATGCCGCCATCGGCACAAGCGTGGCGGCTGCACTCGGCGTCACCTGGGGCGTTGGAATCGGAGACGCGGTTGGCGTTACCGGAGGCGTAGAAGTGGCTGTCGCCGCGGGTGTCACGGTGGCCGTCGGTGCGGGTGTCATTGTCGAGGCTGGCGATGACGACGCCACGCTCGGCGTCGCGGCTGACGCCGTGGTCGACGCTGGTGAGCGAGGCGCCCCAAGGATGGCGGGCGACGCAGGCGTCGCGGCTGTCGATGAACCGCACGCACCTGCCAGGAGGACGATCGCCACAGCTAGCGTCAGTCCGCGCCGTTGTACCCCGCCCGCGTTCATGCGGTCCACGGTCGCAAATAGTCCCCACGCTGTCAATGTCCGGTCGATGATCTCAATGCTCCTAAGTGGGGCCAGTTCAGGTAGTCGTGCCCACACCACTCTTGCAGTCGTCCGTGCGTCTCCGCAGGATCGCCTTCATCGGAGATGCCGAGCACGACGAGCCGCGGGCGATTTGATGACGTTTGCGTCAGGCGCGTCGGATGGTCAGTCGTCCTGGAGATGGCGCGGTGTCTGAAAGAGATCAGGGCGGGGCAGGTTCCGAAGTAGGGCAGTCCTGCCCGACCTGGGAAGGGTGCACGAGGGCCCCCTCCAGACAAACCGGAGGAGGCCCTCGGACGACGATCCAGCGATGACCGCTAGGGCACCGTCACGTGACGAGCGACCTCATCCCCGGTGGACAGGGTGCAAAAGACGTCGATGTGGTCGCCGGACTGGAGATCCATCTGGTGGGTGATGTTGCGCGAGAAGTTCCCCGCGCTGTCGGCGACCCCGTTGAAGGAGTTGTCCCGGTCGTATTGCGGCGAGTAGGCCTCGAAGTAGTAGTCGTCGTTGGGGAGACAGGTACCGGAGACCCTGTTCGTCGACGCCACGCCGCTCACGCTGATGGCCGGTAGCACCCACGTGGCATCGGATGCCACATCGGTCGCATCGATGGTGTCCCCCGCCAGCGCTTGGACCACATTGCCGTTGGCGTCAAGGAAATCGATGTTGACATAGCCGTAGCGGTTGGCCGTGCCGGAGGACGACGCCTTCTGAACGAGCGAACCGTCGAGCAGGTCGACCGAGACGGCCTGCCCCGGCCGCGCTTCGACGTAGCCGGATCGATACGGCGCCCGGCCTTCCCACACCTGAACGTACTGGGCATTCCCGTAGGCATAGACGTAGTCGCCACTCGGGCTGGACCAGTCGGCTTCCGCCCAGCCGTCGCCCGTGATGTCGAGCTGGGACGTGAAGTCGTAGGAGTAGGCGCCCGACGGATCCGTCGAGACATCCTGGTTCGCGTTGTTGTTCGAGGAGTAGGCGTAGAGCGACACGCTGTCGTTGGCGGGACCCAGACCACTCACCACGTTGGTGACGCGATCGACGTCGACCGTCAATTCCGGTACTTGGAAAGTGCGGCTCTTCGTGCCGATGGTGGCTTTGATGGTGTCGCCCACCTCGACCACTTCGTTGGAGTCGCAGCGGCCGTTCCAGTTGCCGTGTTTGTCGGATTTCACCGTCTGCGGCGACTTCAGATTGCCATCTTTGTCCTTCCAGACCAGCAGGATCGTCTGCCGATTACCGGCATTCGAGCCCGAAAAGTTGCAGTCGCCGATGCCGGCCCCGAACCTGATGCCTAACGGCGCTGCCGAAACGGCAGCTGGCACGGCGGTGACGAGCAAGGCTCCGGCAGCGATCGAAATGCCTAAGTTGCGGATCCAGGACTTCATGATCCGTGGCAGATGCCATGCCATCGACCCCACCTCCATCGGGCGGCGCCGCATACAGCAGGTGAGTAGGTGAAGCGTCGCCGCTCCATCATAGACACGTAATCAGCCCAACGGACAGCCGAAATACCGCCGACGTTGGCGCGACGTAATCGGACTCCCCGAACAGGATGGGATCGAGGCGCCAGCCGGAGTATTGCATCGGCCCCGAGCGTCGCGGAGCGTTACTTGACGAAGCTGCGCAC
>PNAP01000102.1 GCA_003169735.1 Chloroflexota bacterium | reverse complement strand
CGCGGCGCTCCTTCTCGGTCAGGGACGACCATCGCCGACCACTGAGGTCAGGTCGTGGCCAGCCCTGGCAGCGAACGGGTGGTGCCTGCACGACTCGGACACGCCGCACGGTGCTGACGCCGAGTGTATGTCGGCGCTCCGGCACGCGCTCCAGCGCGACCCATGGCCGGGCGCACCGCGCGACCGAGGCGGTCGTTTGGGTGCTCGCAACAGCAGGGGGATGGCGTATCCTCGCGGCCTTCCCGGATGTTGCTATCGAGGTGGATGGATGTCGGTCACGCGCGGAACTCGGGTCATGGCTACCGTCGTGCTGGCGACGCTGATCGTCGCCTGCTCGGGGGCAGGTACGGCCGGGACTCCATCCGCAGCGACCGGAGCGCCCAGCGTCACGGTCGATCCGATCGCCGGGACCGCCGTCGTCGGACAGGCCGTCTCGATCACCGCCCATGCCGTCGACACGACCGGTGTCTCGAGGATCGAACTGCATGTCAACGGCGTGGTCGTCGCGACGGCGACCTCGCCAAGTCCGAGCGGTCAACCGCGACTGGACGCGACTCTTGCGTGGACACCGCTCGCCGCCGGTGCCGCCGCGCTCCTCGTCATCGCGTATCGCCCCGATGGGACACCCAGCCAACCTGCCGTCCTCGCGGTGGCGGTCGCGGCGTCCGCGTCCGAGGCCCCGCAGCCGAGCCCGAGCCCAGGCACGGAAACGGCGACACCGTCGCCGACGCCTACCCCCGCGACGCCGAGCCCGACCGCGACCCCGACGCCGACGCCGAAGCCGACGCATCGTCCAACGCAGCGGCCGACGGCCACACCAACAGAGACGCCGACGCCCACGCCCACGCCCACGCCCACACCCACGCCGACCCCGACGCCGCTGCCGGACCTCGTCATCACGGGAGTCGGCTACCCAGCCTCGGCGGCGGTGAATACCCAGATCACGGCCGCCGCCTACTTCAAGAACCTCGGGCCAGGCGATGCCGGCGCGTTCACGGGCTCCTGGACCTACCAGTGTGCCAATGGGGGCGGCGTCACCTCGGTCAACGAGGACCCGCTGCCGGCCGGACAGGAGCACTTCCTCGATATCTCGTTCACGTCCGATACCGCCGGAGATTGCGACGTCAGCATCTTTGCCGACACCCAGAGTGTCGTGCCGGAAACTGACGAGACGAACAACGAGTTCGACTTCACGGTGACCGTGTACTAGGTCCGGCGGATCGTCGTGCGATGCTGGGCGCAAACGCACTTCACAAGAGACAGGAACGGAGGTTGTTCGATGCGCGCATTCATCGTGACGCTCGCGGATCGGCCGGGATCGGCGGCTGAGGTCTTCGAAGCGGTCGCGGCCGCCGGTGTCGACCTTCAGGGCATCGCCGGCATCGCCAACGGGCAGACCGGCATCGTTGCCCTGATCCCCGATGACGAGGACGCCTGTCGGCGCGCGCTCGCGGCGACGGACCACTCGGTGGTCGAGACGGAGATCGAGATGACCGAGGCCGACAACGCACCGGGTTCGGCCGCCCGATTGGCCCGAAGGCTCGCCGACGCCGGCGTCAACATCCAGGTCATGCTGCCCATCGGCATGAACGGCGGTCGCATCCAGGTGGCCATCGGCGCGACCGACAACGCCAAGCTCAAGAGCGCGCTCGGGTAGCGCTGGGCATCACATCCTCAGCGCGCTGTCGTCGGCTGACGGCCGTTCGGACGGATACTGGGACGGTCGTGAGCTGACACAGCAGAGGAGACGTCGGTGCGGATCGGACTGGTCGGCCTTGGTCGAATGGGCGCCAACATGTCGCGCCGCTGGATACGCGCGGGTCACTCGGTGGTCGGGTACGCCCGACACGCCGATACGGTCGCCGGCCTCGTCGCCGACGGGGCGATCTCGGCCGGCGCGACTTCGCTCGCCGACCTGGTAGCGCAGCTCGAAACGCCGCGCATCCTCTGGTTGATGGTGCCGGCCGCCTCGGTCGACAGCACGCTCGCTGACCTCGTGCCGCTGCTGGCGTCGGATGACGTCGTGGTGGACGGCGGCAATTCCTACTACGTCGACGACATCCGCCGCTCGGCGTCGCTTGCCAAGGCCGGCATCCACTACCTCGACTGTGGCACGAGCGGCGGCGTGGCCGGCCTGCAGCGTGGCTACTGCCTGATGATCGGTGGCTCGGCCGAAGCCGTCCAGCGCCTCGACCCGCTCTTCCGTGCCCTGGCGCCCGGTGTCGATGCCGCGTCGCGCACGCCGGGACGCACGGGCGAGCCGACCTCGGCCGAGAACGGCTACCTCCACTGTGGCCCGAGCGGCGCCGGCCACTTCGTGAAGATGATCCACAACGGCGTCGAGTACGGCCTGATGGCCGCCTATGCCGAGGGGCTGAACATCCTCCAGCACGCAGACGCCGGCCGCCAGACGCTTGAGGTCAGCGCCGAGGTCACGCCGCTGCGTGATCCGGAGCTGTATCAGTACCAGTTCGACATCGCGGCCGTGACCGAGGTGTGGCGGCGTGGCAGCGTCATCGCCTCGTGGCTGCTCGATCTGGCCGCGCAGGCATTCCTCAACGACGCGTCGCTCTCGGGCTTCGAGGGCCGCGTCTCGGATTCGGGCGAGGGCCGCTGGACGAGCATCGCCGCCATCGACGTCGGCGCTCCGGCGCCGGTCCTGACGACGGCGCTGTACGAACGCTTCACCTCGCGCGGGGAATCGGACTTCGCCGACCGCGTGCTGTCGGCGATGCGCCTCGGGTTCGGCGGGCACGAGGAACAGAAGGGTTAGGTAATGGCCGCCCCGCGACCAGGCGACCGCTCGCCGACCCATCCCGGCAGCCGCTCCGACGCGTTCGTCTTCTTCGGCGCGACCGGCGACCTCGCGTTCAAGCAGATCTTCCCGGCGCTCCTCGGGCTCGTGCGGGACGAGGGCTTCTCGCTGCCGATCATCGGCGTGGCGCGCTCGGGCGACCTGGACGCGCTGCGCGATCGGGCGCGGCAGAGCCTTGCCGCCGCGGGCGTCACCGATGGGCCGGCGATCGAGGCGCTGACCGCGCGCCTTCAGTACGTCAAGGGCTCGGATGACGACATCGAGACCTTCCGCGCCCTACGGCAAGCGTTGGGTCCGGCGCGGCATCCGCTGCACTACCTCGCCATCCCTCCGGCGCTCTTCGCCGAGGTCGTCACCAACCTCGAGGCCTCCGGCTGCGCCGACCGCGCCCGCGTCATCCTCGAGAAGCCATTCGGGCGCGACCTCGCCAGCGCTATCGCCCTCAACGCCATCGTCCACCAGGTCTTCGCCGAGACCGACATCTTTCGCATCGATCACTACCTCGGCAAGGAACCGGTCCAGAACCTGCTCTATTTCCGATTCGCCAACTCGCTGCTGGAGCCACTCTGGAACCGCGACCACGTGGCGAGTGTCCAGATCAACATGCCGGAGGCGTTCGGCGTCGCCGATCGCGGCGCGTTCTACGACCAGGCCGGAGCGATCCGCGATGTCGTACAGAACCACCTTCTCCAGGTGGTCAGCCTGCTGGCCATGGAACCGCCATCGGGCCACACGCCCGAAGCCGTCCGCAACGAGCAGTTCAAGGTGCTCGACTCGATCCGGCCGATCCAGCCCGGCGATCTCGTGCGCGGCCGATATCGGGGCTACCTGGACGTCGCCGGCGTCGCGCCCGACTCGACCGTCGAGACGTTCGCCGCGCTGCGGTTGCACATCAACGCCTGGCGCTGGGGCGGCGTGCCCTTCTACATCCGCACCGGCAAGTGCCTGCCTGTCACCGCGACCGAGGTGCGCGTCGAGATGAAGCGGCCGCCGCAGTCGGTCTTCGGCGAGTCAGAGCCGCCCGACGCCGACTACTTCCGGTTCCGGCTCTCGCCGGACATGTCCATCTCGATCGGGGCGCGTGCCAAGAAGCCCGGCGAGACGCTCGTTGGCGAGGCCGTCGAGCTGTTCGCGTCGCACCGGAGCGGCAGCGAGCGTCCGCCGTATCAGCGGCTGATCGGCGACGCCACGCGCGGCGACCAGTCGCTCTTCGCCCGCGAGGATTCGGTGGAGGCCGCCTGGCGCGTCGTCAACGGGATCCTCGATGAGAGCAGCCCACCGCTCGACTACGAGCCCGGGACCTGGGGCCCGCCCGAAGCATCGAACGTGCTGCTGCACGGCGACCACTGGCACGATCCGGTGGTCGAGCCGGCGTGACGCCCCACACCGATCCTGGGCCAGGACCGCACCGCCGCACCACCGACCGCGGCCGGGCCAGGCCTAGAGTGGTGGCGTGACGAAATGGGACCGGCTGATGGTCATCGGCTCGCCTCCGGTGTGACATCCGGGGGCGTGACTGGCGTCGGCGCTGGGGTGGCTCGCGGCCCTGTCGCGACCGTGCTCCACGTCCTGCCCCCGTCGTCGCTCCGCTCCAATGACAAAGGGTCAGCTCCCGGACGCATGGCGTACCACGGACCGTCTTTGCCCGCCGAGGCCACGATCCACGGCTGGACGGTGAACGTGAACGGTGCGGATGAGACCTTCGTCCACGTCCGGCCGCCGTCCTCGGTGCGCAGGAGGGTGCCGCCCAGGCACCAGATGAGACCGGTGCCATCAGAGCGCATAACCAAGCCGGACGGCAGGTCGGGCGTCGAGAGTGTCAAGTCCGACGCATCGTCGCCGCGAGGCACGCGTTCGACCCAGGACCAGCTGCTTCCACCGTCGGTCGTTTCCGCGATGCCCCGCTCTTCGGGTCCGCCCGGCTCCGCCCACCCCTCGCAGAGCACCCAACCATGGACAGCGGAGACGAAACTCGGGACGAAACTTCCCTGATAGCCGCCGGCGCTGACCGTTCCGCACGGCTGCGGCGCAGCGACCGACTCCCAGGTGCGCCCACCATCGGCTGAAGTGGCGATCGATGCTTCGAGATTCACGGTCCGGAGGGCGAAGCCGTGCAGGGCATCGACGAAGGTCATCGCGTCGAGCTGCTCGCTGGTCACCTTGGTCCACGTCACGCCTTCATCGAGGCTCTCGAGGATCGCAGGCCCGAGGCGGTCGCCCCAGCTGCCCGGGCTCACCCATGCGTCGTTGCCGTTGACGGCGACACTCGTGAGGCCGGGAGCGTCGAGCGTGAGCAGCGTCCACGTGATGCCCCCATCCGCGGTGCGCCAGATGGCGCCACTGCTGCCGATCCTGCCGACGACCAGACCATGGGTGGCATCGAAGAACGCCATTGTCGCGGGATCGGTAGGGAACCCAGACGGTCGGCCGGTGGCCGAGGGGGACGCGGTCGCGGTGGCGGACGCGATCGCCGAAGGGCCGAGCGATGGCGACGGCGATGCGGCACCAGGCCCGGGCAGCCCAATGACGCCGACGACCAGGACGGCGACGGCGGCGCAGACCGCCAGGCCGAACCCGAGCCGGGCCCCGTGGTCGCGGCGCGTGACACGCTCGAGCGCGACCGGCGCCACCCGTTGCTCGACCGTCGTGACAAGATCGGCCTGGATCCGCCGCACGAAGTCGGCCGGGACGGGGCCGGGATCGGTGGCGGCGTAGTGCGCTCGGAGCATCGCCTCCGGGTCACGCGCATCCTGGTGATCGTTCAGATCGGACATGCCGTCGCCTCCTCCGCGCGCCGTTCGGCCGCCAGCGCCGCGCTCATGTGAGCGAGAGCCGTGTGCAGGCGGCTCTTGACCGTGCCCTCGGGGATGGCGAGACGAGCCGCGATCTGGGGCACCGCCAGATCCCGCCCGAACCGGAGGGCGAGCAGCACCTGTTCGTCCGGATCGAGGCGGGACAGGGCTCGATCGACTTCGTCGCGGACCCCGAGATCGCTGGGATTCGCGCGGAGATCAGCGACTTCGGCGCCGCTGACGAGAGGCGTGACACGTGGCCGGCGGCCGCGACGGCGGAGTTCCTCACGGCAGACGTTGACCACGATCCGCCCGAACCAGGCGTCGACGGCATCCGGATCGCGCAACGTCGCCCGTCGATGCCACGCCAGCAACGCGGCCTCCTGAACCGCATCTTCGGCCATCTCAACGTCGTGGAGGATCCACGTCGCGACGCGACGCGCCTCGTCGAGGTGTTCGAGGATCAGACGGATGAGCGCGGCGCCGTCGATCCCCGCCCGCTCGTTCATCGCCCTCCCGTCCTGTGCGACCCTCGTCACCCCATCTGACGGTCGGCGCGACCGAATCGTTCGGTCATCGCGCGGCTCTGGGGAGGCGGCCCTGGGCTGCGAGTGTCGCCGGCTCAGGCTGGGATCTTGGCAGCCGCCGTATTCACGCCCGAGTCGGCGGTCACAGCTGGGCGATGACGTCCCCGGCCAATGACGCGACGAGCAGCGTCCAGGAGCCGCCCTTGACGGTGCCCGTTCCATCGAGCTCGAACCCGCCGCCGTCCCGGATGACCCGATCCTGGGCGGACGCGGCCGATCCGGTCGGGTAGCTGCCGGTGATGACGCTGGCCGGGTCGTTCGGGTCGATGAGCGCCTGCAGCGCGGAGACGTTGGCAGGCGGATAGATCGTCAGCGTCACGGTGGCGCTCGTCCCGTTCGTGCTCGCGACGTCCCACACGCAGACCGTCGGCGTGGTCGACGAGGTATCGATGCTCACGCTCTTCGACCCTGTGACCTTGCCCAGTTGCTTGAGAGTGAGGAGGTTGCACGGCTTGGACGCGGCGTTGGTCTTCCAGTGGCTGCTGTCGAGCGTTGGCACCGGCGTCGGCGAAGCGCTCGGGCTGCCGCCAGGTGTTGCGGTGGGTACAACGGGCGTGCCAGAAGGGCTCGCCGATGGGTGCGCGCTCGACTTCGGCGTCTGGCTCGGCGAGACGGCACTCGGCGACGTCGCGGCGGTCGGCGACACGCTGCCGGTCGCGGTCGGCGTCGGTGTCGTGCTGTCGCTCGAACCGCAGCCCGCGAGTACCAGCGCCATCACGCATAGCAGCGCCGTCGCGCTACGAGATACCGCCATCCTGACCGTTGCCACGTTACTCCTCGATCACGTCTCGGCCCCTTCCGGCGGCCGCGAACCCGGGCACCGAGTCTAGCATCGGCCGACCACCTGACCGACTCGGGCATTCCGCCCGGTCACCCCGGGGCTGCATGGGATGGTGACCTGGTCTCGCGAATGCCCCCGGCTCGCCGGCCACGATCAAGGGATCGTGATTGCCCCTGCCTGCCGCTCCCGCCCCGAAGTTCCCAATGCGAATCCGGGGAGCGTTAGCGGGTCGGTTCGCTGCCACGACACCCGGTTCGACCGCATCAGATGCGGAGGCCACGCTCAGCGACGGCCGGAGCCTGTGCCAGGACGGTCCGGATCGGCCCCTCGGTTCGGTTAACGCTTCCCCGATTCGCACAAGCCAAGTCGCCCTCTGGGCCGCCTCCGCTCGGCGTGGCCCCGGGCCCGCCGCTCCGTGCTCAGCCGGCCCGCTCCGCGACGTCAGGCGGGCTTGTTGATGGCCCAGCCGGGCTGCGTCTCGACCTTGCTGACGAGGAAGTCGCGCGAAGCCTCGACCGCCTTTCGCGGCACGGCAAGGTTGGCCACGAGCTTGCCATCCCGCTTCAGGACGACGCCATCGACCATCACCATGTCAACGTTCGAGGTATCAGCAGCGACGACGACCGCGGCGACCGGATCGATGACCGGCGCAACGTTGACGGCCGAACCGTCGATGACGACGATGTCGGCCTTCTTGCCCGGCGTGAATGAGCCAGTCCGGTCAGCGATGCCGGTGCACTCCTGGAGGCCTTCCTTCTCCAGGAGATCATCACGGCAACCACGTTCCTGGGACTCGGCACCGCGTGGCAATACTGGCTGCCCGGCGTGCTCATCCTGGTGGGCGCGGCGCTCTACTCCAGGCGCGCAGGCAGCGGTTGCCGGATCCGAACTTCGCCCAGGACTGACGGTCGACCGACGGACTCCGGTGGTGCGGGCTCTCCGGCCGGGCGCATCCCGTACAGGGAGTAGGCGCGGTAGCGAAGCGCAGCCACGCTCGTGACGGGATGGAACGCGGGGAAACATGGGAAGATACGCAGGAAAAGTACGGGTTGACGACGAGGGGCTGAGGTTCGATGGTCGTTCGGAGACGGGCCGCTATGGAACGCACCGTCAGGAGAGCCATCGTGAGGGGCGACGGATCTGATTCGATGGATCGGGATCTCACCGGCCCGGGCTCGGGAGCTTGACCGCAGGCTTACGGTGACTGCAGTGCTCGACCCGGTGCCGAATGTGCCGCCCACCAGATCGCGACGGGGTCGCCGGGTCGTGCGCGGGCGCTTCACGGCGGGGCGCTATCCGGTGACCGTGCGATGAAGCGGCCCACGCGTGGTCCGAGTCGGGAGTCAGAGGCCAAGTACCGCGGGCTGCTCGAAGCGGCTCCCGACGCGATGGTCGTGGTCGACCAGGCCGGCGACATCGTCCTGCTCAACGTGCAGGCCGAGAAGCGGTTCGGCTACCAACGCGACGAGCTTCTCGGTCAGCAGGTCACGAACATCATCCCCGAGGGCTTCGCCGCGCGGCTCATCGCCGACGATCTCCGGTCCGCAGCTGACGCCCTCGCCCAGCAGATCGGGACCGGCATCGAGCTCACGGGTCGGCGCAAGGACGGCACCGAGTTCCCCATCGAGATCATGCTGAGCCCGCTCGAGAGCGCCGAGGGCATCCTCGTGACCGCGGCCATCCGCGACATCAGCGTGCGCAAAGCTGCGGAAGAGCACCTCGCCCAGATGGAGGGCCGGTACCGCGGGCTGCTCGAAGCGGCTCCCGACGCGATGGTCGTGGTCGACCAGGCCGGCGACATCGTCCTGCTCAACGTGCAGGCCGAGAAGCGGTTCGGCTATCAACGCGACGAACTCGTCGGGCAGCCGGTCACCAACATCATCCCCGAGGGCTTCGCCGAACGGCTCATCGCGGACGACCTGCGGTCCGCAGCTGACGCCCTCGCCCAGCAGATCGGGACCGGCATCGAGCTCTCCGCGCGACGCAAGGACGGCAGCGAGTTCCCGATCGAGATCATGCTGAGCCCGCTCGAGAGCGCTGAGGGCATCCTGGTCACGGCCGCGATCCGCGACATCAGCGTGCGCCGAGCCGCCGAGAACCAGCTGCTCCAGGCCCAGAAGCTCGAATCGATCGGGCGACTCGCCGGCGGCATCGCCCATGACTTCAACAACATGCTTTTCGCCATCGCCGGGTACGCCGAGCTGCTGACCCAGGACCTGAGCTCGACGGACCGGGTCGACCTCGATCGTGATCGCCTGCTGCTCAGCGTCACCGCCATCAGCCAGGCGGCCGAGCGCGCTGCCGCCCTGACGGCACAGCTCCTGGCCTTCAGCCGCCAGCAGATCGTCACGCTCAAGGTGCTCGACATCGAAACCGCGGTGACGACCATCGAACCGATGCTGCAGCAGCTCATCGGCGAGAACATGCGGCTCGCCCTGAAGCTCGATCCGGCGGTCGGCCACATCCGCGCCGATGCCGGCCAGATCGACCAGATCATCGTCAACCTCGTCGTCAACGCGCGCGATGCGATGCCCAGTGGCGGGACGGTGACCATCGAGACCGGTAACGTCGCCTTCGAGGAGCCCCGGACCATCGAGCACGTCGATGTCAAGCCCGGGCCATACGTGCTGCTTGCCGTGAGCGACACCGGGGTGGGTATGGACCCCGCCACGCGCGAGCACATCTTCGAGCCCTTCTTCACGACCAAGTCGCTCGGTCAGGGCACCGGCCTCGGACTGGCCACCACGTACGGCATCGTCCGCCAGGCGGGCGGCCACATCTGGGTCTACTCGGAACCCGGCCGCGGCTCGGTCTTCAAGCTCTACTTCCCGCGGGTGGACGCCGAAGCGGAGGAGCGGCCAGCCGTCCTCGTGACCACCACCGTCGGTGTCGGCACGGTGCTCGTCGTCGAGGACGAGCCAGCCGTCCGCCAGATGACCACGCAACTCCTCGAGCGGGCCGGATATGACGTCTTCGCCGTTGGCGACGGGGCCGCCGCGATCGCTGCCGCGAAGCGGGTCCAGCCGATGGACGTCCTCGTCACCGATGTCGTGATGCGCGACATGTCCGGCACCGAGCTTGCCGAAGCGATGATGGACCTCTTCCCACTGATGGGCGTCGTGCTCCTCTCCGGCTACACGCGCGAGACCCTCGACCTCGAACGCGTCATGGGACGCGGCGCGACGTTCGTGGCCAAGCCGGTCACCTCGAACCAGCTGCTGCTTGCCGTCCACAAGGCCGTGGCCGCACGGCGTGCGGCGGCCGATCGCTGATGATCTCGCCAGTCCGAGCGGCGGTCCTCGTGGTCGACGACGATGCCGACACCCTCGGTCTCGTCGCCTTCGCCCTGCGACGTGCGGGACTCGAGGTCTTCGAGGCGCGCGGCGGCCAGGCGGCACTCGATATCGTCCGGACCGAGACCATCGGTATCGTCGTCCTGGACATGGGCATGCCCGGGATGTCGGGCACCGAAGTCGTCCAGGCCCTGCGCTCTCGAACCGAGACGGCGACCCTGCCCATCCTGCTCATGACGGGTACCGGTGACCAGGACAGCGTCATCCAGGGTCTCGATGCCGGGGCCGACGATTTCGTCCCGAAACCGGTCCGGCTCGATGAACTCGTCGCGCGCGTGAACGCCCATCTGCGCCGACAGGTCGCGTGGTCCCGCGTGGTCGAGGATGAGCTCCAGGTCCGCGCGAACGTGGTCGCGGCCCTCGGTCGCCTGACCATCTCGTCCGTTCCGGAGGAGGCTGCCGAGGCCGTCGTCAGCGAGCTGGCGAAGAGGACGGAAAGCGACTTCGTTTCGGTCCTGCAACTCGTCGCAGGCGGCCAGCTCCAGGAGCTTGCCACGTTCGACCGTTCAGCCGGTGTCCGACGCGGCGGACACGCCCTGCCGCCGGCCCTCGCTCGCCGTGTCTTGAGCCAGGCACGAGAAGGACCCTGGGCCGAGGATGTCGTGCCCCTCCCAGCCGGCGACCACACGCCGGCCTTCGAGGCGGCCGCTCCGGAGCTCGCGGTCGGCGCGCCCATCTATGCCGGCGACGACCTCGTCGGTATCCTGACCATCGGCATCGGTCATGACGCGGGCACGTCGGCGCTCGTGCGGAGGGCCAAGCTCCTGGCGTCGGCCATCGACTACGCGAACGTCCTCAGCACGCGCGCGGGCTCCGCGTTCGCCGATCGGCGTGACGTCGCAGACACGCGTTCGCGCTTGCAAGCTGTCCTCACCGCGCGCCGGTTCCACCCGGTCTTCCAGCCGATCGTCGAACTCGAGACAGGAGCCATCGTCGGCTTCGAGGCTCTCACCCGCTTCGACGATGGCATCCCACCCGAGGTCCGTTTCGCGGAGGCCTCGGCGGTCGGGCTCGGACGCGATTTCGAGATGGCTACCATGCGTGCCGCCCTCGATGACGCCGTGCGACTGCCGAGTGGTGCGTTCCTTTCGATCAACCTCTCACCGGGCTTCGTGCTGCACGCCGATCGCGGCTTCCGCCAGCTGATCAAGGGATCGACACGACCGCTGATGCTCGAACTGAGCGAGCACGAACCCATCGATGACTACGGCATCGTCAGGAAGGCTCTTGAGAAGCTGGGCGATGTGGGCCTGGCGATCGACGATGCGGGCGCTGGCTACGCCAGCCTGCGCCACATCCTCGAGCTCCGACCGACCTTCGCCAAGCTCGACATCAGCCTCGTTCGTGGCATCGATGGCGACGACCTCCGCCAGGCGCTCGCCACCGGCTTGCAGTTCTTCGCGTTCAAGTCCGGTTGCCGTCTCGTGGCCGAGGGTGTCGAGTCGCGCGCGGAGGCGGACACCCTCCAGCGGCTGGGCATCCAGCTGGGACAGGGCTATCTCTTCGGTCGACCGGAACGCGCGGTCTGACGTCTACCTGGTACCCGTCACCAGTCGTTCGCGGTCGAACATCCGCGATGCGATGCGCCAGCCGAGGGCGTCGAGAACGAGCAGGAACACCGCGCCGCCCACCGCCAGGCCGAGCGTTGGCTGGATGACATTGAACGCGACGAGGACGACCACGAAGATCGAGGGCAGGCTCGCCACGACGCCGAGTTGCTGCGCGACCCTGATGTCGCTCGATCGGGCGGAGATCGCGATGCCGACCCAGATCGACCATGTCGCGAGGAGCGGCGTGAAGACCACCTGGGCGAGAAGGTCAGGCGCCTGGAACAACGCCGAGGCGACGGCCGGTCGTCCGAAGGCTGCGACCAGGATGAGAAAGATGGCGTAGACCGCGTAGGCGATGGCGAGCGATGGGATCAGCGCCGCGAGCGCCTTGCCCAGCAGGAATTCATCGCTGCGGATCGGCGTGGAGAGCATCGGCTCGAGGGTGGCCTGCTCGCGTTCCCCGACCACCGCGTAAGCGGCGACGAAGACCGGCACGAGGGCCGGGATCCCGAGCAGATACAGCAAGAGGTGTTCGTGCGCGAGTTCGGTGGACGCGGATGAAGCCAGGGTGAACACCACGACGAGCGGCTGGATGCAGAAGACCACCGGGAAGATGGCCATCGCCCAGAGGAGGGAGCGGTTGCGTCGGTACTCGCGAAGCTCCTTGATGACCATCGCTCGGACGCGCCGCCTGCTCACGTTCATCTGCGAGCAGCCTGCGGGACTTCGTCGATGAGCTCGAGGTACACATCCTCGAGCGAGTGTCGCGACTCGCCGATCGACAGCACGTCGGCACCAGCCGCCACCAACTTCCTGATCGCGGCCGGGGCTGCGACATCCGGGTCGGACACGGCGAGGACGTACGTGACCGGGCCTTCCTCGTGCCAGCTCTCGACGGCCGGCAGGCTGCCGAAGGCGCTGCCCGGATCGGGGAGAGGGACGCGGGTCCTGACCGTCAGCGTCTTGGAGAACAGCTGATCGCGCAACTGGTCAGGCCGGCCGATCGTGCGCAGGGTGGTGTTCAGGATGGCGACGCGGTCGCACAGGCGTTCGGCTTCCTCGAGCCGGTGGGTGGTCAGGAAGATGGTGACGCCACGCTTCCGGAGGTCATCGATGAGGTCGTGGACCTCCCGAGCGGCGACCGGGTCGAGGCCGGCGGTCGGCTCGTCAAGGAACAGCACTTCCGGATCGCTGAGCAGGGTCCTTGCCAGGGCGACTCTCTGGCGCAGCCCCTTCGAGAGGGTGCCGCAGGTGTCGCCGGCGCGATCGTCGAGATGGACCGCTCGGAGAGCAGCCTCGATGCGGTCGCGGGGGTCAGCAACTTCGTACATCTCGGCGAAGCAGGCGAGGTTCTCGACGACGCTGAGGTGCAGGTAGAGACCCGGCGTTTCGGGCATGATCGAGATCCTTCGGCGGATCTCGACGCCGTTCTCCGTCGTCAGCGGGAAGCCGGCGACGATGGCCGTGCCCGAGGTCGGTGCGATGAGCGTGCCGAGTGTCCGCACCATGGTCGTCTTCCCGGCGCCGTTAGGGCCGAGGAACCCGAACACCTCGCCGCGTCCCACCTCGAACGAGACGTCGTCGAAGGCGGCGCGACCGCCGAACCGCTTCGAGAGGTGGTCGACCGCTATCGCCGGCTCACCGCCAGCGGCTGGACGTGCCACCGCGACGACCGGACGCGCATCAGCTCTGGTGTCCGCGGGTACCACGTCGATATTGTGCCGATCCACGCCCGCCCGGGTGGTCCAGCTGCGTGGGGACCATACACACCGACGAGAAGACAGATGCGAGTACTCTCCCTGATGGGCCCGTCAAGAGGACAACGTCGGTGACAGCCATGGCCGCGCTCGAAGGCATCGGTTTGGCTAAGCGCTACGGTTCTGGGAGGTGGGCTCTCCAGGAGATAGATGTAGCGGTCACCTCGCACGCTATCACCGGCCTGGTGGGACCGAACGCGGCGGGCAAGTCGACCTTGCTCAAGCTCTGGGTCGGCTTCGAGAGTGCGACCAAGGGAACGGCGATCGTCGCTGGCGTGGACGTAGGAAAGGATCGGTCCCGTGCGCTGCTCAAACTCGGGTATGTCCCCCAGCTCCCCGCGCTCTATCGCGAGCTCACTGTCGCGCAGCATCTAGATCTCGCACGACGATTGAGGCCCGGCTTCGATCGGGCCTACGCAGGGAGCAGACTCGATGATCTGGCGGTGCCCCTGGAGTCGCCCGCCAGCGAACTCTCGGGTGGACAGATCGCTCAGGTCAGCCTGGCGCTTGCGCTCGGCACAAGGGCTCCGATCCTTCTGCTGGACGAACCCCTCGCCAGCCTCGACCCTCTCGCCCGTCATGAGTTTTTGGATGTCCTTCGGGACGCGTGCGTGTCCGATGGGCTGACAGCGATCCTGTCATCACATGTCATCGGTGACGTCTGAGGTTGCCCCGCTTCCGTGGACGATTGCGGATCAGGCAGCAGGCATCGTCGCTGGACGGTACCTCCTTTCGAATGCGTCGGGCGATAGGTAGCCCAAGCTGGAGTGTCGGCGCTGTCGGTTGTAGAAGACCTCGATGTAGTCGAAGACGGCCAGCCGCGCCTGGCCGCGCGTGGCCCACGCGGAGCGGTCGATGAGTTCGCTCTCGAGGCTGGCGAAGAAGCTCTCGGCCATGGCGTTGTCGTAAGCGTCGCCGACCGAGCCCATCGACGGCGCGATGCCTGCCTCGGCCAAGCGCCGGCCAAAGGCGAGACTGGTGTACTGGGACCCGTGGTCGGAGTGGTGGATGAGGCCCGGCGTCGGCCGTCGACGGGCGAGCGCCATGTCGAGCGCGGCGGTCACGAGCTCGGTGCGCATGTGGTTGGCCATCGACCAGCCCACCACCCGACGGCTCCAGGCGTCGATGATGGCCGCCAGGTAGAGGAAGCCGGCGAGGGTCGGCAGGTAGGTGATGTCGGCGACCCACAGACGGTCGGGCCCGGCCGCCGAGAAGTCGCGTTCGACGA